>NZ_JBSAXF010000014.1:0-162986 GCF_053427845.1 Burkholderia sp. AW49-1 | reverse complement strand
CGTGTTCCCGGTGACGGACGGATCCTGCGCGCACGCGGCCAACAGCAACAGCAACCCCGGTGCCAGTAAACGGCGAACCATTTTTACTTTCCCCACGTTTTATTTGCGCCGCACTGCTTCGCGCTATCTCACCCCCGCGAGCGCGCACCCGGCTTGCGCGCGGCGGGGCGAATACAATTCACCCACGCCGACACGCAGTCCAAGGCTCTCTCAGGCTCTCTCTTCGAATCGTTCAGTCACGCGCTGGTCGCCGCTTTTCGCTGGGCCGACCGCGGTCGACACCGGCCTCCAAACCTGACGCAGCGAACAATAGTGACGTGGTGAGCAATAATAATGGAGAAAAATGGCATGTCAAGGTGATTCGCGATTTCAAAGTTTGCGCATTGCGTCACTTTTGAATATGCTCTTCGTCGCTCAAACCAAGGAGACCCCGTCGAGATGTCCAATAGCGAGCAGGCCAATGTCGATCTCATTACCGCAACCAAGGTGCGCGATCTGCTGACGCGCAACGGCATCCCGCCGCGCAGTCACAACACGACGATCGCGAACGTGCTGGGCCTCAGTTTCTCGGTCGTCACGCGCAAGATGAAAGGCCTGATCCCGTGGAACCTGTCGCAGTTGCAGGACATCGCGACGCACTTCGGCGTGCCGCCCGCGCTCCTGCTCGACGACAAGGGCACGCAGCCGGCCGCCGTCGAGATGATCGACGCGACGCTTGTGATCGAGTCGCGTCGTTTCCGCTGCCGCGCGGCGATCTCGGCGAAGGCCAACAGCCAGACCGAAACGGACTTCGTCGCGCTGCAGTGGCAGGGCGAATGGATCGTCACCGAACGGCAGCACGCGCGCGAAGGCCGCCTCCATCCGGTCGACGTGATCGAACTGCGCTCGAGCCAGCCCACCGTGTATGCGGCGCGGATCGCGGTGGTCGACGATTCGCGGGACGTCGCCGAAACCGTATGCGAATACTTCATCGAAAAAGGCGTGAACGCGATTCCGTACCATGACGGCGCGTCGTTCCGCAAGGCACTGGAAGTCGAGGATTTCGACGGCTACATCCTCGACTGGATGCTCGGCGACCAGACGGCCGCCGAGCTCGTGCGCGGCATCCGCTCGAGCGAGAACGGCGGCGCGCCGATCTTCCTGCTGACGGGCAAGATCTCCACCGGCGAAGCGAGCGAGGACGAAATCGCGCACATCGTGTCGCACTACAACGCGCGCTGCGAGGAAAAGCCGGTGCGCCTGCCGATCCTGTTCGCCGAAGTCGCGCGCGAACTGAAGATCACATTGCCGGCCGCCGCGGCCGCCGCCGCGAACTGAGACCACGACAAGAACACCACCACACGAACACGATCAAGGGGAAACTCATGCGAATTTCGACCATCTGGATCAAGAGCCTGGCCACGGCCGTCCTGCTCGGCATGGCCGCCGCGAGCTGGGCTGCGTCGTTCACGTTCACCGTCGACGGCAAGATCGGCCGCAGCAACCAGCCCGGCAGGACGGCATTCGTCTTTACCGAGCAGGCGCTGATGGCGCTGCCGCAGCATACGATCGTCACGTCGACGAGCTGGACGCCCAAGTCGACCTTCACCGGCCCGCGCCTGTCCGACGTGCTGAAGACCGTCGACGCGCACGGCACGCAGATCGAGTTCCGCTGCATCGACGAATACACGTTCACGATCCCGGTTTCGGATGCCGACAAGTACGGCGTGATCCTCGCGCGCACGATGAACGGCAAGGTGCTCGGCAACGACAACTACGGCCCGCTGTGGATCATGTATCCGCGCGACCAGTATCCCGACGAGCTGAAGACGCCGCTCGGCGAAGCCAAGTTCGCATGGCAGATCATCGGCCTGACCGTGAAGTAAGCGCGCGACATGATGCGCGGGCGGTGGAAGAACAGAAAGATCATCCTCATCCTGGGATCGTTGTGGATCCTGGGATTCGCCGCATGGGCATTCCTCCTGTGGGATCTGCTCGCGACTTCGGTGAACGAAGGCGTGCTCGAAGGGCCGCGTGAAGGCGTGTTCTGGACAGCCGCGCAATACCGGAACGCCTACACGCGCTTCGACCGCCAGCTGATCCTCTACACGACGCACGTCGACGACGACTTCGACCACGTGCAGATGCAACTCGACAGCCTGTCGGTATCGTTCGGATTCCTGCAGAGGCCGTCCGAAGTGTCCGAATACTGGCTGCGCATCCCGCGCGCGCGCGCCGAAATCGCGGTGCTCGGCACATTCATGGCGCGCCTGAAGCACGACGTGCCGCTGCTGCGCGACGCGCCAAAGGATGCGCCGCGCGTGATCGACGACGTCAACGCGTACTGGCCGAAGGTCAACGGCCTTGCAAACTACTTCCGCGCGATCGAGATGGCGCAGCGCGACTTCACGTTTCATCAGCTGAAGGAAAAGCAGCGGGCGATCCTGTCGCTCGGCATCATCCTCGGCGTGATCCTGTGCGCGCTGTTCCTGCTGCTGTTCTATACGATGCGCACGCGCGACGACCTGCTCGAACGACAGGACGCGGCGCTCGATGCGGAGCGCAAGGCGTCCGATCGCGCGTTCGAGATGATCGAGGCGAAGAACGCGTTTCTCGGGATGGTCAGCCATGAACTGCGCACGCCGCTGCAGGCGATCTGCGGTTCGATCGAGATCCTGCTCGCGCGGCCGCAGTCCGACGCAAACCTGAAGACGATCCGGCGGCTGCAGAATTCAGCGTCGTCGCTCGAAGCGCTGGTGAAGGACCTGACCGATTACATCAAGCTGCGCTCGACCAAGCGCCTCGCCGAAACCGAAACGGTCGGCATGGCGTCGCTGCTCGCCGAGGTGCTCGATCCGCTGCGCGAGAAGATCCTGGCCAAGCGAATCGCCGTCGCGCAGCGCGTCGAGCCTCACGATCTCGCGATCCGCTCCGATCGCAAGCTGTTGCGTCAGGTGCTGTCGAACCTGATCGAGAATTCGGTGAAATACACCGTCGACGGATCGATCGACGTATCGATCATGCTCGTCGACGCGCCGGCCGGCCGCCAACTGAAACTCGCGGTGCGGGACACGGGCGCCGGTATCGCGAAGCAGCATCTGCCGAAGATCTTCGAGCCGTTCTACCGCGCGAACGACGCGGTCGGCCTGCATGTGGACGGAATCGGCATGGGGCTCGCGGTCGTGCGCGAGATCGTGACGACGCTGCGCGGCCACGTCGACGTGCGCAGCGTCGTCGGCGAAGGCAGCGAGTTCGTCGTGACGCTGCCGGCCGAGGTGCCGGATGCCGGCGAAACGACCGGCGACGCGCCCGCGTGGCCGGCCGTCGCCGCGCATCGCAACCGCCGCGCGCTCGTGGTCGACGACAACGACAACGCGCGCGAAACGCTCGGCGCAATGCTGTCGGCGCTCGGCCTCGACGCCGATCTGTGCGGCACCGGGCAGGAAGGCATCGCCCGTTTCGGCGACACGCATTACGACCTCGTCGTGCTCGATCTCGAACTCCCGGACCTGAGCGGCTTCGAAGTCGCGCACCGCATCCGGATGGTCGCGCAACCGGACGACGACGGAAAGTTTCCGTCGATCCTCGGTGTCAGCGCGTACGAATCGGCCGCGCTGCGCGAGAACCAGCGGGTGTTCGACGAATTCCTGCCGAAACCCGTTCACCTGCGCGAACTCGGCGCGCTCGTCGAGAAGCTGCTCGGCTGAGCGCGGACGCGATGCATGACGGGCAGGCGTTCCGGCCGCCCGTTGCGCGTTTCCCGCTTACTCGCCGATCAAATGCAGCACGATGTCGCGCCGATGCGCGGCGCGACGATGTTCGAACAGATAGATGCCCTGCCACGTGCCGAGCACCATGCGTCCGTGCTCGATCGGGATCGACAGCTGCACTTGCGTGAGCGCCGTGCGCAGATGCGCGGGCATGTCGTCGGGGCCTTCGGTGTCGTGCTCGTAGCGCGTGTCGTCCTCGGGCGCGAGCGTCGCGAAGTAGCGTTCGAGGTCGCGCTGCACGGACGGATCCGCGTTCTCCTGGATCAGCAGCGACGCGGACGTATGGCGGCAGAACACGGTCAGCAGCCCGGTGCGGATCGCCTGCTGGTCGACGAATGCGCGCACTTGCGGCGTGAACTCGACGAGGCCGCTGCCGCGCGCGTCGACGCCGATGTGCGTGATGGCCTGTTGCACGACGACGGCCTCAGGCGAGCGCGGCGAAGCCGTCGGCCTCGATCTGTCCGGCATCGGCCGGGCGCACGACGCGCGCGACTTCGACCCCGTCGCGCAGGAATACCAGCGTCGGCCACAGCTTCACGCCGAACGAGCGGCCGAGCGGCCGGCCTGGGCCATCCTCGATCTTCAGGTGCCGGACGGCCGGATGCGCGGAAAACGACGCGACGATCGCAGGCTGCGCGCCCGCGCAGATTCCGCACCAGTTCGTGCCGAATTCGATGACGGTCGCACCGGCCAGTGCGTCGACTTCCGCGCGCGTCGGCGCGTTGGCGGTGTAGCGTTGCTCGATGTCCATCAGTCCCTCGTGTGCAATTGCGGAACGTGGCCGCCGCGTGCCGGCGTGGGCGGCACATGCGACCTTCGATTGCTTACTGTAGCGGAAAAGCACGCACGATGCCGACGGCGGCTGCGCCGCGCCGCGCCGCGCGAATGACACGACAAGAATCGGAGCGCCGCGCGGCGGCGACGCGATCAGCATGCGAACTGATCCCGTCAACGAAGGAGCGACCATGAACGCCTCGCATTGCGTCACCGAACCCAACATCCTCTATTTCGGCACGCCCGTCGTGCTGATCAGCACGCTGAATCCGGACGGCACGGCCAATCTTGCGCCGATGTCGTCCGCGTTCTGGCTCGGCTGGCGCGGCATGCTCGGGCTCGCCGCCAGCTCGCAGACCACGCATAACCTGATGCGCACCGGCGAATGCGTGCTGAACCTGCCGTCGGCGGCGCAGGCGCAAGCGGTCGACCGCATCGCGCGCACGACGGGCACGCATCCGGTGCCCGAGTCGAAGCAGGCACGCGGCTACGTGTACGAACCGGACAAGTTCGGCACCGCCGGGCTCACCGAGACGCCCTCGCAGACCGTCGCCCCGCCACGCGCGCTCGAATGCCCGGTGCATCTGGAAGCGGTGGTTGCCGCCACGCACGGCATCGGCGAAGAAGCACCCGACCTGCGCGGCCGCATTCGCGTGTTCGAGGTGCGCATCCAGCGCGTTCACGTACATCCCGACCTGCTGATGGACGGTCATCCGGACCGCATCGATCCGGACAAATGGTCGCCGCTGATCATGAGTTTTCAGAAGTTCTATGGCCTCGCGCCGCATCAGGTGCATGCGTCACGGCTCGCCGAGATTCCGGAGCGCGCCTATCGCAGCCCCGACATCGACCGCGCGCGCGAAGCGGGCATGTCGATCGGATAAGATACGGGCCGATCGACCCATGACCGAACCGACGGAGTGTTTCAGTGATTCAACCGACCCAAGTATTCAAGGACAACCTCGCGCAACTGCCGGCCATCGACGGTGTCGCGCGCATCGATCTCGTCGGCGCGAACGGCGACGTGGTCGCCAGCATCGATAACCAGCCGGGCAAGCAGGGCTCGCTCGCGGTGTACAACTACTTGAAGCAGGCATTCGGCACGCTCGACGCAAAGGCCGCCGAGCACGGCCTCGCCGTGTTCGCGGAGCACACCGTCGACGCACGTAACCGCCCGGGCGCACACCCGAACGTCGATCGTCTGCTGGCGATCGTCGACGGCGGCGACGCGCTGCGGATCGACGTGGTCGCGAAGGCCTGAATGCCCGGCGACGGGCACGCACGCAAACGGTCGATGCCCGTCCTTTCCCGGAGACCCTCCACATGCGTCGCATGACTGTCCGGCCGTTCACCCGCCGTGTCGCATCGTTCGTCGCCCTCGCGTGCGTCGCGCTCGGCGGCGCGGCGTCCGCCGAGACGCTGCACACGGCTTCCGATATCGCCGGCGCGTCCCTGGTTCCGCTCGGCGCGCTGCCGCGCTCGCCGGAGAACGGCACGCTCGACGCATTCTGTGCGCGATATCGCGCGAAGACCGCAACCGCGGCCAGCCGCGACGTCGCGAAGCTCGGCTGGATCGTGACGTCGGAAGCGCCGCTCGGCCGCTACACGGTCGTCACGTTCGCGAGCGGTTTCAAGCCGGGGACGAGCGCGATCTGCTACGCGCGCAACGCAAACGTAGGCGTCTTCGACGGCACGACGCTCGTCGCGCTCGGCTATACGGCGCGCTCGGCCGGCTGGCAGCTCGGCTCGGTCGAGTCGCTGGAAAGCGGCGCGCTGCTGGTCTGGGGCGGCGACGGCCCGTCGGCGCCCGTCGGCGAGCTCCGCGAAGAGCATGGCGGCTTGCGGCTGACGGCGGTCGCCGCCGAACGCACGTACTGCCACGGCCGTGCAGTCGTGCCCAACGTGTACGGCAAGCCGCTCGATACGGCGCGCAAGATCCTGATCTCGCGTGGCTGGCAGCCGCTGCGTCCGCGCGAGAAGCCGGACCCGGCGGACGGCGCGGCCACGCTCGCGAAGCACGGGATCATCGAAGCCGAAGCGTGCTCGGGCACCGGCATGGGGTATTGCGCGCTGCGGTATCGGAGCGCGGCCGGCGTGCTCGGTGTGACGACGGCCGGCGGCGAGCCGGACATGCCGTCGGCGAATACCGTGATCGATTATCAGGTGGCCTGCCGGAAACAGTGATCGGCGCGCTGCGGCGCGACGGCGAGTGCGCGTGATTCCTCGCGCTTGCTCGCATGGCATGCGTTTGTCGTCGCGCGGAAGACGGAACAAATACGTTGACGATCGGCCGTCCGGTCGATTGACCCGTTCCACGTGCGCTCCTAAACTGACCTCCCTTTCAGGCATCTCTGGCACAAAGGGACTTCCATGATCGACCTCTCCACGCTCGCGCTGTTCTCCGGCGCGTGTCTCGCGCTGACCGCCACACCCGGCCCCGACATGCTGCTGATTGCGTCGCGCAGCGTGAGCCAGGGCCGCCGCGCGGGGTTCGCCACGCTCGCGGGCATTCAGGTCGGCACCTACTGTCATGCGCTCGCAGCCGCGCTCGGGCTGTCTCAGCTCTTCGTCGCGGTGCCAGTCGCGTACGACGCCGTGCGATTCGCCGGCGCCGCGTATCTGCTTTACCTCGCATGGAAGACATTCCGTTCGGATGCGACCGCGCCGTCGCCGGCCGCGTCGCCTCGCCGCCATTCGACCGCCGCGATCTTCCGCCAGGGCGTGATGACGAACCTGCTGAATCCGAAGATGGCGCTGTTCGTCCTCGCGCTGTTCCCGCAATTCGTGCGTCCCGAACATGGCTCGATCGCCGTGCAGATCCTCGTTCTCGCCACGGTGCTCAATGCGATCGGGCTCGTCGTCAACGGCGCGGTGATTCTGTCCGCGAGCCGGTTGGGTCAGCGCATCGGCGCGCGACGCCGACCGTCGAAGCTGCCGCGGTATCTGCTCGGAACGGTGTTCGTGGGATTGGCCGCCCGGCTCGCGGTGGCGGGACGGAATTGAATCGTGAACCGGCCGACTCCGAAGTCCGTACCGAATACGATCGACTGACGCGCGAGAAATTCGCGTCACTCGATGCGATGTCTGGAAGACGGCGCCGGCGTATCCCCGGCCGGCGCACCATGAGCGGCTGAAAACCCGTGTCGATCAACATGCGAACCTCACGCGAGTGGACATGGCCGCATGCATGAAGGGATCAATCGGCCCCGCCCGGTAGCAAATTCCGGTACCGGCGCGCGGCGCACGCGCGCAATCGTCAGCGATTCGCGCCGAGCGCCACGCGCAGCCGCTCCATCAGCCGCGTGTAGTGCCGCACCACATCGGCCTTGTCCGTCACGTTCGCGGTCGAGAACCGCTCGGACCACGCGGCCTTCCACTCGTACGTGCCGTGCACGCGGCGGTCGCCGTCCGGCGCCTGGATCAGCGAACGAATCCGCGCGTCGCGCCCCGGCCCAGTATGCATCTCGAACAACGCGTGGATGAACGTGTGATACGCGTCGTACACGTCGTCGTCGAACAGGTAGCGGTAGATGTGAAACGTGCGGTCGAGTTCTCGCTTCGCGCGGATCACGTCGTCCGGCGAGATGTCCTTCCAGTAGCCGATCCACGTGTAGAAGCACAGCAGCGCATTGAGCTGCGGCGCGACCGTGTCGTACAGCGTGAGGCGCTTCTCGATCAGCCGCTGGTTGGTCCACTGCACGAGCTCGAGCCGCTTCAATCGGCGCGCGACGAGCCAGCCGAGACACGCAACCGACAACGGCGTCAGCACGCCGAGCACGAGCTTGACGATTTCCAGCGAATTCCACGGATTGTTGAATGGCTGCATGAATGGCTCGACAAGAAGGACGCACCGCCCGGCGGATCGCATGGCGCGCAGCGCGCGTGTTCGTCGATTCCTTTGCGGTTGACCGTTAGTTGCTTGTGCATCGAAGTCGCACCGTGATGCGGGCGGTGCGCGGCGAAGCGGCTCGTCCTCCCAGTGTATCGGCCAAATGTCACTGGCCGGCGACGATTCGCCGAATCGTCGTCACGCGCCCGTGCCGCGTTACGTCGGCAGCGCCGACGTGAGCTTGACCTTCTGCATCGGAATGTCGGTCTTCACGCTCAGCACGCCCGGGATGCGCGTCAGGTATTCCATCTGGAAGCGCCGGTAGTCGTCGATGTCGGCGGCCACCACGCGCAGCAGGAAATCGCAGTCGCCGGCCATCAGGTGGCATTCGACCACTTCCGGCATCTGCTGGACGGCCTCGGCGAATCGGTTCACGGATTCGGCGTCCTGCCCCTTCAGCCACACGCGCGTGAAGATCGTCAGCCCCTTGCCGACCTTCGCCGGGTTCAGCACGGCCACGTATTTCTCGATCACGCCCGCTTCCTCGAGCAGCCGCACGCGCCGCAGGCACGGCGACGGCGACAGCCCGACCTCGTGCGCGAGTTCCACGTTCTGCATGCGGCCGTCGCGTTGCAGCGCGCTCAGGATCCGCCGATCGATAGCGTCAAGCTTCATTGGCATCAAATTCCAAAAAATTCGCGAATCGCTCACTCAATGCCAAATTCTCGTGAATATCGATCCGCAACGCAATCCGATTCGAGTCAAAAAAGCAGACAATCCTCCTCCCCCGAAGGAGGAGTAATGAGCAGTAGCGTTTCAACGTCGTCCGGGCTTCGCGACAGGCCCGCCTATGTCGCCGAGATGGGCCGCGGATTGCGCGCGGCGCTGCCCGTCATGCTGGGTTTCGTGCCGTTCGCGCTGGTGCTCGGCGCGCAGGCCGCGCAAAAAGGGCTGAGCCTGTTCGAGGTCCCGATGATGACGGGCCTGAATTTCGGCGGCGGCTCGGAATTCGCGGCGATCCATCTGTGGACGTCGCCGCCGCACATCGCGCTGATCGTCGCGATGTCGTTCCTCGTGAATTCGCGTCATATCCTGATGGGCGCGGCGTTCGCGCCGTACATCCGGCGCCTGCCGCGCCGCCGCGCGTTCGCCGCGCTGTTCTTCATGTGCGACGAAAGCTGGGCGATGTCGCTTGCCGACGCACGCTCACGCTCGGCCACGCACATCAGCGTCCCGTATTACGCGGGCGTGTGCGCCGGCCTGTACCTGACATGGATTTCGATGACGACGCTCGGCGCGGCGGTCGGCCCGACGATCGGCGACGTCGAGCAGTACGGCTTCGACATGGCGTTCACGGCCGTGTTTCTGGTGCTGCTGCGCGGGATGTGGAAGGGCATGCGCGCGAGCCGTCCGTGGTTCGTGAGCCTCGTCGTCGCGGCCGCCACGCACCTGGCCGTGCCCGGCGCGTGGTACGTCCCGGCCGGCGCGTGCGCGGGGCTGATTGCCGCGCTGCTGTGGGAACCGCGCGATGCTGCCTGACTTCGCGACGGTCGCGACCATCGTGCTGATGGCGTCGACGACCTACCTGTCGCGCGTGCTCGGCTACGTGCTGCTGCGCAACCGCACGCTGAGCCCGCGGATGGCGTCGGTGATGGAGAACGTGCCCGGTTGCGTGCTGATCTCGGTGATCGCGCCGGCCTTCGTGTCGACGCGCCCGGCCGATCTGCTCGCGCTCGCCGTCACGCTGATCGCGGCGACCCGCCTGTCGATCCTGCCAACCGTCATCGTCGGCGTCGTGTCGGCCGGCCTGCTGCGGTATTTGCTCGGGTAATCGGGTAACGCGGTTCCGAGCGCCGCGCGGGCGACACATCGAAACGGACGACGGGCGCGCCATGCGTCCGTTTTCGCATCCGCGCGCCGGCCGCGGCTTCGGCTCTGCGTGACGCGGCACGCGGCACGCGTCGCGACGGGGTGTTAGCCTTGCGGCTATACCCGCGATGCCTTCCCCTCATTGCCTGCCTGCGAGGAACGTCCCGATGCAAGAAACCCGCCCGCTGTTCGACCGCGTCCTGCTCACCAACGACGATGGATTCGACGCACCCGGCCTTGAAGTGCTCGAACAGGTCGCCACGCAACTGGCACGCGAAGTCTGGATCGTCGCCCCGGCGGAAGACCAGAGCGGCACGTCGCATTCGCTGAGCCTGCACGAACCGCTGCGCGTGCATCGCAAGGGCGAACGCCGCTTCGCCGTGCGCGGCACGCCGGGCGATTGCGTCGCGATCGCGGTCAGCCACCTGATGAAGGAATCACGGCCCGACGTCGTGCTGTCCGGCGTGAATCGCGGCGCGAACCTCGGCACCGAAACGGTGTTCTCGGGCACCGTCGGCGCCGCGATGACGAGCATGCTGGTCGGCGTGCCGGCGATCGCGCTGAGCCAGGCGTTCAGCGACCGCAACGCGGTGCCGTGGACCACGGCGCTCACGCATGCGCCGGACGTGATTCGCCGGCTGGTCGCTGCCGGCTGGGACAGCGACGCATGCCTCAACGTGAATTTCCCGGCGCGCCCGGCCGACGACGTGCGCGGCCTGAAGGTGACGAACCAGGGCGCCGGCACGCTTCAGGGCGTCGAAATCGTGTCGGGGCGCGATCCGCGCGACATCGAATACCACTGGCTGAAACTGGCGCGCGCACCGCGCGACGACGATGCGGATTCGGAAACGCTCGCGCTCGGCGAAGGCTACATCGCGGTCACGCCGCTGAAGTTCGAACGCACGCACGACCACGCGCTCGCGCGGCTGCGGTCGAACCTCGGCTGACCTCGGAGGTGATACCGGCCGGCGGCTTCGCTGTCGGCGCGCATCGCCCCGGCACAACGCCGCCGCGCCTCCCCGCCGCGCCGCCCGCATCGCCCGTCCGCGGTCACGTCAGGTTCAATCCCCCGTCGAGCATCACGATCTCGCCCGTCACGTAATCGGACGCGACGAGCATCGCGACCGTCTGCGCGACGTCGTCCGGCGTCGCCGCGCGGCGCATCGGCGCGCGCTCGCGCCAGAGCTGCTGCGCGTCGGTCCAGTCGGCGGTCAGCGGCGTATCGACGAGCCCCGGCGCCACCGCATTGACGCGAATCGCCGGCGCGAGCGTGCGCGCCAGCAAGCGCGTCGTGTGATTGAGCGCGGCCTTCGCCGCCGCATACGGAATCGACGCGCCCTTCGGCCGCACGCCCGCATGCGAGCTGACGTTGATCACGCACCCGGCGCGCCCGCTCGACGCCGCTTCGAGCAGCGCCGGCTGCGCTTCGGCGACGAGCCGGAACGGCGCGATCACGTTGATCTCGTGCATCTCGCGCCACACGTCGGGCGTCGCGGCGGCGAGATCGTCATGCGGAATCACACGGCTGACGCCCGCGTTGTTCACCAGCACGTCGAGGCGGCCGTGCACCGCCACCGCGTCGCGGATCAGTCGCACGCGCTGCGCATCGTCGGCGAGATCGGCCTGCACGTAGGCCGCGCCGAGTTCGCGCGCCATCGCGCGACCGGTTTCGGCGGAACTGCGCGAATGCAGGATCACGGCGTAACCGTCCGCCGCCAGCCGTCGCGCGATGGCCGCGCCGATTCCCGACGTCGATCCGGTGACGAGCGCGACGGGCCGCTGCACGCGCGACGCGCGCGGCTCGGTGACGGTTTCGGTTTCAGGTTCCGTTTCGGAGACCGGGGCATTCATCGGCGGATGCGGCGCGTCCATGGCGTGGAATCCTGTCAGTGGCGTTCCCGCATCATAAGCATGACGGCGGCCGATGCGGATGCGTGCCGTCTACGGCCGTTTCGGCAAGTCGACGAAATCCTCGAGCTCGCCCGCGATGTAAAGCCGCTTGCCGATTCTCGGGTATTCGCAGACGTCGTGTTCGAGGCGCTGGCCGAGGACGAACAGTTCCAGCGGCACGTCGCCGGTGTTCTGCAATGTGTGCGCATCGCCGCCGCGCGGGAAGCCGAGAAAGTCGCCCGGCCCGATTTCGCACGTGCGTTCGCCGATCGTGACCGCGCCGGTGCCGGACAGCACGTACACGCATTCCTCCTCGTACAGGTGGCGGTGATACTCGGCCGATTCGTGGCCGGGCATCAGCGTCAGCAGATGCGCGCCGATCTGCGTGAGGCCGGTCAGATCGCCGAGCTGTCGTTTGAGGCGAACGGCGTTGGGATTGAGCGAATGCACCGCGCGGGTCGGTTCCATTTTCGCGATGTCGGCGGCTTTCAGCAGTTCCCGGGGAGGTGTCGTGGACATGGGGATCTCGTCGGCGTCAATGCAGCGGTTGAACGCGCCGCCCGGGCGGGCGCGGCGTGCATGCCGCGCTATTGTCCGACATTTTCATGCGGACGAGATCGCCGGCACGATCCTCGTCCACCGCTACCGCGTGACGTCGCTCAGCTCACGTGCACGCCGCGCAGCTTTGTCAGCAAGGCGACGAGGCGATCGATGTGTTCGTCCTCCGTGCGCCACGACGACACGCTGATCCGGAACGCCGGCCGCCCCTGCCATACGGTCTGCCCGAACCAGACGTCGCCCGAATCCTGCGCGGCCTGAAGGATCGCGATCGTCTCGTCGTCGGTGCCGGCGCGCACGAGCACCTGGTTCAGCACGACGCGGTTCAGCACGTCGTAGCCGGCCGCGCGCAGGCCGTCGGCGACGCGCTGGGCCTGCGCGCAATGCCGCTCGACCAGCGTCGCCACACCGGCGCGGCCGAGCACGCGCAGCGCGGCCCACACCGGAATGCCGCGCGCCCGCCGCGAGAATTCAAGGTTGAGGTTCTTCTGCGCGTCCTGCGCGCCGCTCAGGTAGACGGCATCGCTGTTCATCGCGGTCGCGAGCGCGGCCGCGTCGCGGCAGATCACCATCGCGCCGTCGTACGGCGTGTTGAGCCACTTGTGGCCGTCGGTGGTCCAGCTGTCCGCGCCGTCGATGCCGTCGGTCAGCGCGCGCTTCGACGACGCGCGCGCCCACAGCCCGAACGCGCCGTCCACGTGCACCCACGCGCCGGCGGCCTTCGCGCGCGGAACCAGCGCCGCGAACGGATCGAATTCGCCGGTGTTCACTTCGCCGGCCTGCACGCAGAGGATCGTCATGTCGTCGAGCGGCGGCAATTGCGCGGGATCGATGCGGCCGTGCGGGTCGACCGGCGCGACGATCAGGCGCTTCATCCCGAAGCCGAGCACGCGCAGCGCCTTCTTCACCGTGATGTGCGCGAGCTCGGAGAGCACGACCTTCACCTCGGGCGCGCCGATCAGGCCTGCTTCGTCGACATCCCAGCCCTTGCGCGCAAGCAGCGCACGCCGCGCGGCGACCAGCGCGACCAGCGTGCAGGCCGTCGCGCTCGTGCCGAAGCCGACCGCGCTGCCCTCCGGCAGCCCGAGCACGTCGACGACCCAGCGCGCGGCCTGCCGCTCGATCGTCGCGGCCACCGGCGAATTCGCAAACGACGACGCGCACTGGTCCCACGCAAGCATCAGCCGCTCGGCCGCCGCCGCGGCCGGCAGCGTCGCGCCGATCACGAAGCCGAAGTAGTTCGGGCCGTTCGATGCGACGGTCGCGGGCGTGCCGCGCTCGTCGAGCAGGCGCAACACGTCGTCGGCCGGGCGGCCCGTATCGGGCAGCGGTTCGTCGAAGGCCGCAAGACCGGCGAGCGCGGCCGCATCGGGATACGCGCGCCGTTCGCCGGCTGCTGCGAGATACGCGTGCGCGCGCCGGTCGGCGTCGGCCAGCAGGGCGAGTTCATCCATGTCGTTTGCCTCTGTGAAGATCAGAGTTGCAGGAGATCGCGGCCCAACCGATGCAGCGCATCGTCGATCCGCTTGTAGTACGTGAACTTGCCGACGCGCGTCGCCTGCACGAGCCCGGCATCCGCGAGGATGCGCATGTGGCGCGTGGTCGTGGCCGGTGCGATGCCGAGCTTCTCGGTGATGTACGTGCAGCACACGCCGAGTTCGTCGAAGTCGCCATGCGGCTGCGGCGGGAAATGCTTGCGCGGCTGCTTGAGCCAGCGCATCACGGCCAGACGGCTTTCGTTGGCCAGTGCGCTGATGCGGGTGACGTCGTCCATGGTTCGGCCTCGTTTGACGTTTCGAATATTAGCTAAATGACGAAACGTGGGCAACCACTTCCGGGATTCTCCGCGTTCGCTATCGTGCTGGAAGCCGGGTCATCTGCTACCGCGCCGCATCCGGCGTCACCGCCCGGCCAGCGCGCGGTCGATCATCTCGCCGATCCGCCGCGCGAGCGCGTCCATCCGCTCGGCCGGCACGCCGCCGTAGCCGAGCACGAGCCCGTTGTAGCCGTGCGCGGTGCCCGGCAGGCAGAACGACGACAGCGGCCGCAAGATCAGCCCGTGCGCCTGCGCGACGCGGCTCAGCTCCGTGTCCGCCACCGGCACGTCGAGCCGCGCGGAAAGATGCATGCCGCCCGCGCCGCCCGACACCGTCAGCCGCGTGCTCAATCGCCGCACCAGCGCGTCGTGCAGCGCATCGCGCCGCTCGGCGTACACGCGGCGCATGCGCCGCAGGTGGCGCGTGAAATGCCCGGCCTCGATGAAATCCGCGAGCGCGCGCTGCTCGACCGCGCGACCCTGCAACATCAGCGCGCCCGCCGCGTCGCGCAGCGGCTGCGCGAGCGTGGGCGGCACCACCATGAAGCCGAGCCGCAACGCCGGAAACATCACCTTGCTGAACGTGCCGAGGTAGATCACCGGCGCGTCGTCCGCGAGCCCCTGCACGGCCGCGTGCGGCGTGCCGTGGTGGCGAAACTCGCTGTCGTAGTCGTCCTCGACGATCCATGCGCCGGCCGCGCGCGCCTGCGCGACGAGCGCGAGCCGCCGTTCGAGGCTCATCACCGCGCCGAGCGGATACTGGTGCGACGGCGTGATGTAGACGAGCTTCGGCGGACGATCGCGCCAGTCGTCCGGATGCGGCGCCAGCCCCTGCGCATCGACGCCGATCGGCTCGACGCGCAGGTCGGCCGCGAGAAACGCATTGCGCGCACCGTGGTAGCCCGGGTTCTCGATCCATGCGACGTCGCCCGCGTCCGCCAGCGCGCGGGCGCACAGGTCGAGCGCGCCCTGCGTGCCGTCGGTGACGATCACCTGCGCGGCGTCGCAACGCACGCCGCGCGATGCACGCAGATAACCGGCGATCGCGTCGCGCAGCACCGCGTCGCCTTCCGCCGATTGATAGCCGAGCTGCGCCGGCCCCGCCGCGCGCCATGCGCGTTCGACGCAGCGCCGCCACTGCGCGAGCGGAAATTCGTCGACGGCCGGCACGCCCGGCATGAACGGCAGCGATTCGTCGAGGCCGCTCGTCGCGCGCTCCGCCTGCGCGACGCGCCGCGACAGCATCGCCGCATCGCCGGCGGGCGCCGCGGCGGCGATCCGCGACCCGCGCAAACCCATCCGGGCGACCACCGTGCCCTGCCGCGTGCCGGTCACGAACCCTTCCGACGCGAGCCGCTCGTACGCGTACAGCACCGAGTTGCGCGCGATGCCGAGTTCGTCGGCCAGCGTGCGCGAGGCGGCAAGCCGCGCGCCTTCGGCGATGCGGCCGCTCAGGATCGCATCGCGCAGACACGCGTACAGCCGCTGCTGCCGCGACATCCGCGTGACCGCGTGCGGCCCCGCCTCGCGCTCGAAGGTCGACAGCAGCACCGCGTAATCCATCGTGGCTCCAGAATGTGGGAATGTCATGGGTCTACACATGGTGCCACGAACTTTTTATCGTGGATGTCCGTTCTCGTTTCCGGCCGCGCCGGCAACGCTTCGTTTCATCCATCCTCGAAAGGTTCGCGACCATGAACGCTACCGACACCGGCCTGACCGTACGCCCCGTGCAGGAAGACGATTTCGACAACTGGCTACCGCTGTGGGAGGGCTACAACCGCTTCTACGGCCGCTTCGGCGACACCGCGCTGCCGCACGAGATCACGCAGCTCACATGGTCGCGCTTCTTCGATGGCTACGAGCCCGTGCATGCGCGCGTCGCGGAACGCGACGGCCGGCTCGTCGGGCTCGTGCATTTCCTGTATCACCGGAGCACGACGCTGATCGGGCCGACCTGCTATCTGCAGGATCTTTTCACGCTCGAGAGCGAACGCGGCAAGGGCGTGGGCCGCGCGTTGATCGAAGCCGTGTACGACGCCGCGCAGGCGCAACGCGCCGAACGCGTGTACTGGCAGACGCACGAGACGAATCACACGGCGATGCGGCTCTACGACACCGTCGCGGGAAAAACCGGATTCGTGATCTACCGGAAGGTTTTGCCGCGCTGAGGGGGCCGCAAGCGGGGGCGCGGCGGCGGGTTCATGCCAGCGGCCGCGCCTTGATCCACAGGAACAGCGGCACGCGCGACCACTGCTTCAGCGTGTCCGTGTCGGCGCGGTCGGGCGGCGGCTCGCGCAGCGACACGATCGCGAAGCCGGCTGCCTCCAGCGCATCCATGTAGGCCTGCAGCGGCAGCGACCAGCCCGCGAAATGCATCGACAACCCGTCGCGCGTTTCCACGCCTTCGAAATGCTCGCTGCCGAAATACGTGCCTTCGAGCACGAACGGCGCGTCGGGCTGCGGCCCCGCGAAACGGCCGCGATCGCGGAACGGATGCACGAGCGACACGAACAGCAGCCCGCCCGGCTTCAGCACGCGGCGCGCCTCGCGCAACGCGGCAGCCATGTCGTCGAGGTCCATCAGCACGTTGTACGCCATCACGACATCGAAGCTTGCCGGGTCGAATGGCAGCGATGCCGCATCGGCGAGTACGTAGCGGTGCGCGGAATCCGCGCGACGGGCGGCGTCGAGCATCGCGGGCACCGCGTCGCTCGCGGTCACGTCGTAGCCGAGCGCCTTCAGCTCGCGGCTCACGCGACCCTCGCCACTGCCGATTTCCAGTGCATGGCCGCTGCCGCGTCCGAGGTAAGCCGCCAACCCCTCGCGATACTTCCAGAACGCATCGTGACCCGGCCTGCCGGCCCAGGCGATCCATTGGTCGGCGACGTGCGTCCAGTGTTCGGTAATGGCTTTCGTGTCGGTCATGTGCGCTCCCGATCGGTGTGCGTCGTGCTGGCCCTGGATGCGCATGGTAAGCCGAAGCGTCGGTGCGCGTGAGCGCGTTGCGCGAGTTGGGGCTGCCGCGGCCGGTTTCCGTTTCCGGCGGCGGCGTTCTACAGTTACGAGAGACGACATGCGGCGCCACCCACTTTCACGTTCGGTTCGCGTCCGTCGATACGCACCCGATTCCGAGGAATGTCCATGCCGAGTATCGTCGCCGGTCCCGCCCATCTTCCGCCGAGCCCCGTCGCCGCCGAAACGCGCATGGTGCACGACGTCGCCACGCTGCGGCCGTCGGACTATCGTTCGGCCGACGGTGCAGCGTGGGTCATCGCCACCCTCACGCCGGCCCCGGACAGCGGCGAAAACGTGACCGGCACGACCTACTTCGATACCGCGAAACAGCAAACCGTCGCGGTGCCCGACGCGCGCCGGCGTTATGCGAACCGCGGCACCTGGCAGGTCGTCGCGAGTTCGAGCCCGTCGGTACCCGCCACCGGCCGCTACGACTGGCTGACGCTCGCGTGGCTGCCCATCAACCGGCGGCCGCTGCCGCAAACGCCCGAGCATCTGTATTCGCCGTTCATTCACGGCGGCACGATCGTCTACCGCTGGAATCCGGCCGCGAAAGGCGGCGAGCAGTTCGGCAACGTGCGGATGATCTTTCCGGAGTGGCGGCAGCAGGTGGCGGACGTGCTGCGCGCCGCGTCCGGCGACGACGCGCAAGCAGCGGCCGCCGCGTCCGCATCTGCGCTCGATCGCGTCAAGCAGGACGGCAACCCGATGGCCGCCGTGCTCGACTTCGGCGCCGCGCTGCATGAGGAACCGGCCGACCGGATCGCCGCACGCCTGCCGGCATTGCTGCGCGCGAACGACCTGCATGAAGTGTCGGCGATCGTGTTCCAGTGCATCGCCGCGTCCCGCGAAGCGGATCGACCACGCTTCGTCGAAGCGATCAGCGAGTCGATCCTCTCGATCGACGACAGCGCGCGCCTGCTCGCGATCGCGTACGGCGCGTTCGCGGCCGGCAGGGCGAAGCCGCGTCCGTTCAGCGATGCCGCGCAGGCCGCGCGTATCGACGATGTGTTCGCGGCATTGAAGCAGCGGACGTCGGCACTTGGCGTGCCGGTCGGTCAGGGTTCGCCGTGGTACGAGTTCTTCACCGCGTACCGGCTCGGCGGCGCATCGCCCGGTTCCGTCGGAAACAGGCAGTAATTACCGGTGCTGCGCGATCGTCAGTCGACCTGATGCTTCGAGGCGCTTCGACGAAAGCAACGTCGTCCTGAATTCTCGTACTCGGCGTGCGATCCGCGCGCAGGGCGACGCATGTCGCGAGCTCGCAACGGGAACCCGCATACGTCGCGCAGGGTCGAAACGCCACATGACCGGTACGGTATCGCCTTCACCGGTCGATCCACGACCCCCGCACCTTTTTCTTCCCATGTTGAGCATCGGTCCCTTCTCGATCCGCGTCGTCGCGGTAGCCGCCGCCGCGCTGCTGGCGTGGCTCGTCGCCCGCTTCATCCAGCGCCGCCCGCCCGACGGCCAGCACAAGACCGCGTCGAGCCTGATCCTCGACGTGCTGCTGCTCGGGCTGGTCGCCGCGCGCATCGGCTATGTCGCGCAATGGTGGCGCGAATATGCAGCGGCGCCACGGTCCATCATCGCGCTGGGCGACGGCGGCTTCGACTGGCGCATTGGCGTCGCCGCCGCGCTGGTGTTCGCCGGGTGGCGGCTGCGCCGCCTGCCCGCGCTGCGCCGTCCGGTGGCAGCCGGCATCGTCGCGGGCCTTGCCGCATGGGGCATCGCGCAAGGCACGCTGGCGACACTGCAACGCACCGCGCCGCCGTTCGCCGCGATGCAGCTCGAAGCGCTCGATTCGACACCCGTGCTGCCGCAACGCTTTGCCGGCAAGCCGGTCGTCGTGAACTTGTGGGCAACGTGGTGCGCGCCTTGCCGGCGCGAAATGCCGATCCTCGAAGAGGCGCAGCGCGAGCATCCCGGCATCACGGTGCTGATGCTCAACCAGGGTGAAAACGCGCAGGCGGTGCGCGCATTCCTCGGACAGCAGGGGCTGCGCTTCGACAACGTGCTGCTCGATCCGCCGTTGCGTGCGATGCATGCGTACGGGTCGCGCGGACTGCCCACGACGCTGTTCTTCGATGCGAAGGGCGAACTCGTCGAATCGCACATGGGCGAGATCACCGCCGCGCGGTTGAAAGACGCCGTGGCGCAGCGCTTCGGTCAGTGATCCCGTCGGTGGCAGCGCGCGTTCCCGCTGCCGCGGCTGACGTGCCCCACGACATGCCGGCACATCGACAACCACCCGCCACGCTTACGGCCTCGACAACACCATCACGCGCCCCGACACGCGCTGAAGCTTCAACCACCCCGTGTCGGCCGTGAACCGAAGCTGCTGCAACGGAAAATCGAATCCCGCCCGCTGCGCGGCGCTGACCACCGCGTCGGCGATCCAGCGGATCAATTCCTTCCCTTCGTCGGTCGTCTGGTGGCCGTTCTGGACGCCGTAGAAATAGCGATTCCCTGCGTTGACTTCGTTTTGCAGCTGCATCCAGTGCCCCGGGAGGCCCGGCAGGGTTCTGAACAGGTCGGCCACGCGTTGCGTCGTCAGGCCGCGCGCCCACAACGCGCCATTCACCGCGGGCCGCGCCAGGTTGTGGCGGTCTGCGTCCTGCGCCTGCCCCTTGATCTCGCCTTTCAGACTATCGGGTTTCGTCATCGCACTGTCCTCGTGAGGGCCCGGCAAGGGGCCGATTGAATAAAAGCCGCCGAATATGGAGCGCCCGCGCTCCGTGCACGATACCCCTAATCTCGAAATTAATCGCCTGTCAGGTGTATCAGGCGAGCGCATCGCAACATCGAAGGAATAAATCGGCCCGTTCCGACGGGCACCGAAGCCCGACCCTCCCGCCATTCCCACCCGCACCATTCATTATTCAAAAAAGCGTGACGCGCGGCGAAATCATTTCGCGGATATTTAGAACCATATTCGATTAAATACACATCTTTAAATCGAACTGTTTCGATCTCCGATTTTCTGAACAATTTCCATTCCCGATCGAATATTTTTTTATTTATTTTTCGCCATGCTGGCTGGGTCGCGTTTGAAACAGCAAACGTTTGCGCGACGCACAAAAGGCATTATCCACAGACCTTCAGGAGGCAAGCATGGCTGACTCTCAAACGTCCTCGAATCGCGCCGGCGAGTTTTCGATTCCGCCGAACACCGACTTCCGCGCGATTTTCTTCGCGAATGCCGCCGAGCAACAGCACATCAAGCTGTTCATCGGCGACAGCAAGGAGCCCGCCGCTTATCACAAGCTGACCACGCGCGACGGCCCGCGTGAAGCCACGCTGAATTCGGGCAACGGCAAGCTCCGCTTCGAAGTGACGGTCAACGGCAAGACATCGGCCACCGATGCCCGCCTCGCGCCGATCACCGGCAAGAAATCGGACGGCTCGCCGTTCACGGTCAACTTCGGAATCGTCGTGTCGGAAGACGGTCACGACAGCGACTACAACGACGGCATCGTCGTGCTGCAATGGCCGATCGGCTGACGGCCGAACGCTGACGAGAATTCGCGGCGCGGTATCTCCGGCGCGCCGCGTTCCCGATCGCAACGACGACGGAGCCAACCGCGCATTGCGATCCGTGCGGGCCACCATCGACTGTCCCGCGCGCCGCGTCACGCACGACACGGCGAGATCCGCTCGCCGGCCGCGTCACGCAAGACTAATCCATCAAGACGAGGACGACATGACACAACCCTTTACCCACGACGACCTGTATGCGCTTCTGCAGCTCGCCGGCAACGACGCAACCGCCGTACAGGCGAACGGCGATCAAGCGGTGCTCGACCGGATGCGTCAGTTCATGACCGCGCAACTCGTGGAAAAACTGCCGCAATACGACGTGTTCGTCGACATCGCGACCATCCCGTACAGCTTCGACGTCGGCAGCTGGCAGAACAAGGTGAAGGCCGATGCGGCGGGCCAGGTGATCGCGTGCACGGTGACGTGGGCCGGCGCGCCCGGCGTCCTGCCCGGCGCGGCGGCGAAGTTCGGTGTCGGCGCGGTGGTCAATTACTTCTCGAAGGCGACGCCGCAACCCGCGCAGCCGGAACCGACGACCACTGGCGGCGGCGAGCGCGACGGCATCTTCAACCTGCCGCCGAACATCGCGTTCGGCGTGACGGCGCTGGTCAATTCGGCCGCGCAGCAGACGATCGAAGTCTATGTCGACGACAACCCGAAACCGGCCGCGACGTTCCAGGGCGCCGGCACGCAGGACGCGAACCTGAACACGCAGATCGTGAACTCGGGCAAGGGGAAGGTGCGCGTGGTCGTGACGGCGAACGGCAAGCCGTCGAAGATCGGCTCGCGCCAGGTCGACATCTTCAAGAAGACCTACTTCGGGCTCGTCGGCTCGGAAGACGGCACGGACGGCGACTACAACGACGGCATCGCGATCCTGAACTGGCCGCTGGGCTAAGTAGCTCGATCCTGTTGATGTTCGCCACGCCGTCCGGCGTGGCGACGCGCATCGACGCTGCCCGACGGCGCGGGGTGGCACGGCCGCATGCGCCACGTGCGGCCGAAGTCGCAGCACGGGCATCCGACGAGGCCGTTTCCGCGGAAAACCACACCGCCGCAACGCGCTGGCCGCGAAACCGGAAATCGCGTGCCGTCACCCATGCGTTCGCGCGAAAACCCGCATGGCGTGTACAGTCGAGGGCTGCCGACGCGCGAGCGCATGCCTGTCCGACAATGACGAACGCCGGTGCCCGCCGCGCGCCTTCCGCCCTCAACCCGGAATCCCGTCATGTTTCTCGATCATCTTCATCCGGAACGCTGGACGTTCCTGTGGAACGCGTTGTCCACGCTCTCGCTCAGGCTCTGCGCCGCCCTCGCGCTGCTCGTCGCGGGCTGGTGGTTGTCGAAACGCATCGGCAACTGGCTGAACCGGCTGCTCGCGAACAAGGAGCGCGTCGACGACACGCTGCGGCCGATCCTCTGCGACGTCGCCGTGTGGGGCATCCGCATCGTCGCGATCGTCGGCGCGCTGTCGCAGCTCGGCATCGAAACCGCGAGCGTCGTCGCGGTGCTCGGCGCGGCCGGCCTCGCGATCGGGCTCGCGCTGCAGGGCACGATGCAGAACATCGCGGCCGGCATCATGCTGTTGCTGCTGCGTCCATTCAAGGTGGGCGACTTCATCGACGGCGGCTCGAGCGTCGCCGGGACGGTGGAAGAGGTCGGGCTCTTCATGACGCGGCTGACGAAGCCGGACGGCATCTGCGAATACGTGCCGAACAGCGCGCTGTGGGGCAGCGCGATCCGCAACTACACGCGCAATCCGACGCGGCGTCTCGATCTCGAAGTGGAAGTGTCCGTGCACGACGACATCGATCGTGCACTCGACGCGCTGCGCGCGCTGGCGGAAGCCGATCCCGACGTTCTGCAGGATCCCGCACCGGACGTGATGGTGATGCGTTTCGACGACAGCACGGCAATCGCGAACATCCGCGTATGGACGCACCCCGACACGTTCTGGGCGATGCGCTGGCGCCTCGCGCGCCAGGTGCGCAAGACGCTTGCCGAGGCGGACTGCGCACTGCCGATCCGCACGCGCGAGCTGCACATCGTGCACGACGCCGAACAGCAGCGCCCGGCCGACCCGCGCCGCGTGCGGGCGTCGTAACGCGCATCGCGACGCAACCGGGCGCGCATGCCGCGCAGCGCCGTGCGCCCCGCCTTCGTCACATCCTCACGATATCGAGCAGCGCCTTCCTGCCGCTCTTGTACGTGAACACCGAGATCGCGCCGTGCTTCAGATCGCCTTGCGGCGTGAAGCTCGTTTCGCCGATCACGCCGCGATAGTCGGTCGCCGGCATCGCGGCGAGCACCTTCGCCGGATCCGTCGAGTTCGCGCGCTTCATCGCGTCGACGATGATGTACACCGCGTCGTACGAGAACGGCGCATACACCTGCATCGGCTGGTGATAGCGCGCGTCGTAACGCTTCACGAACGCCGCGCCGCCCGGCATCTTCTCGAGCGCGATGCCGGCTTCCGAGCACACGACGTTGTCCGATGCCGGGCCCGCGAGCTTCGGCAGGTCGGTCGAGCACACGCCGTCGCCGGCGAGAATCTTCGCGCGTATGCCGAGCTGGCGCGCCTGCTTCGCGAGCGGGCCGCCGGTCGCGTCCATCCCGCCGTACATGATCGCGTCGGGGTTCTCGCCCTTGATCTTCGTGAGGATCGCGCGGAAGTCGATCGCCTTGTCGTTGGTCGCGTCGCGCGAAATGATCTTCATCCCGGCCGACTTCGCCGCCTTCTCGAACTCGGTCGCCAGGCCCTGCCCGTACGCGGTCGAATCGTCGACCACGGCCACCGTCCCGATGCCCATGTTCTTCGCGGCATACATCGCCAGCGCGGGTCCTTGCTGGGCATCGGTCGCGACCACGCGATAGGTCGTCCTGAAGCCCTGCTGCGTGTACGTCGGGTTGGTCGCGGCCTGCGAGATCTGCACGACGCCGCCATCGCGATAGACGCGCGACGCCGGAATCGACGTGCCCGAGTTGTGATGGCCGACGACGCCGATCACCTTGTCGTCGACGAGCCGCTGCGCGACCTGCGTCGCGGTGCGCGGGTCGCCCGCGTCGTCCTGCGCGTCGAGCTGCAGCGTGACTTTCCTGCCGCCGATCACGAGCCCCTTCGCGTTGATCTCCTCGACCGCGAGCCGCGCGCCGTTCTCGCTGTCCTTGCCGAGGTGCGCGATCGCGCCGGTCAGCGGCGCGACGTGCCCGATGCGCACGATGCCGTCCGCGTGCGCGGACCACGCAGGCAATGCGCACGCCAGCGCGGCCGCGGTCGCGCATGCCGTGTTCTTCCGATGTCGATTCATGTTCGTCTCCTTCCTTGTCGCTATTGGTTCGTGATCGGGACCGTCGTTGATTGCAGGCGAAGCGATGCGGTCACGCGCGCCCTTCGAAGCCGAGCAGCACGTTCACCGCGTTGATACCGATTTCCTCGACCATGTAGCCGCCCTCCATCACGAACAGCGTCGGCACGTTCAGGCGCGCGAGCGCCTCGCCGATCCGCAGGTAGTCCGGCGAGCGCAGCTTGAAATGGCTGATTGGATCGTGCTCGAACGTGTCGACGCCGAGCGACACGACGAGCAGGTCCGGCGCGTGCCTCGCGATCGCGGCGGCGGCCTGGCCGAGCGCCGCCGCGTAGGTGTCCCACCGCGTGCCCTTCGGCAGCGGCAGGTTCAGGTTGAAGCCTTCGCCCGCACCCGCGCCGCGCTCGTCCGCGTAGCCGGAGAAGTACGGGTACGACACTGCCGGCTCGCCGTGCAGCGACGCGAACAGCACGTCCGACCGCTCGTAGAAGATGTCCTGCGTGCCGTTGCCGTGGTGGAAGTCGACGTCGAGCACCGCGACGCGCGCCGCACCGCTCGCGATGCCATGCTGCGCGGCGATCGCCGCGTTGTTCAGGTAGCAGTAGCCGCCCATGTACTCGCGGCCCGCATGGTGGCCGGGCGGGCGGCACAGCGCGAACGCCGCGCGCGCGCCGCCGTTCGACAGCAGGTCGGCGCCGGTGAGCGCCGAATTCGCGCTCGCGCTCACCGCGTCCCACGTACCGGCGTTGATCGGCGCGCCGGCATCCATCGCGAAGAAGCCGAGCTTGCCGTCGATGAAGTCGGGCAGCGTTGCGGCCGACGGCATCGCGCGCACCGGCCACACGAGCGGCAACGCCTGGCAGGTGCGGCCGGTCGCGGTCCATTCGTCCCAGGCGCCGGCGAGGAAGTCGACATAGCGCGCGCTGTGCGCGCCGGCATAGCACGCGCGGTCGAACGCGCGCGGCGCGATCACGTCGCCGAGGCCGGCCGCGCGGACGCGCGCGAGCACCGTCTCGGCGCGAAGGGGGTTCTCGAACGAATCGGTGATCGCGCCGTCCTTCAGTTCGACGCCGCGATGCAGATGGTGATCGCTGCTGTAGACCGTGAGCATGGTTGACCGTTGCAGTGAACGCTTCAAGGGGGTGGCAACAGTCTATTGACACCGGGCGGCAATAACTTTGCTTTTCACCTCTCCGTTTCCTACAATTTTGAGAAAACTGCCTACGGAGACCATGGAATGAGCAAAAATCGCGCTTCGGTGGAACTGGACGGCGTCGACCGCGCGATGCTCCGCCTGCTGCAGGAAGACGGCGCGCTGTCCAACGCGACGCTAGGCGAACGGCTGTCGCTGAGCGTCACGCCGTGCTGGCGGCGGCGCAAGCGGCTCGAGGACGAAGGCGTGATCACCGGCTACCAGGCGAACCTGGACCGCCGCGCGCTCGGGATGAACGTGTTCGCGTTCGTGCAGGTCACGTTCAACATGCATTCGGACCAGGATTCGGACCACTTCGAGGACGTGATGCGGCGTCACGACGAAGTGACCTCGTGCCACAAGATCACCGGCGCGGCCGACTACATCCTGCAGGTCGTCGCAACCGATCTGGACGCGTATGCGGAATTCGTCGAACGCGTGCTGAGGAAGCAGGCCGGCGTGTCGTCGATCCAGTCGAGCCTCGCGCTGCGCGAGGTCAAGTTCTCGTCGCGCGTGCCGGTGCCGGATGCGTGATCGGATCGTTGAAGCGCCCGTTCGCGGGCATCCGCCGTCGAACCTCATCCCATGGAGCGCTACCGTATGAAGCATTTGATTTCGTCCGCGTCGCTTGCCGCCATGATCGCCTGCGCGCTTGCATTGGGCGCGTGCGCGACTCCGCCGGCTTCGCCTCTCCCGCCCGATGTCGCCGGGCCGGACACACGGGCCTCGCAGACCGCGCAAACAGCTCAGGCCGCGCCGCCGGTCGTCGGCGGCGATCGCGATGCGCACGGCTGCATCGGCTCGGCCGGTTACGCATGGTGCGAACGCACGCAGCTATGCGAGCGTCCGTGGGAACTCGCGAAGGCTCACGGCTTTGCGAATTCGGCGCAGGGTTACGAGCAGTTCTGCCGAAACGGTTCATCGAAGTGATGAAGTGATCGGAACCGGATCGCGGTGCAACGCCGCGTTCCAGTTGAAGTATCGATATCGCGCGCGTCGTGGCCCCTTCCGTCCCCGCCGTTTTTCCCGTTCCGCGCACCGTCGTTCCGGAAACCCGGACACGCAAAAAACCCCACGAAAACAGGGATATTCCGCGCGTGCGACACGGCAATCGAGTTCGGTTATATTACGCGCCCCTTGCCATCCCGCCCCGCGAAACGCATTGCGCGCGACCTCTTTCGACGCGGCCTGAAGCGCCGTCCGGCGAGGCCTGCGGCACGGGCCCGCGCGCGCCCGGCACCACCGTGAATCATGCGATTGCGTGACTTCATGAAGTCGATCCGAAGGTGTCCTTCGCAACGGCTTCGCGTGCGCAAATGCAACGGCGAACGCGGCCGGTCCGGAATTCCGGATTCGCGGTCCGGATCTCCGGATGCGCGGGCCGAACGCGAACCCGCATCGGCCGGGCGGCATGGCAAACCGATGCATCCAAGTTGAAAAAGGGATCTGCTGTGATCAAAACGTTACGGGTAATACTGTCGGCGCTCGCGCTGTGCGTCGCGGCGTCGTCCGCGCATGCCGCCGATACGAAGAAGGTCGACGTCCTGCTGGTGGGCGGCGGCATCATGAGCTCGACGCTCGGCGTGTGGCTGCACGAGCTTCAGCCTGACTGGTCGATGACGATGGTCGAACGCCTCGACGGCGTCGCGCTGGAAAGCTCGAACGGCTGGAACAACGCGGGCACCGGCCACTCGGCGCTCGCGGAACTGAACTACACGCCGGAGAAGGCGGACGGCAGGATCGACATCTCGAAGGCGATCGAGATCAACGAGTCGTTCCAGATCTCGCGCCAGTTCTGGGCCTGGCAGGTGCGGCAGGGCGTGCTGAAGAACCCGCGCTCGTTCATTA
The DNA here is from genome assembly GCF_053427845.1 of Burkholderia sp. AW49-1. NCBI lineage: Bacteria > Pseudomonadati > Pseudomonadota > Betaproteobacteria > Burkholderiales > Burkholderiaceae > Burkholderia > Burkholderia sp. AW49-1. The sequence continues at coordinate 135,598 of NZ_JBSAXF010000014.1, read as the reverse complement.
ACTCGACGCCGCACATGAGCTTCGTGTGGGGCGACGACAACGTCCGCTTTCTGAAGAAGCGCTACGACGCGCTGCAGGCGAGCCCGCTGTTCCGCGGGATGCAGTATTCGGAAGACCACGACCAGATCAAGCAGTGGGTGCCGCTGATGATGGAAGGCCGCGACCGCAACCAGAAGGTCGCGGCGACGTGGACGCCGATCGGCACCGACGTGAACTTCGGCGAGATCACGCGCCAGTTCGTCGGCTACCTGAAGACGCAGCCGAACTTCACGCTGTCGCTGTCGAGCGAAGTGCGCGAGATCTCGCGCAACGCGGACGGGACGTGGCACGTGTCGTGGGTGAAGCTGCATTCGGATGAACCGCCGCAGGCCGTCGACGCGAAATTCGTGTTCATCGGCGCGGGCGGCGGTGCGCTGCACCTGCTGCAGGCGTCGGGCATCCCCGAGGCGAAGGACTACGGCGCGTTCCCGGTCGGCGGCTCGTTCCTCGTGACCGACAACCCCGAGGTCGTGAAGCGCCACCTCGCGAAAGCGTACGGCAAGGCGTCGGTCGGCTCGCCGCCGATGTCGGTGCCGCACCTCGACACGCGCATCATCGACGGCAAGAAGATCATCCTGTTCGGGCCGTTCGCGACCTTCTCGACCAAGTTCCTGAAGAACGGCTCGTACTTCGACCTCGCGAAAAGCACCAACCTGCACAACGTCGCGCCGATGATGCGCGTGGGCGTCGACGAATTCCCTCTCGTCCAGTACCTCGCCGGCCAGCTGATGCTGTCCGACGACGACCGCTTCAACGCGCTGAAGGAATATTTCCCGGACGCGAAGAAGGAAGACTGGCGCCTGTGGCAGGCCGGCCAGCGCGTGCAGATCATCAAGCGCGACCCGAAGAAGGGCGGCGTGCTGAAGCTCGGCACCGAGATCGTCAGCTCGCAGGACGGCAGCATCGCGGGCCTGCTCGGCGCATCGCCGGGTGCGTCCACGGCCGCGCCGATCATGCTGAACCTGATGCAGAAGGTGTTCAAGGACAAGGTCGCGACGCCCGAATGGCAGCAGAAGATCCGCCAGATCGTGCCGAGCTACGGCACGAAGCTGAACGACAGCCCGGCGAAGGTCGTCGAGGAATGGACCTACACGAGCGACGTGCTGCAGCTCTCGCCGCCGCCGAAGATCGACCTGACGGCGCCGTCGAAGGCGACGGGCACCGCCCCGGCGCGCCCCGCGAAGGCATCGGCCGACATGGCGCTGTAACGCGTCAGGCCCGTTTCGCCGCATCGCACGGCCGCCCTTCGGGGCGGCCGTTTTTCATGGCGGATGCGGGCGGCACCGCTCGCATCCGTCCGCGGCGCCCTCACCGGCCGCGCCTCGACGCTCGTCCGCTGCCGGTCCGCGCATCGTGTCGCCCACTGCCGGCCCCCCGCATCCGCTAGAATTGCGGGCACGCGCGACGCCGTCGCCATCCGATCCACCATCCGCATCGACGCGGTCCACGCGACCGCCGGTGCGGCCCGCGCCCGAGCTGCGCGAGCGCCGCACGCCGTTGCCGCGCCCGCCGGGCGCGCCATCAACCGAATTCAGCTGGAGAAAGACCGTGTTTACCTGCCGAAACCAGAGCTGCGGCACGCAGTGGGAGACGTCCGACGTCGTCATCAAGGACGAAGGCCAGGGGCTGCTGTTCCGCTGCCCGCTGTGCGGCGCGCGCAACTATCTCGAACGCTTCGAGGACGATGAAGGCAATGTCCTCTACGAACAGATGGAAGGCCGCCCTTACCTCGGAGACCTCTCCTGACATGACCCAATCGACCGCCACGCCGTTCAGCGCACTGCCGCTGACGCCCGCCACGCTCGCGAACCTCACGCAGCTCGGCTATGTCGACATGACGCCGATCCAGGCCGCAAGCCTGCCGATCGCGCTGGCCGGCCAGGACCTGATCGCGCAGGCGAAGACGGGTAGCGGCAAGACCGCCGCGTTTTCGCTCGCGCTGCTGGCACGCCTCGACGCGCGCCGCTTCGACGTGCAGGCGATGATCCTGTGCCCGACCCGCGAGCTCGCCGACCAGGTCGCGCAGGAAGTGCGCCGCCTCGCGCGCGCCGAGGAAAACGTGAAGGTGCTGACACTGTGCGGCGGCACGCCGATGCGGCCGCAGGCGCAGAGCCTCGAGCACGGCGCGCATATCGTCGTGGGCACGCCGGGCCGCATCATGGATCACCTCGACCGCGGCAACCTGAAGCTCGACGCGCTGAACACGCTCGTGCTCGACGAAGCCGACCGGATGCTCGACATGGGCTTCTTCGACGACATCGCGAAGGTCGCGCGGATGTGCCCGACGACGCGCCAGACGCTGCTGTTCTCGGCGACCTATCCGGACGGCATCGCGAAGCTGAGCCAGCAGTTCCTGCGTAATCCGAAGGAAGTGAAGCTGGAAGAGCGCCACGACGACAGCAAGATCCGCCAGCGCTTCTACGAAGTGACGGAAACCGAGCGGCTGCACGCGGTCGGCCAGTTGCTGAACCACTACCGGCCGGTGAGCACGATCGCGTTCTGCAACACCAAGCAGCAATGCCGCGACCTGCTCGACGTGCTGCACGCGCAGGGCTTCCACGCGCTCGCGCTGCACGGCGAGCTCGAACAGCGCGAACGCGACCAGGTGCTGATCCAGTTCGCGAACCGCAGCTGCTCGGTGCTGGTCGCGACCGACGTCGCCGCGCGCGGGCTCGACATTGCACAGCTGGAGGCGGTGATCAACGTCGACGTGACGCCCGACCCCGAAGTGCACGTGCACCGCATCGGCCGCACCGGCCGCGCGGACCAGGAAGGCTGGGCGCTGAGCCTCGCCAGCATGGACGAGATGGGGCGCGTCGGCGCGATCGAGCAGGCGCAGAAGCGCGACGTCGAATGGCATCCGCTCGCGGAACTGAAACCGGCCGGCAACGACACGCTGCTGCCGCCGATGGAAACGCTGCAGATCCTCGGCGGCCGCAAGGACAAGATCCGCCCGGGCGACGTGCTCGGCGCGCTGACCGGCGACGCGGGGTTCGACGGTAAACAGATCGGCAAGATCAACGTGACCGAGTTCTCGACCTACGTCGCGATCGAGCGCGGCGTCGCGCGCGACGCGCTGCGCAAGCTCAATGCGGGGAAGATCAAGGGCAAGCGGGTCAAGGTCCGGTTGATGGACGAGGAATGACGCGGTGATGCCGGTGCGGGCCGCGACGCTTACGCGGCGCGCCCGCCCAGCATCGCCAGATACTGCTGTACCGCTCCCCATTCCCCGCCGATCCGGCTCAGCGCGACGAGTTCGGAGCCCGGCACGTCGCCCGCGAGTTTCCGGTACACGATGTTCGGCGCCGCGATCCGGCTGAGCGGCGCCGGCACCAGCGCCACGCCGAGGCCGGCCCCCGTCAACGCCAGCACGGACAGCGTGCTGCTCACCTTGTGCGCAATACGCGGCGCACGGCCGAGCACCCGCCGCAGGATCGCCAGCTGCCCTTCGTCGTCGCCGTCGGCCGCATAGAAAATGAACGGCTCGTCCGCCAGCGCCGCGATGCTCACCGAGCGCCGCTTCGCGAGCGCGTGCCGGTCGCTCATCATCACGTCCCACGCCCAGCTGCCGACTGTCCGCACGGCCAGTTTCGGATCGAACGCCCCGCCGAAGGCCGGGCAATAGCCGATGTCGAGCCGGCCCGCCAGGATCGCGTCCTGCTGCGCGGCCGGCGCCATTTCGTGCAGGTCGAGCGTCACCTCCGGCCATGCCGCGTGAAACGCGATCAGATCGTCGGACAGCCGCCCCGTCGCCACCGCATTGCCGACGAAGCCGATCCGCACCACGCCCGTCTCGCCGCGTGCCGCCCGCTGCACCACCATCTTCGCGCGCTCGGCCTGCTCGAGCGTGTGCCGCGCTTCGGTGACGAGCAACCGGCCCGCATCTGTCAGCAGCACCTTGCGGGTGGTGCGCTCGAACAGCGTGGCGCCCAGTTCCTCCTCGAGTGCGCGGATCTGCGCGCTCAACGCGGGCTGCACGATGTGCAGCCGTTCCGCCGCCCGGCCGAAATGTCCTTCCTCGGCAACCGCGAGAAAGTAGCGCAAATGACGAAGGTCCATGGCGTCGATTGATCATTCATAACGATTAATCTCGAAATTTAATCTATTGGAATGAAAAATCAACCGCGCGCATCCTGATCGACATCCGCTGCATCGCAGCGCACGTCCAGGGAGCCCGACCATGTCCGACCGCAACCGCATCGATGTTCACCAGCATGTCGTCCCGCCGTTCTGGGCCGACGCCCTGCCCGCCCACGGCGGCGACCCGTCCGGTTGGGGCAGCCCCACGTGGAGCCCCGAAGCCGCGCTCGCGTTCATGGATTCGCTGGAGATCCGCACAGGCGTGCTGTCGCTGACGGCGCCCGGCGTCCAGGGCTGGAACGGCCAGGCGAAACGCGACATGGCGCGTCAGGTCAACGAATACGTCGCCGGCCTCGTCGCGAACTGGCCAACCCGCTTCGGCAACTTCGCGACGCTGCCGCTGCCCGACGTCGACGGCGCGTTCGCCGAAATCGACCATGCATTCGACACGCTGAACGCCGACGGCGTCGTGCTGCTCAGCAACTACGGCGGCGTCTATCTCGGCGATGCGGCATTCGAAGCCGTCTGGGCCGCACTCGATCGCCGTCACGCGGTGGTGTTCATTCATCCGGCCAAGCCCGCGATCGACGTCCTGGCCGGCATGCCCGGCCCGCTGCTCGACTACCCGTTCGATACGACGCGCACCGCGCTGCAGCTCGTGCTCAACGGCGTGGTCGCGCGCTACCCGAACGTGCGCATCATCCTGTCGCACGCAGGCGGCTTCCTGCCGTACACGGCATACCGCTTTGCCGAACTCGCGCCGGGCGTGCGCGACGACGTGCCGGATCGCGACGGACTGCTCGACCTGCTGCGCACGTTCTACTTCGACACCGCGCTGTCGTCGCCGTCCGCGCTGCCGAGCCTCACTGCGTTCGCGAGGCCCGGTCACATCCTCTACGGTAGCGACTTCCCGTATGCGCCGGCCTCCGTCAGCATGTCGTTTGCGGTTGAGCAGGATGCCTACGCCGCGCTCGACTCCGCCGGTCACGCATCGATCAACCACGACAACGGGCTTGCGCTGTTTTCGCGTGTCGAGCACGTGCGGCGCCAACGATAGCCCTCCCGATGCGGGTTCGGCCTGGATCTTCACATCCTGGGACGCAAACGGCGAAACCGCGGCACGCAAATATCGAGATTTTTATCAAAAGATCAGTGTGGTTCGCCGCATGCGAACCAGAGCGGCTTGACCAAATAATCAAATCAGGCTGAATTTCCGCCATTTCCGCATCGCAGCAAACATCACCTACGACGCTCCCTCCTGCTTCTCAAGCCACGAATGTCGGGATTTTGCACTGCAAACATTCCGTCCGCTTCCGCTTCCTGGCACTCCCCTTGCTCATTCATGGTCGCCGGCACGTGCACAACGCCCGCTGAGCGCAAGCAACCGGCTCGAACGATCCCAACCAAGGAGACATGACATGGCGTTACTGGAACGATCGGCGTGGTATGACATCGCCCGCTCGACGAACTGGACTCCGAAATATGTTACGGAATCCGATCTTTTCCCCGATATCATGACTGGCGCGCAGGGCATTCCGATGGAGACATGGGAAGGCTACGACGAACCGTACAAGACTTCCTACTCCGAATACGTCCGCATTCAGCGGGAAAAGGATGCCGGCGCCTATTCCGTGAAGGCTGCGCTGGAGCGCAGCCGCATGTTCGAGGACGCCGACCCGGGCTGGCTTTCGATCCTGAAATCGCATTACGGCGCCATCGCACTCGGCGAATATGCCGCCATGAGCGGGGAAGCGCGCATGGCCCGGTTCGGCCGGGCGCCCGGCATGCGCAACATGGCAACGTTCGGCATGCTGGACGAAAACCGCCACGGGCAATTGCAGCTGTATTTTCCCCACGACTATTGCCACAAGGACCGTCAGTTCGACTGGGCTCACAAGGCATACCACACGAACGAGTGGGGCGCGATCGCCGCACGCAGCACGTTCGACGACCTGTTCATGGCACGCAGTGCGCTCGAAATCGCCGTGATGCTCACGTTCGCGTTCGAGACCGGCTTCACCAACATGCAGTTCCTCGGCCTCGCCGCGGACGCCGCCGAGGCCGGCGACTTCACTTTTGCGAGCCTCATCTCGAGCATCCAGACGGATGAATCGCGCCACGCGCAGATTGGCGGCCCCGCGCTGCAGATCCTGATCGCGAACGGTCGCAAGGAAGAGGCACAGAAGCTCGTCGATATTGCGATCGCCCGCGCGTGGCGCCTCTTCTGCCTGCTGACCGGAACGGCGATGGACTACGCGACACCGCTGCATCACCGCAAGCAATCGTTCAAGGAGTTCATGCGCGAGTGGATCGTCGGCCAGTTCGAGCGCACGCTGATCGACCTCGGCCTCGACTTGCCGTGGTACTGGGACCAGATGATCAACGAGTTCGACTACCAGCACCACGCATACCAGATGGGAATCTGGTTCTGGCGGCCGACCGTCTGGTGGAACCCCGCCGCCGGCATGACGCCGGATTGCCGAGACTGGCTCGAGGACAAGTATCCCGGCTGGAACGACACATTCGGAAAGGCCTGGGACGTCATCATCGAGAACCTGATCGCGGGCAAGACGCATCTGACGGTGCCGGAGACGCTGCCGATCGTCTGCAACATGAGCCAGTTGCCGATCTGCGCTATTCCCGGCAACGGCTGGAACGTGAAGGACTATCCGCTCGATTACCACGGTCGCACCTATCACTTCAATTCCGAGATCGACCGCTGGGTATTCCAGCAAGACCCATTGCGCTATCGAGATCACCTGACGCTCGTCGACCGCTTCCTCGCCGGGCATATCCAGCCCCCCGATCTGATGGGTGCGCTCAAGTACATGAGCCTCGCCCCCGGCGAGAGCGGAGACGACGCCCATCAATACGCGTGGGTCGAGGCCTATCGCAATCGATGCAATCAGCAGAAGGCTGCGTGAGACAGCCGACCAATGGAGGACGACATGGCACTTTTTCCCGTGATTTCCAATTTTCAGTATGACTTCGTGCTGCAACTCGTTGCGGTCGATACCGAAAACACCATGGACGAGGTCGCTGCCGCGGCGGCGCATCACTCGGTCGGCCGGCGCGTCGCGCCGCAGCCAGACAAGATCGTGAGGGTTCGGCGTCAGGGCAGCGACGCGTTCTTCCCGCGCGATACCCGGCTTTGCGAGACCGACATCAAGCCGATGGAATCGCTCGAGTTCATTTTCTGTGACGCGTGAGGCTGACATGACATTTCACAAAGCAGCCACGCTCGACGAGCTGTGGGAAGGCGACATGACCGAAGTCGAGATTGAAGGCCACGTGATCGTGCTGGTCCGCCCCGAAGGCGGCGAGCCCCGCGCCTTCCAGGGCATCTGCCCGCACCAGGACATTCCGCTCGCGGAAGGCAAGTTCGACGGCCGAGTCCTGATGTGCCGCGCACATCAATGGACCTTCGACGCGAACACGGGCAAGGGGATCAATCCCGGCGACTGCCGTCTCGCGGAATATGCCGTGAAACTCGACGGCGACGACATCCTCGTTGCAGTGGACGGCGTCGAGCCGCTCTTCGCCCATTCCTGATCCGACGTAGGAACACATCATGAGCCACGACAACACAGCGGACGCCTACCGCAACAACCGAGTCGGTCCCATCCTGCGCGCGAGCAGCATCACTGCCGGCGTCATCGAGGCCGCCCAGGAAGACAACCCGGACAAGGAGATTCGCATCGACGACAAGCTCGCCTACGTACGCATCGATACGGAAGGCGAATTGATCCTGCGCCGCGCGACGCTCGAGACGGCGCTCGGGCGGCCGTTCAAGATGTCGGAACTGGAAATCAACCTCAGTTCCTTCGCAGGCCGTATCGAGACGACGGACGATTACGTCCGCTTCTATTACGAAAAAACGCTCTGACAGGAGACCACCATGACGCAACCCGAAATCCTGAAGCCGCTCAAGACGTGGAGCCATCTGGCCGCACGGCGGCGCAAACCGAGCGAATACGAAATCGTCTCGACCAATCTGCATTACACGACCGACAACCCCGACGCGCCGTTCGAACTCGATCCCAACTTCGAGATGGCCCTATGGTTCAAGCGAAACCGCAACGCGTCGCCGCTGCGCCATGCCGACTGGAACGCATTCCGCGATCCCGACGAGTTGGTCTACCGCACCTACAACATGATGCAGGACGGCCAGGAGACATATGTCTTCGGTCTGCTCGACCAGTTTTCCTCGCGCGGCCACGACGCGATGCTCGAGCGCGACTGGGCGGAACACCTCGCACGCCTGTATACGCCGGCGCGCTACCTGTTCCACGCGCTGCAGATGGGCTCCGCCTATCTGACACAGCTCGCGCCCGCGTCGACGATCTCCAACTGCGCCGCCTATCAGACGGCCGACTCTCTTCGCTGGCTCACGCATACCGCGTATCGAACAAAGGAGCTGTCGCTGGCCTTCCCCGATCTCGGCTTCGCGAACGAGGAGCGCCGCATCTGGGAACAGGACCCCGCATGGCAGGGCTGGCGGCGGCTCGTCGAAGAAGCGCTCGTCGCATGGGACTGGGCTGAAAGCTTCGTCGCGCTGAACCTGGTTGCACGACCCGCCGTCGAAGAGACGGTGCTGCGCACGCTCGGCCAGACGGCCCGCCAGAACGGCGACACGCTGCTCGGCCTGTTGACCGATGCCCAACTGGCCGACGCGCAACGGCATCGCCGCTGGGCGAGCGAACTTGTGCGCATGGCGCTGGAACAAGACGGCAACCACGCCGTCCTCGCCGCGTGGGTCGACAAGTGGGCACCGCTCGGGGATGCCGCCATCGACGCTTATTGCGACTCGCTGCCCGACGCTCCGGATGCGGCAGCGCGTGCGCGGGCGGCGGTGAGCGAATTCCGGCGCGGTATCGGCCTGTGACCGCTGGGTGAACCCGGGGCCGGCGCATGCCGGCCCCCGCAAGGCGAAACTTGAAGATGGAACATCAGATCACGATTGAAGGCGGCGCGACGTTCGCCGTCGACGCGTCGGAGGACGCGCTGCTGCGCGGCGCATTACGTGCTGGCGTGGGACTGCCGCACGAATGCAGCGTGGGCGGTTGTGGCGCCTGTCGCTTCGAGCTCGTGTCCGGCTCGATGGCGACATTGTGGCCAGACGCACCGGGGCTCTCCGAGCGCGATCGAACGCGCGGCAAACGGCTCGCGTGCCAATCGCGCCCGACTGGCGACTGCACGATTCGCGTTCGCTGTGACGACAGCTACCTGCCCGTCGTTGCCCCGTCGCGTCGAGAGGCCGAACTGGTCGCACGGCGCAGTGTAACGCCGGACATGAGCGAATTCACGTTTCGCGCTCCGGCCGCGGCAACGTTCCGCGCCGGCCAGTATGCGCTGCTATATCCGCACTCGGCAAAAGGCGCGCGCGCCTACTCGATGTCGAATCTGCCGAACGGCGACGGATTATGGCAGTTCGTCATCCGGCGCGTCCCCGGTGGCGCGGGCAGCAACGCCCTGTTCGACCGTATCGGCATCGGCGACCGGATTCTCCTCGACGGGCCTTACGGCCACGCTTACCTGCGCGACGATGATGCGCGCGACATTGTCTGCATCGCAGGGGGCTCCGGCCTCGCACCGATGCTGTCGATTGCGCGCGGCGCACTGGCACAACCCGGAGCCGCGCACGTCCATTTCTTCTACGGTGCGCGCTCGCAGGCGGATCTCGGTGCCGCGACGGAACTCGAAGCGCTTGCACACGAACGGCTCTCGATATCGATCGTGCTGTCCGCTGCGGACCCATCACAGCAATGGAACGGCGCGACGGGTTTCGTGCACGACGAGGCGGAGCGCGTGCTTGCCCGACCGCTCGACCAATACCGTTTCTACTTCGCGGGCCCCCCGCCCATGATCGAGGCCGTGCAGGACTTGCTGATGCTCCGCCACAAGGTCCCCTTCGCGCAGTTGCACTTCGATCGATTCGTCTGAGCCCCGGTGCGGCGGCCCGTTCAGACGGGCCGCGTGCATTCCTCTGCCGATTTCCCTCGCGTACTTTCACCAATCGCCACGAGGACGGACGCACGCTAAGCTGAATCCGGCGAGTCGGTCGCGATGTCGCACTGGCTCGGTCGCAATATTCAGTCGCGACGCGTGCAGCGAGCATGTTCGCGTGCGCTACATGCCTCGCCGGAGCGACAGAGAGTCGGCCAGATCGGCCGCGAACGAGGCAAGCATGTCAAGGAGCGAAATGCGCAACGGCAAACCGGAATCTTCGCCGCGGTCACGAGCGAGGCAGCCCTCGCGCGAGGCCGGACATCCCGAGATTCGCGTTCCCGCCATCCACGACCTTGCGAAGCGTCTGAGGTTCGCACCGCAGCAAGGCAGGATCTGGCTCGACGACCAGCGCATGATGCTGATGCACATCAGCTCGCTCGGCGCGCTGCGCCAGGAGCTCATCGAGAGTCTTGGCAAGGAAACCGCGCGCGGCCTCATTACTCGAATCGGCTATCAGGCCGGCACGCACGACGCGGCCATGGCGCGCAAGGTACGGGCCGGATTCAATACCTACGACGACTTTCTCGCCGGCCCGCAGCTCGTCTCGCTCGAAGGGATCGTCCACTGCGAACCGATTGCGCTCGACATCGATGTCGGGCGCGGCCACTATTTCGGCGACTTCTATCTGATCGATTCGTCGGAGGCGGAGGCACACATCTCAAGTTACGGCATCGGCAACGATGCGGTCTGCTGGATGCTGATCGGCTACGCGTGCGGCTACACCAGCGCGTTCATGGGGAGGCCGATCCTCTGGCGCGAAATCGAATGCCGTGGGATGGGGCACGCAAAATGCCGGGTCGTCGGCAAGCCGGTCGAGGATTGGGACGATCCGCAGGACGATCTGCGCTTCCTGCAGATCGGCGATTTCGTCAAATGGTCGCACGAACCGCAGACGATACTGCCGGCAACTAGCCGGATTGCCGAGCGGATTGCGCGCGCCCCCGAGAACAGCTTCGGCGTCGTCGGCATCTCGGCAGGCTTCAACACCGTGTGCCACATGGTCAACAAAGTCGCCCCCACGGAAGCCACCGTGCTGTTTCTCGGTGAGAGCGGCGTCGGCAAGGAGGTATTCGCGAACAATCTGCATCGGCTCAGCAAGCGGGCGGACAAGCCGTTCGTCGCCGTCAATTGCGCGTCGATTCCGGAACACCTGATGGAGTCCGAGCTTTTCGGCGTCGAACGGGGCGGTTACACCGGCGCAACCTCGTCGCGGCCCGGCCGGTTCGAGCGGGCCGACGGCGGTACGCTCTTTCTTGATGAAGTCGGCACGCTCAGCTTCACCGCCCAAGGCAAGCTGTTGCGCGCGCTCCAGCAGGGCGAACTGGAGCGAGTCGGCGACACTCGCACGCGCAAGGTCGATGTGCGCGTCATCGCGGCGACGAACGTCAACCTGCGGGAAGCCGTCAAGGCGGGGCAATTCCGCGAGGATCTCTTTTTCCGCCTCAACGTATTTCCGATTCAGGTGCCGCCGTTACGCGAACGGCGCGACGACATTCCGCTGATGATGAACTGGTTCCTCCAGCGGCTTGCCAAGAAGCACGACAAGCGCATCACCGGCTTTCGCGAGCGCGCAGTCGACGCGATGTTCAATTACGACTGGCCTGGCAACGTGCGCGAACTCGAGAACATGATCGAGCGCGCGGTGATTCTTGCCGAGGACGGCGGCGCGCTCGATCTCTGTCATCTGTTCACGACTGGCGAGGAAATCGACGTGTCGTCGTTCATCCTGAAGCGCAGCGGCAACATCGCGCTGTTGGATGAACCGGTCGAGGCGGCCTCGGGCCCGGCTGCGCCTGGCTCCGGTGCCCGCCCCGGACTCGCCGAGACCGAGATAGCGATGCTGCGCGCGGCGATCGCGGAAGCCAATGGCAATCTCTCGCTGGCGGCGCGCGTGCTCGGCATCACCCGGCCCACGCTTGCCTACCGGTTGCGCAAGTACGGCATCGATCTGGAATGACGCGCCAGCCGGCCGGCGAGGCGGCACCGATGCCGCCTCGCGCGGGATCCGGTCAGAAGCGCTTTTGATACCCGAGGACTGCGTTGATCTGCGAGTGCGTCGCGACGATCGGCACTGCCGTGTTCGGCTGGCTGCTGTTCGACAGTGTCTTTTGCAGGCCGACCGACAACGCGAAATCGACAACGTCGTCCTTGTCGAACGCGTAGGACGCACCGGCGCTCAAATGCGTCGTCGGAATCGCCGGCACGACGGCCAGCAGCATGTCGTTCGGTGCAGCCTCCTGCGCGTACTGAAAGCCCGCCCGGAACGTCAGCTTCGAGTTGTAGCGAAATTGCGCGCCAACCGCGAACACGTTGATGTCGTGATAGTTCTGTGGGACCGACAGGTTCAGGTTGGCGCCGGTTCCGGCCTGCGTGAAGCTCATGTTCAGGTTCTTCATGACGCTTGCCCAGAACACGTGCTGATAATCGGCCGACACCGACCAGTGGTCATTGAAGCGGTGGCTGATGCCGACCGTCAACTGCGCAGGCATCTGGAAATCCTTCACGACGATGTCGCCGCTCAACGGAATGTTGCCCGCCACCGAACTAACGGCGGTCAGATTCGCGTGCCCGGCGTGCAGATCGCTCACGGCAGTCTTGAAGTTGTATGCCATGCCGATTCGCGTATCCGGTGTCAGCAGATACGTGAGGCCCAACTTGCCCCCGATGCCCCATCCGTCCGCTCCGCCGCCGACGATACCGCTATGCGAAAAGCCGACGTAGCCGCCCGACAGCCCGGGTACGCTCAACAGCGTCGGCACCAGCGACCCGGAAACGCGGCGCTGCGCCGCCAGGGTGCCGATCTGCGACACATCGAGTAGCGAACCCAGGTTGAGCGAGGTCCACACGACATCCAGCGAAGCGCCTACGGTCAGCCTGTCGGTCACGTTGTATGCGGCGGACAGCGGGACGCGCAGCACCAGCAGCCGCGAAAACTGATCCAGTCCGGTATCGATATTGTTGGTGGCCGTCCGGGACAGGAAACTGTTGCCGCCAAATTGCGTGCCGAGGCCGCCTTCGGCGAACGCGCCCATGCCGAACGCATAGTTCGCGCGGCGATAGACAACGGCCATCTGCGGCGCGAAATACGGCCCGTTGTTGTTGCCATGATTTCCCGACGTGGCGCTCTCGCCCGTCGACGCGTTCTTCACGTGGATGTCCGTCGTCACAACGTCGAGTCCGAGGTCCACATAGCGCCCCTCGGCCATCAGGCCGAGCGTGGCCGGGTTCAGCATCATCGCCGCTCCGCCCACGTCGTAGGCCACGCCGGTCCCGCCCATCGCCCGCGAGATCGGACCATAGCCTTCGAGATTGAACACGTCGGTCGCACTCGCATTCGCGCTCCAGACCGCAGCGCATGCCACAACTATCAAACGAACATATTTGCCTTTCACGGACGTCTCCTTACCCATTCATCATTTAATGGTGCTAATTGTTATTAATCTGCAATTTATCGTTCGTATTTGCGCCAGCTTGCGATTACCGGGATGTCACCGGCCTCCGTTCGGCAACCCGGCCATCAATGCATGCAAGCCGTTCTGAGACATGAATCTCGTCCAAGATCTGCCGAGCGGCACCTCGCCGCCGGCGCGAGTCAACCCGTCCTGCTACTCGCCAAAGTGCTCGATCACGAGCCGGTTGAAGCGTGCTGCATGCTCGATCTGCGTCCAGTGTCCGCAGCGCCCGAACACGTGCAGTTGCGCGTTCGGCAGCAGTTCCAGCAGCCTCATCGAACTGTCGAGCGGAATCACGCGATCCTCGCGGCCATGGACGATCAGCGTGTCGTGCGGCAGCGCACGCAGTTTCGCCTCGTCGCTCGCGAGCGCATCGACCCAGCGCTGGCGCGGCGCCGGAAACATGTTCGCGAACGCCTCCTGGTAGCCGGGCCGCACGCTCGCGTCGTAGCGCAGCTTCGCGAGTTCGTCGTTCACCAGCGTGCGATCGAACGCGAAGATGTCCAGCAGGCCGCGCATGTTCGCGATCGACGGCGTATAACCCCACACGGCATCGAGCCCCTCGGTCAGCGTGAAGCGCGTGCCCGCCGCGCCCATCAGCACGAGGCGGCCGACCCGGTCGGGCGCTCGGATCGCCAGCGCAAGCGCGAGCGCGCCGCCGAACGAATTGCCGATCACGTGCGCGCGCTCGACGCCAAGCGCATCGAGCAGGCCGAGCGCGTGGTCGACCCAGTGGTCCATTGAATACACGTAATCGCGCGGCCGCTCGGTTTCGCCGAATCCGGCCATGTCCGGCGCGATCACGCGAAACTGCTCGGCGAGCGCGGGCATCGTGAGGCGCCAGTTTGCGTAGGCCGTGACGCCCGGCCCCGAGCCGTGGATCAGCAGCACGGGCGGCCCGTCGCCGAGGTCGTGATAGTTGGTGTCGAGACCGCCCGCGACGATCCGGCGGCCCAGTTCGGGATTGGTTGACATGACGCTCCTTCAGTCGATTTCGATGGTGCGCGGCGCGTCAGCGGCCGCGCTTTTTCGCGCTCTGCCCGCCGATGCCGAAGTGCGCCTTCGGCATCTCGGTGATGATCACGCGCACCGATTCGAGCGGTGCGTCGAGCGAGCGATGGATGGCTTCGGTGACTTCGGCGATCAGGCGTTCCTTCTTGTCGTCGTCGCGGCCTTCCAGGATGTAGAGATGCGCTACCGGCACGATGGCCTCCCTTCGCGTTCGAAACGTTCAGATGAATCGCAGGCCGACCGACCCGATGCCCTGCACGCGCAGCGTCACGTTGTCGCCGGCCGCGACGGCCACCGCCTCCGTGATGCCGCCCGACAGGATCAGGCTGCCCGCCGGGATCGATTCGCCGCGCGCGCCGAGGTGGTTCGCGAGCATCGCGATCGCGGCGGCCGGGTGCCCGAGCACAGCCGCGCCGGCGCCGAACGCGACCGGCAACCCGTTCTTCTCGAGCACGATGCCGAGCGTGCGCAGATCGACGCCGTCCACGGCCAGCGGTCGGCCGCCCGCGACGAAGCGCGCGGCCGACGTGTTGTCGGCCACCACACTCTTCAGGTCGAACTTGAAGTCGCGATAGCGGCTGTCGATCACCTCGATCCCGCCGACGACGAAGTCCGTCGCGGCGAGCACTGCGCCGACATGACAGCCGGGCCCCTTCAGCTCCGCCTTCGTCACGAATGCGATCTCCGGCTCCACCTTCGGATGAATCAGCGTGGACGTATCGCACTCGCCGCCGTCGGGCAGGTCGTAGACGTCGGTCAGGAATCCGAACACGGGCGTGTCCACGCCCATCTGCCGCATCTTCGCGCGCGACGTCAGGCCGGCCTTGTAGCCGACGATCCGCGCGCCGCGCGCAAGCTGCCGGCGGCGGATCGCATCCTGCACCGCGTATGCGTCGTCCCAGTCCATCTCCGGATGACGGTCGGTGATCTTCGGCGTGTCGCGCGCCTCGCGCATGCAGTCGTCGAGATGCGCGGCCAGCGACTCGATCGTGTCGGTCGTCAGATTCATGCGGCCTCCCGCTTCGGTTGTGCCGCGCGCGCCTTCGCGAGTGTCAGCGCGGTGTCCTCGATCATGTCCTCCTGCCCGCCGACCATCCCGCGCCGGCCCAGTTCGACGAGAATGTCGCGCGCCGGAATGCCGTACTTCTCGCCCGCGCGCTTCGCGAACAGCAGGAACGAGCCGTACACGCCCGCATAGCCGAGCGTCAGCGCGTCGCGATCGATCCGGATCGGGAAATCCATCATTGGCACGACGAGATCCTCGGCGACGTCCTGGATCTTCCACACGTCGACGCCGGTCTCGATGCCCATCCGCTCGCAGACGGCGACGAACACTTCGAGCGGCGTGTTGCCTGCGCCGGCGCCGAGCCCGGCCGCCGCGCCGTCGATCCGGTTCGCTCCGGCCTCGATCGCGGCGATCGAGTTCGCGACGCCCATCGCGAGGTTGTGGTGACCGTGGAAGCCCAGTTCCGTTTCAGGCTTCAGCGCGTCGCGCACCGCGGCGAGGCGCGCCTTCACGTCGGCGGGCAGCATGTAGCCGGCCGAATCGGTGATGTAGATGCAGTTCGCGCCGTACGACTCCATCAGCTTCGCCTGCTTCACCAGCCCGTCGGGGCTGTTCATGTGACTCATCATCAGGAATCCGACGGTATCCATGTCGAGCTTGCGCGCCATCGCGATGTGCTGTTCGGAGACGTCCGCCTCGGTGCAGTGCGTCGCGACGCGGATCGTATTCACGCCGAGCGCGTGCGCTTCCTTCAGGTGATCGACCGTGCCGATGCCAGGCAGCAGCAGCGCCGACACCTTCGCGCGCTTCAGCAGCGGGATCACCGCGCCGAGGTATTCCGCGTCGGTATGCGCGGGAAAGCCGTAGTTGACCGACGAGCCGCCGAGGCCGTCGCCGTGCGTGACTTCGATCAGCGGCACGCCGGCCGCGTCGAGCCCGCTCGCGATCGAGCGCATCTGGTCGAGCGTCATCTGGTGACGCTTCGGGTGCATGCCGTCACGCAGCGTCATGTCGTGGACGGTGATTCGTTTGCCTTTGAGATTCATTTCCGTTCCTTGTCGTCCGGTCGTGGAAGTCGCGTTGGCGCGCGTCAGGCCGCCTCGGCAGCCGATGCCAGCGTGAGGCGCCCGGCCAGCAGTTCCTCGGCGAACATCTCGGCGGTGCGCGCGGCGGCGGCCGTCATGATGTCGAGATTGCCCGCGTATTTCGGCAGGTAGTCGCCGAGGCCTTCGACCTCGAGATAGACCGACACGCGGTTGCCGTCGAACACCGGCCCGTTGACGAGCCGGTAGCCGGGCACGTAGCGCTGCACGTCGGCGATCATCGCGTGGACCGATTCGACGATGCGCGCTTCATCGGGTGCGCTTTCCGTCAGGCAATGCACGGTGTCGCGCATGATGAGCGGCGGGTCGGCCGGGTTGATCACGATGATCGCCTTGCCTTGTTTCGCGCCGCCGACCTGCGCGACGGCCGCGGCCGTCGTACGCGTGAATTCGTCGATGTTCTTGCGGGTGCCGGGGCCGACCGAACGCGACGATACGGTCGCGACGATCTCGCCGTACGTGACCGGCTGCACGCGGGAGATCGCGCGCACCATCGGAATCGTCGCCTGGCCGCCGCACGTGACCATGTTCACGTTCATCTCGCCGGAGCCGATGTGATCCTTCAGGTTGACGGGCGGCACGCAGTACGGGCCGATCGCGGCCGGCGTCAGGTCGATCATCAGCACGCCGAGCGCGTTCAGCTTGCGGCTGTTCTCCGCGTGGACGTATGCGCTCGTCGCGTCGAATGCGATCTGCACGCCGTCCGCCTGCACATGCGGCAGCAGGCCGTCGACGCCGTCCGCGGTGGTCTTGAGGCCGAGTTCGCGAGCGCGCTTCAGGCCATCGGAATCGGGATCGATGCCGACCATCCACACGGGTTCGAGCACGGGGCTGCGCATCAGTTTGGCGAGCAGGTCGGTGCCGATGTTGCCGGGACCGATCAGTGCGCAACGGATCTTTCGGGTCATGGGAAATTCCTCGTTTGCGTGGAAAGGGGAACGGGCGGCGCTCACGCGAACCGCACCGAACACGCGCCGATCCCGCCGATCGACACGCGGAAGTTGTCGCCGCGCCCGACCGGCGCCATCGCGGCGAGCGCGCCGGACAGAATCACTTCGCCGGCCTTCAGCGGAATGCCGAGGCGGCCGAGCGTGTTGGCGAGCCACGCGACCGCGTTCACCGGCGAGCCGAGCGCGGCCGCGCCGGCGCCGGTGCCGATCACGTCGCCGTTCTTCTCGAGCACCATTCCGCAGGTCGACAGATCGACGCTGCGCGTGCTCACCGCCCGGTCGCCGAGCACGAACACGCCGCACGACGCGTTATCGGCGACCGTGTCGCCGATGCGGATCTTCCAGTCGCGGATGCGCGAGTCGACGATCTCGAAGCACGGCATCACGCATTCGGTCGCGGCGAGCACCATCGCGTTCGTCACGCCCGGGCCTAGCAGGTCGCGCTTCAGCACGAACGCGATCTCGCCTTCGGCTTTCGGTTGGATCAGCGTGTCGAGCGCGATGCATTCGCCCTCGCCGTACACCATGCCCGACAGCAGGTAGCCGAAGTCGGGCCGGTAGACGCCGAGCATGTCCATCACCGCCTTCGACGTGACGCCGATCTTCTTGCCGATGACGGTCTCGCCTGCCTCCAGGCGGCGCTGCACGAAGCGCTGCTGGATCCGGTACGCGTCGTCGACCGACAGGTCCTCGTGCTGCGACGTCAGCGGCGCGATGGGCTCGCGCGACGTCATCGCGTCGTACAGCCGGTCGCCCAGCGTGGTAATCAACGTGGAGTCCATAATAATTTTCCGGTCATGAACGGTTGGGTCAGAGCTTGATGCAGACGTTGCGGAGCTCCGTGTAGAACTCGAGTGAATGAACGCCGCCTTCGCGGCCGATGCCCGATTGCTTCGCGCCGCCGAACGCCGTACGCAGGTCGCGCAGGAACCATGAATTGACCCACGCGATGCCGACGTCGATCGACGCCGCGACGCGGTGCGCGCGCGACAGGTTGGTCGTCCAGATCGCGGTAGACAGCCCGTACGCATTCGCATTCGCGCGGCCGATCGCCTCGGCTTCGGAATCGAACGGCATCACCAGCGTGCATGGCCCGAAGATCTCTTCGCGCGCGATCGGCGAATCGTCGCCGAGGCCGGTCCAGATCGTCGGCTGCACCCACGCGCCGCCGCGCAGATCCTCCGGCATGTCGGGCACGCCGCCGCCCGTCACGACCGTCGCGCCGAGTTCGGCCGCCTTGCGGTAGTACGACAGCACCTTGTCGCGATGCTCCTGGCTGATCAGCGGGCCGAGGCCGGTCGACTCCGCTTCCGGACGGCCGGGCCGCAGCCGTTCGGCACCGGCCTTCAGCGCGGCGACGAAACGCTCGAACAGCGGACGCTCGACATACACGCGCTCGGTGCCGAGGCAAACCTGCCCCGCGTTCGCGAAGCACGAGCGCAACGTGCCCTCGACGGCCGCGTCGAAATCGCAATCGGCGAACACGATCGCCGCGTTCTTGCCGCCCATCTCGAGGCTGACGGGCCGCGCACCGTCGGCCGCCGCTTTCATGATCGCCGCGCCGGTGCGCGTCTCGCCGGTGAACGTGATCGCGTTCACGCCCGGATGCGTCGTCAGGAATTCGCCGGCCGAACCCGGCCCGAAGCCGTGCACGACGTTGTAGACGCCGCGCGGCACGCCCGCCGCGTTCATCACTTCGCCGAGCAGCGCGGCCGTCTGCGGCGTTTCCTCCGACGGCTTCACGACCACCGTGTTGCCGCAGGCGAGCGCGGGCCCGACCTTCCACGTCATCAGCAGCAGCGGCAGGTTCCACGGGCAGATCACGCCCACCACGCCGACCGGCCGACGGATCGCGTAGTTGAGCGCGCCCGCGCCGTCCGGCGTCGCCATCTCGAAGGTTTCGCCGGGCACGTTCTTCACCACGTCGGCGAACACCTTGAAGTTCGCGGCGCCGCGCGGGATGTCGATATGGCTCGCGAGGCTCACCGGCTTGCCGGTGTCGGCGACTTCCGCTTCGAGAAAATCGTCGAAGCGGCGCGTGATGCCGTCGGCCACCGCATACAGGAGTTCGACGCGCTGCGCGACCGTCAGGGCGCCCCACGGGCCGGCCAGCGCCGCGCGTGCGGCCTGTACCGCCGCGTCGACATCCGCGCGGCTCGCTTCGGCGACGCGCGCGATCACCGCATTGTCGAGCGGCGAGCGCTTGTCGAACCAGCGTTCGCCCGCGCGATACTCGCCGCCGATGAAGTTGCGGACGAGCCGCGGGTCCGGCTGCCCGCCGGCGGGGCCGCGTGTCGCGGCGATGGGTTCGGTGTCGTACATGATGTGTGTGTCGATGGTCGTGAATCCGTGGGTTCGTGAAGCGCGTTCGCGTGCCTGGCGTCATGGCCCGCCAAAGCCGGCCGCGTCGAGCCCCGCGCGCGCGCATTGCACGTCCTGCGCCTCGCTGCCGCCCGATACGCCGATGCCGCCGATCAACGCGCCGTCATCGACGATCGGCAGCCCGCCGCCGAACGCGACGAAACGCGGCCGTAGCACGAGGCCCTGCCGCACCGCGTCGGAGTGCGACGCCAATGCGGCGTGCCACGCGCCGGTGGGCAGCCCGAAGCTCGCGGCCGTGTACGCCTTGTCGATCGCGATATCGATCGAATGCAGCGGCGCGCAGGGCATGCGCACGAATGCCGCGAGCAGCCCGGCCGCATCGACGACCGCGACGTTGACGCGCACGCCGAGCCGCTCAGCGGCCTCGGCCGCCGCCTGGGCCGCGCGTGCCGCGATGGGCCAGTCGATCGTGCGCGTGTCGATGCTCCGGTTCGTATCGTTTCGATCCATGACGCTGGGCTCCTTGCGGCTCAGGTGTAGACGGTCGTGAACGCTTCGTTCAGCTCGCCGGAGTGGAAGAAGATCCCGCGTCCGAGTTCCTCCTCGGTCCACGTCGTGACCGGGCGGTCGGGTTGCGCGAGATAGCCGAGCCCCGCGAACGTCTCGTTGCGGTTGCCGCTCGGATCGAAGAAATAGATGGTGGTGCCGCGCGTGATGCCGTGCCGCGTCGGTGCGACGTCGATCTTCACCTTGTTCTTCGCCATCACGTCGGCCGACTTCAGCACGTCGGCCCAGTCGTCGAGGAAGAACGCGATGTGATGCAGGCCGTTGCTCGGGCCGCCGACGAACGCGATGTCGTGCGGCGTCGTGCTGCGGAACATCCACGTCGCGGCCTGGATCGTGTTGCCGGGACCGACCATCACCTGTTCCGCCAGATGGAAGTCGAGACACTCGGCCATGAAGCGCGTGTTCTCCTCGACACGGTTCACGCCGGTTTCGGGGTTCAGTTCGCACATCAGCAAGCAGTGATCGAGCCAGTGCACGGCCGAGCCCGGAACGTCGTCGGGCCACGGATCGGGGTTCAGCGAGCCGACCGCGGTGCCCACCAGTTCCTTCTTCGCGAACAGCCGCAGTTCATGCCCGCTCGGCAGCAGGAACCGCAGTTGACGGCCGATCGCCGGCAGCGCACCTTCGGGCAGCATCTCGGTCGCGATCCCGTATGCCTCGATACGTTGCTGCAGCGCGTCCAGGTCGGCGTCGTGCTCGACCTTGTACGCGGCGTGCTTGAGCCCCGCCTGATCGGACGGCGACAGGATCAGCGAATACTTGTCCCATTCGTCCCAGCATTTCAGATAGACGTTGCCCGCCGCGTCGCGCATCGTCTCCTGCATGCCGAGCACGCGCACGTAATGACGCAGCGCCGCTTCCATGTCCATCACCTTCAGACTGACATGACCAATACGCATCACACCCATGATGTGTCTCCTCCTGGTTTCCTGGTTACTTGTCGATCGTCGGCGCGCCGGCCCCGGCCGCGCCGCAGAAGAACGGCTTTTTCAGCCGGCCGGCCACTTCGAGTTCGACGTCGCCGTCCGGCACCACACGGCACGCGAGCGCATAGCCGTCGTTCTCTTCTTCCGCGCTGACGTGCGCGCGGCTGACCGGCCCGAGCTTGCGCACCGCGCCGCGCAGCACGCGCACCTTGCACACGCCGCACCCGCCGTTCAGGCAGCCGACCGGAATGCCGCGCCGGCCGAGCTTCGCCATGCCGGCCAGCAACGACTCGCCGGACACGCACGCATAGCGCTCGTCGGTCTGCGCGATCCTGACCGTCCCGCATACGCGGCCCGCGTCCATGTCACACCCGCCGGAACAGCGGGCTGCGCGTCTGCTGCGCGTCGGCCGCCGAGATGAACTTCTCGTGATAGATGTCGCGCTCGAACAGGCGGCCCTGCATCAGCGTCGTGATGCATGCGTCGATCATCGCGGGCGGTCCGCACAGGTACGCCTGATGCCCCGAGAAGTCGCCGTCGAAATGCGCCTTCGCGACGTCGTGCACGAGCCCTTGCGCGACTTCGCCGCCCGCATCCGGCGCGCCTTCGGACAGCGCCGGCACGTACGTGAAGTTCTGGTAACGTTCGGCCAGCGCGCGGAATTCGTCGTGGTAGTACAGCTCCTTCGCGTTGCGCTGGCCGTAGACCAGCGTGATCGGCGCGGTGACGCCGCCGGCGAGCAGGTCCGCGATCATCGAGCGCGGGCTCGACAGCCCCGACCCGCCGGCCACGAAGATCATCGGCCGCGCGGCCGAGCGGCGCACGAAGAAGCGGCCGTACGGGCCCGACAGGCGCATGCGGTCGCCGGTCGCCAGTTGCTCGTGCAAATAGCCGGTACCGAGCCCGCCCGGCACCTGCCGCACGTTCAGCTCGATCTCGCCGGTGGCCGCGACGTCGGCCGGCGCGTTCGCGATCGAGAACGCGCGACTCTGCCCGAGGCCGGGAATCTCCAACTGCACGTACTGGCCTGCCTGGAAGTGGATCGGCTGCGCCAGCTTCAGTCGGATCGACTTGATGGTCGGCGTGAGCTGCTCGATGCGCGTGACGTCGGCCGCGAAATCCTTGACCGGAATGATCTCCGCGTCCGGTTCCTCGTCGACGTCGGCCTCGATCACGGTGTCGGCCTGCAGCGTCGCGCAGCACGCGAGCGCCTTGCCTTCCTCGCGCTCGAAATCCATCAGCGCGAACGGGTTCGCATCGCCGAGATCGGTCTCGCCGTCGAGCACCGCGACCTTGCAGGTGCCGCACAGGCCGTGACAGCACGCATGCGGAATGTAGATGCCCTGGCGCAGCGCGGCATCGAGCATCGTCTGTCCTTCCTCGACCTCGATCGTGACGCCCAGCGGCTCGATGGTAAGTTGGTGGCTCATGATGGTTCGCTCGTCCGCATGGCGGTCAGAAGCTCGCGCCGCCCAGGCCATCGAGGCCCGGCGTGCGGAAGCTGATCAAATCCTTGTGCCCGAGACCGTTGTCGGCCAGGCTCTTCGCTGCGTCCGGCGTCCACGGCTCGCCGGAGCGAAACCACTCGACGCGGTCCCAGTCGATCTTCGCGAAGTCGGGGTGATAGCCGTAGACCGGCGGCAGCACCTTGTCGGCAAGCGCGCCGAACGGCAGGTCGGGCGGCAGCGGCAGGCAGAACGGCGCGGGAAACATGAGGTGGTTTTCCCAGCACACGTAAAGCAGCGGCGCCGGAAACCTCCCGACCGCATCCTTCACCGGGAAGTCGTAGGGTTTGAGTGCGATGACGGCCATGTGTGTCTCCTGTCGGCCCGCATTCGCGCGGCAGCGCGCGCGGGCCTTCTTCAAGGTTGCTTGTCGGTTGCAGGTCAGTTGCTCGTGGCCTGGCCGCGCCAGGCCGCGAAGTTCTTCTGGTCTTCCGAGCCGTCGAAATCGAGGTTGTCGCGGCCCATCTGCACTTCGTAGTAGTCGAGCACGGCGGCGAGCGGATCGAAGCCTTCCGCGCTCGGGTCCGCGTCGGGCGGGAAGCAGTTGCCCTGATAGATCTGGTGCACGGGCAGCCACGCCTGCACGTACTTCTGCGGCTCGTGGTCGAAGATTTCCCTGCAGTGATCGCTGCAGAAATGGAACTTGTTGCCGAGGTAGTTCGACTCGCGCGCGCCGATCTTCGTCGGGTTGCCGGGCTCGGTGAACAGCATCGGGATCTGGCAGGTCTGGCACAGCATCGGCAGCGTCTTCATGTAGAAACGGTTGCCGGCCTTCGCCTGCTCGCCCCAGTAGTCGAAGCGCGGGCGGTAATAGCGGTCGAACGAATCGGGATACTTCGCGGCGAGCCACGCCATCTCGTCTTCGGTCGGCACCCAGGTATGGAACGCCGAGGCCGCGTTGAAGCCGTAGAACGTCGACCATGCCTGGTGGCTGATGTGGTCCTTGCCTTCGCATGCGTCCTGCCAGCCCTTCGGCTCGCGAATGCCGTAGCGCGCGAGATCCTTGAACAGCGCGCCGCCGTTCTGCTCCGCATACATCTCCCACGATTCGCGCCAGCTCATCACGCGCTTCGGCTGCATGTAGTCCATCATCATCGCGACCAGCGTGAGCAGCCGGTAGCCGCGCCAGAACCACTTGTCGATCCAGCGCTGCACGATCGGCACGTTGCCCGGGTCCTGCTCGAGCAGGAACTTGATGCACTCGATGCCGAGCGTCATGTGGCGTGACTCGTCCGACTGCGCGGAGAAGCCGAACGTGACCGTCGACATGTCGCCGTTGTACGCGGCACCCGACATGAACGGCACGAACAGCAGGTTCGTCAGCACGTATTCGAACGAGAAGCTGACCGCCGTCAGGAACTCGAACGGCCCCGACGAATACGCGTCCTCGAAGAACGACTTCGGCACCGACAGGTACCAGACGCGGTCGAACCAGTGGTTCGAGTGATGGAAGCCGTTGAAGAACTTGTTGTACGTCGACATCGCGTGCGTTTCGGTCTGGTAGTGCCGCAGCTCGTCGATCGACTGCATCTGGCACGCGATCCGCGCGCCCTCGCCGGTGAAGTGCCGGCCGACATGCGCGAAACCGCGATGCGCGAGATATTCGAGCGGCGTCACGCCCTGGATGAACAGCTTCAGCGCATTGATGTAGCGCGCGTCGGTCACGCCGAGGAATGCGTTGTTCTGCGTGAACGCGTCGAGCACTGCGTACAGCTTCTTCTCCTTCTCGCCCTGGTATTTCCAGTACGCATCCATCGTCAGGCGGAACGGGTCGACCCACTTGTCCCAGTCGTGGATCTTGATGCCTTCGTAACGGTCGTACGGGAAGACCTTGTCCATCGGCTGGTAGGTCGTCTCCCAGCCGAGGCCGCGCGTCATCGCCGCGTAGCGGTCCTTCAGGCCGAGCTTTTTCTTGAGCGTTGGCGTGTCCATTCGTGTCTCCGGTGTTGTCGGTGCGTGTTGCGCGGCGTTCAGTGCGACCAGCTCAGCGTGAACTGGTCGTCGTCTTCGTCGATGTGGCCGGACAGCGTGATCAGGTTCACCTGCAGCTGCTGCAGGTCGAAGCGCGTGCCGGTCAGTTCCTCGATCGTTTCGCGGCGGATCGTCAGCCGGTCCGGCGCGTCGATCTTGACCATCCCGGGCGACTCGACCACCACCGCTCGCGGGTTGTCGGCGACGATCGCATCGACGATCGGTCTGGAATCCTCATTGGTCTGAAAGGCGATGAATACGTTCGACATGCTGGCTTTCCTTGAATTGAGGGGGTATGCGCGGCGTCAGAGCGCGAGGCCGAGCTTGGCGACGCGTGCCTGAAACTGCTCGCGCACTTCGTCGAGCGCCGCTCGGCCGGCATCCTGAAGCGCGCGCGCCGCGACCGGTGCGAGCGCCGCATCGGCCCGTGCGGACCATTCGCGGGTCCAGCGGGCGAGCAGCGCGCGGTTTTCGTCGGATTCGGCGGCCATGGTCTTCACCACCGCGTCGATCCAGCGGTTCGATTCCGCGTGCCATTCCGGCATGAACGCGGTGAGCATCGCGACCGCCGAGCCGCCCGCGAGCGCGATCCGTTCGTCGACGAAGCGATCGTAGACGAGCGGATACAGCAGGCCGTCGAGCGCGAGGTTCTGCGCGACGAACAGCTCGGCCGGGTCGGCCACGACCAGCGTGTCCTCGACGTAACGGCGCAGCGGCTGCCATGCGGTGTCGGTCGTCCAGCTCGCCTTGGCCGTATCGAGCACGTCGGGCTCGGCCATCGCGAGCGCGAGGCGCGTCAGGTACTGCGCGACGCCGAGGTTGTCCATCGCATGGAACATCGCGGGCGCGGTGAACGCGGTGCCGTAGCCGAGGGCGCAGATCTGCGCGTTGTTCATGTTCGCGCCCCACGCGGCATGGCGCAGCGGCACCAGCACGTCGAGCGCCTGCGCGGCCACGTCGTCGCGCATCAAGCCGATCATCCGGCGCGATTCGACGAACTCGAAGTTCGACTCCATCGCGTCCTGCTGGCGCGCCCGCGTCGTTGCCCACGACGCGTAGTAGAACTGGCGCGGATCCTTCAACGCATACCAGTTCGCCATCCTGATCGCCGAGCGCGACGGATCGAAGATCTCGTGGTCCGGGTCCCAGGTCGGCCGGTAATGGAAGTTCGCCTGGGGCTGCGCGCCCATCATGCCTTCCTGGTAGCGCGTCGCCGTCTTGTCGCCGCCGATGTTCTGCGCGACGTGCGCGAAGGTGTGCCGGAGCGGCTTGATGTCGACTGTCTTCAGCTCGATGGTCACTTCTTGCTCCTCAAGGTCATGGGTTCGCTTCGACGTCGAGCCGCGTCACCTGCTGTTCGCGGCAGAACGCGTCGAAGGCGGCAGGAGACAACGTCAGCTCGACGAACAGATCCGGCGCGCCGCCGAGCGAAAACTCGAATTCGACGAAGCCGCGCGTGTTCGTGCCGGTCACGCGCGCGCACTTGCGGCCTGGGTCGAGCGGGGAAAGATCGGTCGGGTGCTGATTCATGATCGGTGTCGCCTCCATGCCGGACTTCAATGCACCATCCGTGCCACGTCCGGGCAGGCGCCCAAAAAATCTCGATAATTCAGGGAAAGCCCTGACGCGAAGTTCGAATTCGCGGCCCACAATGGCGGTTAACCAGAACGGAAACCGCTCGCCGGCGGCCACGCCAGAAGCCATATCCGGTGGCGTTTTTCATCATTTCAGCAACCCGGTCGAGTGCATTTGACGAAATGATCAAATCGATTCGCCTGCCGCGGCGCCGCTGGCGAAAACCCTGAAAATCACGAGAAATCTCGACGGAGAAGACATGACGCGGCCCAGCCTGCCCCCCTTGCCGCCGGACACCGACCTGCGCAAGCTGATCCATTTTTCGGCGAGCGACGGTCGCATCTGGCTGGCCGGTCAGCGGATGGTGCTGCTGCATGCCGGCGCGCTGGCGACGCTGCGCCAGGAACTGATGGAAAGCGTCGGACCGGCACAGACGCGACGCTTCTTCACGCGGGTCGGCTTCGCCGCCGGCGAACGGGACGCCGCGCTCGCCCGCGAGATTCGCAGCGGCGCCTCGTTGTTCGACATGTTCCATGTCGGCCCGCAACTGCACATGCTCGAAGGCGCCGTGCAGGTCACGCCGTTGCGGTTCGAGGCCGATCCCGCGACGGGCGCGTTCTATTGCGAATACCGCTGGGAACATTCATGGGAAGCCGACGTGCACCGCCGCACGTTCGGGCCGCAGCCCGAACCCGTGTGCTGGATGCTGATCGGCTATGCGACCGGCTACACCAGCGCGTTCATCGGCCGGACGATCCTGTTCAAGGAAACGACCTGCGTCGGCATGCACGACCCGCACTGCACGATCGTCGGCAAGCCGGCCGAGGAATGGCCCGATGCCGAAGAGATCTCGTCGTGGTTCAAGGCCGACTCGCTGATCAACACGATCCGCGACCTGCAGACCGAAGTCGAATCGCTGCGCCTCGAAATCACGCCCGACGACGGCCGGACCCGGCTCGTCGGACGTTCCGACGCGTTCCGCGCGGCCTATGCGCTGCTGGAGACGGCCGCGCCGACCAAGGTCGCCGTGCTGCTCACCGGCGAAACGGGCGTCGGCAAGGAGCGCTTCGCGCGTGCGCTGCACGGCCTAAGCGCGCGCGCGCAGAAGCCGTTCGTCGCGATCAACTGCGCGGCCATTCCGCATGCGCTGATCGAGTCCGAACTGTTCGGTGCGGAGAAAGGCGCGTTCACGGGCTCGCAAGCGGCGCGCGCCGGACGCTTCGAGCGCGCGGACGGCGGCACGCTGTTTCTCGACGAGATCGGCGAGTTGCCGCTCGACGTACAGGCGAAGCTGCTCCGCGTGCTTCAGGAGGGCGAGGTCGAGCGGCTCGGCGCGACCGACGGCCGGAAGGTGGACGTCCGCGTCGTCGCAGCGACCAACCGCGATCTCGAGCAGGCCGTGCGCGACGGCACCTTTCGCGCCGATCTCTATTACCGGATCAACGTCTACCCGGTGCTGATTCCGCCGCTGCGCGACCGGCAGGACGACATCGCGCCGCTCGCGGACGCGATGCTCGAACGCTTCGCGGCAGTGCATGGCAAGCCCACGCCGACGCTGACCGATTACGCCTACGAGACGCTGCGCGGCTACCGCTGGCCCGGCAACGTGCGCGAGCTCGAGAACCTGATCGAGCGCGCGGTCATCCTGTCGCGCCCGAACCGTCCGGTCGACGCGAAGGACCTGTTCCCCGGCGTCGGCGCGCCCGGCGGCGCGACGGTCGATCGGGCCGGGCAGATCCGGCCGGCGGCCGCGATGTCGATCGACTGCGGCTCGATCCTCGACCAGTTGCAGGGCGGCGGCGGGCTCGACGGCCTCGAGCGCGCGCTGCTGCACGAGGCCGTCGACCGCGCGAACGGCAACCTGTCGGCCGCCGCGCGCCTGCTCGGCCTGACGCGCGCACAGCTCAGCTATCGGCTCAACCGCAAACAGGATCAGGAGGACGCGTGACATGAACACCATCCTGCCCGCCCATCCGTTCGACGACCCGCCGCCGGCGCTCGAGCCGGCCGCCGCCGACGCCGCCGAGCCGCATGCCCGCACGCTCAGCGAGCACGCGTATCACCAGCTCCGGCAACACATCATCGAGGGGCATTACCCGCCCGGCACGAAGCTGCGCGTCGAGCATCTGAAGGACGTGTACGGCGTCGGCGCGGGCACGCTGCGCGAGGCGCTCACGCGGCTCGTCAGCGATGCGCTGGTCGTCGCCGAAGGGCAGCGCGGGTTTCGCGTGACGCCGATGTCGGTCGACGATCTCGAAGCGATCACGCGGCTGCGCATTCATATCGAGGTCGATGCGCTGCGCGACTCCGTGCGGCGCGGCGACGACGCATGGGCGCAGCGCGTGCGGCAGAGTTTCGACATGCTGTCGGCGTGGGAGCAGCCGGTGTCCATCGAAAACCGCGCCGCATGGGAAGCGTGCAACCGGCGCTTTCATGAAGCGCTGATCTCGGCGGCCGCGACGCCCTGGACGTACCTGATCCTGCGCATGCTGTCGCAGCAAAGCGAGCGCTATCGGCGCGTGTGCATCGGGCTCGGCGATTCGAAGCGCGACGTGCATGCGGAGCACACGTGCCTGTTCGAGGCCGCGATGCGACGCGCCGATGCACGCGCCGCCCTCGCGCTCGAAGACCACATCGGCACGACGCTCGCCGTGGTACGCAACGCGCCGCCCGGCACCTTGCCGTTCTAGCCACCGCCGCGCGGACGACGCGCTCACGCCAACTCGGGATACCCGTGCGCGGCCGCGTCCCGCGCGAGATCGGCAATCGTGTCGTATGCGGCCGGCGGCAGGCGCTCGAACCCCTTCAGGCGCAGTGCGGTCGCCCGATCCGCATCGACCGCGACCGCGTGATCGAGCGCATCCTGCAACCCCTCCACGAGGCTCCCCTCCAGCGCCTTCGATGCAATCAGCGGCAAGCCCGGCGCCGACGCCGTCATGCCGACGATCCGGATGTCGTTCAACAATTCGGGCAGTGCGTCACGCACGTACGCGAACGTCACGCAGTCGATCGCCGCGCAATCGGCAGCGCCTGCCGCCAAGGCGCGCAGCACGTTCAGGTGCGAGCCAAACGACACGACCGAACCGAAGAAACGCCCGTCGTGCGCATGCGGCGCGACCGCGTGCCGGAACGCGTTCATCCCGCTGTGTGAATCCGCGCCGTTGAATGCGGCCCGCAATCCGCGACAGGCGGCCAGCGTCGTCGCACCGCCCGCATGCACGCGCGCAGACGCCACCAGCACACTGCTGTAACGCGCGCCGTCGCAGCCGGGCGCATCGAATGCCGGTGTCGCGATCAGGTGAACGGCATCGCGCAATCCGAGCATCCGGTACGGATAACCACATGTCTGCGACAACAACAGGTCGTTGTGGTGCCACAGCGCGTGCAGATCCCCGAACGGCTCGTCGAGCAGCGCGACGCCGGCCGGCCCGCCGTGACGCGCGAACGCGTCGAGTGCGTCACGCAGCAACGCGCGCCACAGTGCGGCGTGGCGCGGCGTCACGTTGTACATCGGCAGTCCGGCGATCCATGAGCTCATGTGCGCATTCTACGCATCGGCGGTGCGTTGGAGAAAGCAAGTTCGCTCGGGTTTCGCACAGGTCCGGCACGCGCCTGGGGCGGCCAATGCTTATCGATCGAGCAGCGATAAGCAAATGCGAATTGCTTGGTTGGCCTGACTACGCGAGCCGGTTAGCGTTCCAGTGCCGCGACGCCGTCGCAAGTCGGCCACCTGCATCGCGGCCCGCAACGGCGCGATCGTCCGCTACCCGTTACCCGTGCAGCCCCCGTATCACCCGCTACATCCCGCCCCAGCACCATGGCCGAATACTTCGACGTCGACCACGCGCGCGCGATCACCGCCCTCGCCGCCCGCTTCACTGCCCGCACCGAGTGGCCGACGTGGCTGCTGGTCGTCGCGATCTACGGCGGCTGGCTCGCCGTGCTGCTGCTCGTACGCGCCGAGCGCCTGTCGCTCGCGGCCGCGACACCGCCGCTGATCCTGCTCGGCGCATGGCACATGTCGCTGCAGCACGAGCTGCTGCACGGCCACCCGACGCGCTCCGCGTTCGTGAACCGGCTGCTCGGCTATCCACCGTTGACGATCTGGTATCCGTACACGCTTTATCGCGACACGCACCTCGACCATCACCGCGACGAGGGCCTGACCGTGCCGGGCGTCGACCCGGAAACGAACTACGTGTCGCACGAGCAATGGGCGCGGTTGCCGCGCTGGCGCCGCGCGCTGACCGTTGCGCACACCACCTTCGTCGGACGTCTCGTGTTCGGGCCGCCGACGAGCGTCGCCGCGATGTTCGCCAACGTATTCGCCGCGCTCCGGCGCAGTGACTTCCGCTATCTGCGGATGTGGGCGACGCACGCCGTTTGCGTGGGCGTGCTGCTTGCATGGCTGCAGCGCGCGATCGGTGTGCCGTGGTGGTACTACCTGCTTGCCATCACGTGGCCCGCGCTGTCGCTCGCGATGATCCGTTCGTTGTTCGAGCACCGCGCCGCGCGGCATCCGAAGGCGCGCATCGCGATCAACGAGGCCGGCTTCGCGATGCGGCTGCTGTACCTGAACAACAACTATCACCTCGTGCATCACGACCTGCCGAGGCTGCCGTGGTACGACCTGCCGCGCGCGTACCGGATGCGGCGCGACGCGTATATGGAGAAATGCGGCGGCTTCGTGATCCGCGGTGGCTATCGCGAACTGCTGGCGCGCCACGCATGGACGCCGACCCACGGGCCCGTGCATCCGTTCGACCACGGCACGGCGTCGCTGTCGACGGGCAGCGGTGCGAAGGTCGCCGCGGTCGACGGGTATCTTCAGATCAGTACGTAACGCTTGAGCGGGTGGCGCTGCGCCAGGAAGGCGCCCGATGCGGCGACGCCCGCGCAAGGCCGCATGGCTGCCGCGACGCGCATTTTCTTACGAAAAGCCGACAACACCGATCCTCATCGGCAAATTGCCAATTTCGGCGGCAATGCCCAGAATGACGGATCGCCCGGGGCCTCCAACAATCATTCGCCCCGGCTCAGCCTCCCGGCCGCGCGCCGCACCCCCTACGACGATGCAACCGAACACCTCGCCCGGCGCGATCCGCTCGATCGGCAACGACTGCTCCGTCTCCGCGGTCACCGCGGGCTTTCTCGCGGTGCTGATTTCCTACGCGGGCCCGCTCGCGATCTTCTTCCAGGCGTCGCAGGCTGCGCATGTATCCAATGACATGGTGGCGTCGTGGGTCTGGGCGATCTCGATCGGCGCGGGCGTGTCGGGCCTCTTCGCGAGCTGGAAACTGAAGGTGCCGATCGTGACCGCATGGTCGGCGCCCGGCACCGCGCTGCTCGTCGGCCTCTTTCCGCAACTGACGCTGAACCAGGCCGTCGGCGCATACATCACGGCGGCGCTGATCATCCTCGCGATCGGCATCACCGGCTATTTCGACCGGCTCGTGCGCCACATTCCGCGCGGCATCGCGTGCGGGATGATGGCCGGCATCCTGCTGCCGTTCGGCATGCATGCGTTCTCCGCCGCGACTGCGCAGCCGGTGCTCGGGTTCGGGATGATCGCGGCGTACGTGATCTTCAAGCGCCTGCTGCCGCGCTACAGCATCGTGCTCGTGCTGCTGACGGGCGCCGCGCTCGCGACGCTGCTCGGGATGGCGCATCTCGGCAACGTGTCGGCGAGCATCGCGCGGCCGATCTTCATCGCCCCCGAATGGACCCTCGGCACCACGCTCAGCCTCGCGCTGCCGCTCGTCGTCGTGAGTCTCACCGGCCAGTTCCTGCCCGGCATGACGATCCTGCGCGTCTCGGGCTATCACACGCCGGCGCGGCCGATCATCACCGCAACCAGCGTGATGTCGCTTGTCGTCGCGTGCTTCGGCGGGATCACGATCGTCGTCGCGGCGATCACCGCGGCGCTGTGCACCGGCAAGGATTCGCACGAGGATCCGGACCGGCGTTATATCGCGGGCATCGCGAACGGCGCGATCTATCTGATCGGCGGGCTCTTCGCGGGGACGATCGTCACGCTGTTCTTTGCACTGCCGAAGGCTTTCGTCGCGATTCTCGCCGGGCTCGCGTTGATCGGTGCGATCGGCGCGAACGTACACGGGATCTTCGAGGATGAGGAGCATCGCGAAGCGTCGGTGATCACGTTCCTCGCGACAGCGTCGGGGATGACTTGGCTCGGGCTCGGGTCCGCGTTCTGGGGGATCGTGATCGGGTCGCTTTCTTATGCGGTGTTGAGCAGGGTGCGACGGCACCAGGGCACCTGAGCAAGCTCGGAATATCTCCGGCGAACGGCACGTCTCCTGTGTCGGTGCATCGCAACACACATCGACTCGCCGTTCAGTTCGATACGGTCACTTCGACACGGCGATTCCTCGATCTTCCCTGTGCCGTGCCGTTGTCGGCTAGCGGATCGGCGTCGCTCTGTCCGGCCGCGGAGATGTTTTGCATCGGCACACCCGCCGCCGCGAGAATCTGCGCGACCTGCCGGGCGCGGGCTTCGGACAGCGCCTGATTGTTGTCCCGGGATGTCACGCCAGCCGGCACGTTGTCGGTGTAACCAACGACCCGCACGTGTGCGGCGGGTACCGACGCGACAATGGTCCGACCGACCGTAGCCATGATGGATGCCCACCACGGCGCGACCGCCACGTCACCCGACGCGTACATGCCGTTGAACCGGAGCGTCAGTGCATTCGTCGCCGTATCCCGGTTCAGTTCGACGTTGCCGGCAGCCATCTCATCACGCAGACTCGTGCCAAGCTGCGCCGACAGGACGTCCAGCGAGGACGTCGTCGCAGCCGGCTTGCCGTGAATCCAGTGGCTCACCACCGCATAACCCGCCGCGCCGAGCATCAACGCAACGAAAAGGCCCGCGCCAATCCACCAACGTGTACGACGCGCCCGTACGGGTCGCACCCACGGATCGACGATCGATTGCCGTGGCCGCCGGATCGGCTCACTGTCGCGCATGCTGCCGAATCCGCCAGTCACCACAACCTGGTGCACGGCTTCGCGAACACCCTGAAGACGGGCCGAGCCATCGTTTCCAAAGCGATATCGCCCCTTGAAACCCAGATCGAGGATGTTCTGATACAGCTCGAGCAAATCGAGATGCTCGCGAGGACTCCCGAGCGCCTCGTCGATCAGTCGAAACACGCGATCGCTTCCTTGCCGGTCATGACCCAGCGCCGCTGCCAGGCTGTTCGACTGCCAGTCGGCTCCCGTCGCCCCGCCCTTGCCCCAACGTGTCTGCATCGCCGCTTCGTCAAGCGCGGCACACAGGCCATAGCTCGCGCGAACGACATGGTCGGATCGCAGTTGCAACTCGTTGCAGACACGCGCGAACAACCTGAGCTCCTGCTCCAGCCACCAGCGTCGATGCGCGACGGCGTCAGGTTCCAGCACGGTGGGCGTATCCGCCAGCGCACGCAGCAGGCTGCGCGCCGACTCCAGCAGCGGGTTGACCGCCTGTTCCGCATCCCTGAGACGCGTTGCAAGCGGCGGGGATGCCGGCGCTCCGGCGGGACTTCTCGGATCGGCCGTCGAAATCGTCATCGTGTTCCCTCCTCGCCATTCATCGGGCAGTATTGATCGTGCCCGCCGGCACCGTGCCGCGCGGCAACCCGGGGGGCGGGCCACTATCCGACAGGTCGAACAGCGGCATCGAGCTGGGGCAACGAAATGTTCTCAGTACATCGCTCGTCAGCGGATTCGCCACACTCCCGGTGCTCGCGATGTCGAGCGCCGCCTTGCGACCGTCGAATTCGAACGCGACGCGGGTGCGGCCGGGCGTCGCCGTTTCGACGACCCGTCCCCGCTGGAGCAGTCGCATGAGTGCCCAGGGTCCGTCGGCAGCGATCGTCGACGTGTCGGGACGAATGCGCGGACTGGCGGTGATCTCCGCATGAACGCCACCGCGCGGCCCCGGCCACGACACCGTGAACGGCGCCACGGGACCATGCTGATAGAGCGACGTCTGGCCATCGACGTCGAGCGACAGGCCCAGGATCGCGGGGTCCAGCTCGGGAATGCGGATATCGACCTTCCACGTGAGTTGCTTGTGGCCGGGATCGCTGAAGAAGGTGTCGCGAATCGCTTTCGCGTGTTCGAACGGTTCGAGATCCGGCCCCCGTACGGGTTCCGTCGCGCCGGGAAGCGTTCGGTACCGCCACGGCTTCGCTGACGTGTCGACGAAGGGCGCCAGCGTTTTCGCGAAGAAATCGTCGATTACGCCTCCTTGCGCAAATATGCGGGTGAAATCATCGATGCCGATATCGCGCTTGCTGTCGGGCGAGAACGGGTAGTTGCCCTCGATCGTCAGCCGGCACGTGTCGCCAACGGCTGCCTGCATCTGGCGCGACAATAGTTGCCCGATACCCTGATTGACTTCGCGCGAGCCATCCGCGGCAAGCTGCAGCAGCACCGCCCGGAAAGGCGCGGGCATCGTATTGGCGGCCATCTTGAGTTTCGCCGCCGTGTCGCTGGCCGGTGGCATGCTGTTGTTCGACAACGCGTTGTCCGAGACCGTGAGCGCCGTGTAGTAATCGTTCAACAGGTTCGTTACACCGTCGAGACCCGTCGCGCCAGCCTGAGCCGCCGCCTTGGAAGCGCCCTCCGAATCGGCGTTGCCGGTCACGACTTCGCGCAGCGCGGCGAAATGGGCGTCGACGAGGTCGCGCTCGACGCGTTCCGACGCGCGAATGCCGAGCGCCTTGTCGGCCTTCTGGTTGATCTGGTCGGCTGCTTTCTGGAGAAGCGTACCGCCCGATCCGCTCACCGGTGCCGTCAGCGTTGTTTCATGCACCGCCGCACGAGCCAGCCGCACGAGTGGCGAGTCGGGAGCCGCGAAGCGGCGCAGGACCTGAAGATTGAACGCGAGGCTCGTACCGCTGACCGTCCGGATGTCGTTGAGAAACGCATCCCATTGCCGCGCGTACTCCGTCAGATATTCGCGGCGGACCGCATCCGTCAGCGCGTCGTCCGTCCCCGTCGAATTGCTCACGATTTCAGCCGTTTTTTTTTGAGCCGAATCCGACACGCCCGCCAGGTACGAGCGCCCCATTACCCATGCATCGTCATCGCGAGCAATCTGCACGAACTCAGGCAGCCGTTTGTCGAACAGATTCCGGTAGCCGTCGAACGTGAAGAGCCCTGACACGCCGCGCGACAACGGCGCGTCGCTCGCCCGCGTAAACACCGTGCCGGCCTGCGGGCCCACCGCGCGCAGCAGCGTGAACTCGTCCGGCGCCTCCTTCTGCATCGCCGCCTTCGCGCGTTCGTACAGACGACCGGTCGCGTTGCTGCCGTCGAGAAATGCCCGGGCACGCTGGATCAGTGCGTCATTGCGAATGAGCGGAGACTTCACCACGCGCTCACCGGAAAAGAGCTGCTGGACATGGTCGATCATCGACGCACGGCCGCCGAAGATCGCTGCGCTGTCATTTTTTGCCCAGTCGTCGAGTACCCAAGTCTTGACGTCATCGGCATTGAACTTCGCTGCGTCGTAGAGCATCAGGTAGACGCGCAGCGCATCGTAAGCGACCTTCGAATCGTTTGCGGCAATTGCGCCGGACATCACGTCCTCCATCCGACGCACGATTTGCGGCAACAACAGATTGTCCTCGAGGGCATCGTAAGTGCGACCGCTCTCCGTCGCGATGCCCGGCGGCACGTACAGCCCATAGCGCCACTCGCTGCCGGGATCGGAAAGGTCCAGATTAGGAAAAGTCGGCAGATAGCTCGCTTCGGTCAGTGTGTCCGGCACGGATTCGGGCTTCGGCGTCTTGTAGAGTTGCGTCACGCGAGCTGTCAACGCCTGCGCCTTGCGCCCCATCGCGTCGAGATAGTCGCTGTTCTGGCCGAAGCTCACGCGCAAGCCAATCGCCAACCAGACGAACAACAGCAGGGTCAAAGTGTGCCCGGTCAAGCGCAACAGCCGGTAGCGGAATTCCCAGCGCAGGTTGGGGCTGACGAGACGTGCTTCCGGGAACACGACTCGCGTCAGGAGATCGTGCAGAAAGAAGCTCTGGTTGCCCTCGGCACGCGGCGGCGATACGCGGGCGTGGTCCTGCGCCGCCAGAAGGCGTTGTACGACGGTATGGCGCTCTGCAACGACCTCGCCTCCCCGTTGCCGGGCACTCGTGAAATATACGCCGCGCAACGTCGAATGGAGCTGGGTATCGTCGTAGCGTGAATCGAGAAAGACCTGGTCGATCAAGTCCGTCAGCGGTCCGAGCAGTGCGGAAAACTCCGCCGGGAGCGCGGCAAGCTTTCGCCGCTTCGGCAAATCGTACTCGTCCTGCAGATGGGTATCGATCGAGTCGCTCAAACGTTCGGACAGCCGGGTAAGCTCGTGGTGGCAACGCGCACGCAGCCCCTCCTTCGCAACCGTTTCCTTGCCGTACGGAAGCGTGAAGCCCCATGTCTGTGCTCGCCCTTCCGACGTGAGCGCGCCGAAATACTCCGGGAAGCCCGTCAGGCCGTCCATCTTCGTGACCATCACGTAAACGGGGAAGCGGATGCCCAGTTCCTGCCTCAGTTCAGCCAGCCGCGCGCGCAATGCTGCAGCCTTGGCGACACGTGCTTGCGCGTCGGCGCTGGCCAGCGTCGCAAGATCGATCGTCAGCAACGCGCCATTGATCGGCGCACGCGGCCGGTTGCGACGCAGCATGCCGAGAAAGCCGAGCCATTCCGCGCGATCGATCTCCTGACGACTATGGCGCGAGCCCGAAAGGCCTGGCGCGGAATCGACACCCGATTTCGATGACGTGGCCGCCTTCGATTGCGACGGCGCATCTTGTTTCGCACCGTCTTCGGCGCGCTTCTCGTCCGGCGTTGAGTCGTTCGCATTCGCGTCGACGGTATCGGCCGCCGGCTTCGGTTCATCAACGTCCGCGGTCGGCGAGGTGCCATGACACGTGTAGTAGCCCGTCGTATCGATGAACACCGCATCATTGGTCAACCACCAGTCCACCGAGGCGGTGGCGTCGACAGGTTTCCCCGCGGCACGCTGCATCTGCTCGGCAACGGGAAACGCCAGTCCGCCGTTCATCAGCACGCTGGTCTTGCCCGATCCTCGTGAGCCGAGCGTGATGTACCAGGGTAACTCGTACAAATAGCGCTTGCCCTGGAACAGCCGACCAAGACCGCGCGCACCCGTGCGCATCGATTTGAGGCGTGCGAGCGCGCTGGTCACGATCGGCTCGACTATCCGAAGCCGCGATGCGGCAGGCGACTCGTCCTTCTTGTCGCCGATGCGCAACATTTTCTTCAGGAACGCATCGTCGGCACGCATCTTCTGCCAGATGCGATACATCCCGAAGATGACGAGAACGGCCACCACCACCGCGATTGCGGTGAGTCGGGTCGACGCCGGCTCGAACGGAGCGGCATGACCAAACGAAAGCAGCGGGCCTGCATACCAGATCAGCAGGCAAAGCAGGGCGACGAACACGATCGTCGTCGACTGGCCCATGAGCCAGAGCAGCACCCCGGCGAACAGCAACGCGATCAGCAACACGCGCATGCCGGCCCCGGCGAGCGGCTTCAGTCCGCCGAACGCAAAGAACGGTCCGACGAACCAGATCACCAAGGCGACGACAATCAGTGCGAGGAACGCGAGAAACTGGCGCGAGGCCAGAAACGACAGAAACTGGAACTTCTTCATGTGTTATTCCGGAAACGGATCTGGCTTATCGCGCGACGATGATCTCGACGCGACGGTTTTGCGCGCGCCCCTGTGCGGTGCGGTTGTCACCGACGGGGTCGGCATCGCCCTTGCCAGCGGCTTCGAGACGATTCGCCGGCACGCCCGCGGCTTGCAACATCTGCATGACCTGAATGGCCCGCTCCTCAGACAGCGCCTGATTCGATGCGAAATGACGGCTGCGAATCGGTACGCTGTCCGTATAACCCAGCACGGCGACCTTGCCTGGTACCTTGGATATCTCGCCGGCGATCTTGGAAATCAGCGGATTCATCGATGGCTGGACCGACGCGGCGCCAGGCTGGAACATCGCATCCCCGCGGAATGTCACGGCGCTGCGGTGTGCAGCTTCATCAACGCTGACGGTGCCGGCAGCGATTTCGTCTTTGAGCAACTGCTTGAGGTGCATTTGCGGCGGTGCGGGTGGCGGTGTCATCGAGGCTATCGCGGCAATCTGCTTTTGAACGCCGGCGGCACGGTTCATCAGCGCGTATTTGAACCAGGCAAACAGGCCGAGCAGGATCACGGACGCGACGGTTACAGTGATCCACACCGGGAAATCGTGGAACGACAGGCGCTTGCCTTTTGCCGTCGATTGCCAGTGGGGCGATAACGCCATCGGCACGGGTTCGCGTTGCGACGTGATGACGTTGTAGAGGCGTTGGCGGATCGCGTCGTGCTTGCGTTTGTTACCGGTACCCTCCCGATAACGGCCCTCGAAACCGAGACTGAGAATGCGGTAGATGACCTCGAGCAAGTCGCGGTGCTCATGAGGGTCCTCCAGCAGGCGAGCAATCAGGAGATAGACTTTGTCGCCACCGTCACGGTCTTCGTGGAAAGTGGTCGCGAGACTGTGGCTCTCCCATTCAAATCCCGACGTGCCGTCACGGCCCCATTCGGTCCGCATCGCTGCTTCATCCAGCGCCGTACACAAGCAGTATCGCGCACCGATCATATGGTCGCGGCGGATATTGGCCTGCTCACATAGTTTTTGAAAGACACGCATCTCATGCTCGAGCATCCGACGCAGCAATTCCCCAGCAGAGTCGCCCAGTGCGTCCGGCATATCTGCTTGCGCCCTCAACAACGGACGCGCGGCTTCAAGCAACGGATTGTTCGCGACTTTGACCGCATTCAGCCTCTGCATCTCCGCTTCGCCCGGCGGAATTACAAATGTGGTCCTGTTCCGATCCGGATCGACGGTATCGGCAAACGTCGGTGTATCGACGGCGGTCTGTGCATCGTGCCTTTGGCCACCCAGGAATTTCGCACGATCCATCACCCAACCCTCGCAACCGTATT
Source organism: Burkholderia sp. AW49-1 (assembly GCF_053427845.1). Classification (NCBI taxonomy): domain Bacteria; kingdom Pseudomonadati; phylum Pseudomonadota; class Betaproteobacteria; order Burkholderiales; family Burkholderiaceae; genus Burkholderia; species Burkholderia sp. AW49-1. The sequence continues at coordinate 96,058 of NZ_JBSAXF010000014.1, read as the reverse complement.
GCTGACGAGAGCACATCCGCACTCCGTGCGATGTCCGTGCAAGGCCACACGGCTTCCGCCGATCGTCAGTGTCGGGTGAGCTTGAACAATCCGGTTCACGCCATGTGGTCGACCATCCGGATAGCGTTGAGGGCAATCAACTAGATCGTGAAGCCGTGCGACCGGCTTGCCGCCGATACTGTGAGTGGCAGAGCCAGTAATGATCCGGCCACCATGATCGGTGCCGTCTCCTAATACTGCGATGGGAAGAGACATTAGATGATCCTTGATGAACCGTATATCGAAGCGCAAAGTTCGGTATCGAGAAGAGCTTGAACTGTCACATCGGCTCCATTGGAATTTTCTCGGGATTGCGCGATGCATCACGCAGGTACGGATCGAATGCATCTACGGCGCATTCAGCTTCGATTTCTGCCGGCCACTTCGGAATCTTGCTCGTGCGCATGGCAAACCATCGACCCACCGATGCCACGAAAAAGACTGGCGAAAGCAATATTTGGCCGATCCGCTGACCATTCAACGCAAAGAACATGTATCTGAGGCCGGCCGTGTATTTCTCCCGTCGCTCGGCAATGTCGTGGCACCAGTAAACGTCTCGATAGACTGATGCAGGCCCCTCTTCCATGTATCGGCGAATGAACTCCCAACAATGCTTCAACTGCTCCACGAGCACCGTGTCGCCAGGTAAAGCAAATGTTTCCAGGACGGTTTCTCCGTCCTTGTCTAGCACATGACCACGGATATCCCAGTTCTGTCGGCCCACCATACGCTCGCAACGCCCGAGGGTGAAAAATATATCATCCCATTTCGCAATCAAGACCGTCCCATTTCTCCGAAATACATACACCATCCTATTTTTGCAATTAAATCTGATCGGAAAATGCGTCCACGAAAACGCCTCTTTTGACAGCAACCACACCATCAATATCCAGTACGGAACCGATATCCCAAAAAAAATACAGAGAGCAATGCGATCAAATCCAACCACCAGAATAAGTGGAATAAAAAATGAATATACCGGTACCGTCAAACCAATTAAACAGACTGCAGCCATCGACCCACGGTAAATAAACCATCGATCCACACACTCGAGATATGTAGAATTTTCCTTTATTACGGAAATGTTGTAAAATGGCTCTGTTTTATACCTTTTATTTTTAACCAACTGATTTGATCGCTCTTCATCAGTCAACTTTCGATTGACGCGATATTTTTTTGCAAGAAGCCCCGTATAATCCACATCAACTCCCGCCTTCGATTCTCAAGTCACGACGCCATTCCATTTGCTCTTCGCAAAGATTTTGCCCTGCACCGATCACATCGGCTCCATTGGAATTTTCTCGGGATTGCGCGATGCATCACGCAGGTACGGATCGAATGCATCTACGGCGCATTCAGCCTCGATTTCTGCCGGCCACTTCGGAATCTTGCTCGTGCGCATGGCAAACCATCGACCCAGCGATGCCACGAAAAAGACAGGCGAAAGCAATATTTGGCCGATCGGCTGACCATTCAACGCAAAGAACATGTATCTGAGGCCGGCCGTGTATTTCTCCCGTCGCTCGGCAATATCGTGGCACCAGTAAACGTCGCGATAGACTGACGCAGGTCCCTCCTCCATATATCGGCGAATGAACTCCCAACAATGCTCCAACTGCTCCACGAGCACCGTGTCGCCAGGTAAAGCAAATGTTTCCAGGACGGTTTCTCCGTCCTTGTCTAGCACATGACCACGGATATCCCAGTTTTGTCGGCCCACCATACGTTCGCAACGCCCGAGGGTGAAAAATATATCATCCCACCTTTCCTTCAATACAGTTCCATTTCGCCTGAACACATACACCATTCTTTTTTTATAATTAAATCTCAATGGAAAGTATGTCCAAGAAAACGTCTCCCTTGACAACATCCACGCCATAAATATCCAGTATGGAATCCACACCCCAAGAAAAATAGATAGCGAAATCAATTCCAGACCAACCCTAGTGAACAGGGGGACAAAAAAAGCGAAAACTGGGATTGCCACACCAATCAAGCAAAACGCAGCCATCGTTCCCCGATAAATAAACCAACGATCAACGCACTCCAGATACGTCGAGTTCATTTCGACAACTGAAATGTTATAGAACGGCGAAATATCGAGTCGCTTCTTCTGATGAAATTGATTCGCTCTCTCCTCATTAGTCAACTTTCGATTTATGCTGTATTTCTTTGCATAGAGTCCCGTATAGTCCATATCAAGCTCCGGCTACCATCTTCAGTTCGCCTAGCTCCTCCTCCAAATTTTTATATCGATCCTTCCTATCCAGTGCGCCCCAATAGCAACGTTTTAGCCATTTATCGACCTTGTCATCCTGCAAAAATGTAGCAATCACACTAGAACTGATAAAAATAAGAGTGGCTACAATCGTTCCAATGACCGAACCAGCAACCAATAGGGCTGCAGCAACAACACCCGAAAGAGCCGATACACCCAGTGCCACGCCCAACGGATAGTTTCGTTGCTGGATGGCTTCGACGGCATTCTTTCCATCCCAATATGCATTGATTCCAGCCGCAACGATCCCAAGCACCTTCGATGCGCCTCTCAGCAGGGTTTCGGCCACTCCCAACACCGCCGCCCTCCCCTTCAACAAAGTCGTCTCGACCAAATTGCCAGCAGCTCTGGCTATAGTGTCCGCCACAGTGGAGCCCAACGCGATCACAGCACTACCTAATCTGAACTGACTCTCTAGCTTGTCGCCCTTCATCGAACCGGCCAGATCTATCGATACCTTCTGATAGGCAGCCCACTGGAAAAGTCCCGCCAGCATATTGCCGATAAACGGTATTGCCTTGCCTGCCGTTGCCACCCTTTGCGGCACATTGATCCGTTCCCGCCATGCGGACAGATTCAACCGTTCGATCTCCTCTGCGGAATGAAGCGAATTCGCAAGCCATTTGGCCTGCTCACTCTTGCTCAGCCCTTTCGGCATGCCTTTGATCGCCTCTTCATCGATCATCACAAGAAATTTCGACCTGACAACCGTGCTCATCGGCTCTCCTCGAATCTGAAGGCGACGCAATGCGAGCGACACTTCTCGCTGGATGGCGTTTTCGCTGGCCTTCTTGATACCGGAAGATTTCAGGAGTTGGCGAATAAGCGACGCTCGATATGCCTTATACGAGCCGGTCAACTCGACGGGCACAACCGGCCGGCCGCTGACAACACCGCACGCGACGAGGGCATGTCGGACCGGCCCATCTACTGCGCTTTGCAATGCCTGGGTGATCGACCCGCCAAGCGATGCCAGTAACTTCCCAATCACTTCGGGGGCATGCTTGGCCACGCCGTCAATGGAGTTGTTGAACGCCAGTATCAGACTGTCCCAGCCGACCGTTTTCCACATGACATCTGGCTTGAGGCTTTCCGAAAATATTTTCTTGTTGCTCTCAAGATTCAGGACAACGCCGCGAAGCACCAGATTCTTGTCATCGGAGATCACGCCGTTCAACCAGCGCTCGTATAACCGTGCGCAAGGCTTGAATTGTTCCGTGCCCTGGATACATGCGGTGAGAACGCGAGCATAGACGAGCCCGACTTCCGCGGAAGCGCTATCGTGTGTGCAATCCAGATGGTTCCGCATCTGGCTACTTGTCATCCACTGAACGTGAGACACCGCCAACGGATGCAATGTCCGTTCGCTGAACCGGCCATATTCCTGATTGAATTCGTTTTGCCACTGCGCTCGAGCAGGTTCGTCGTAATCGACCTCATACTTCTTCCAAGATTTCGACGAAACACGACTCAAGTCCGCCGGTGTGGCATCGGGAAGCTTCGCGGCATTTGCCACGTAGATCATGCGCCCGACCCCATCCGGTACGTAATGCCCGTCTTGCTCCAGTTCGTCACCTGCGGCGATCTCATTCATTTCCGCACGATCAGTGACAGCGGCCTGGAGACTCAGAATTGCGGTGGAGACGCTCAATTTTCGGGAACGATCGGCAACGGCCATGAATCCGCCGTGAAGCTCGACGGCTCTGGCGCCGATTTCCGCCGCGATCCCGGCGGGATCGTCGAGAATCAGCACGGCCCCGGGTTTCGGCCCCAATGACGTGGCGGCGTGTAACAGCCCATCTGTTGTCGATGCCCGCGAGTTGAACCTATAAGGCGAAAACGCGAAGGTTTCAACCTTTGACTTCGTCGAATACTCCGCCACGATCGACGCCACGTTATCCAGACTTCGCGCGTGCGGCGCCTTGCGACTTTCCATCCACTTCTTCACATCGAATACGCGCATATGGCGGCTTCGATACGCCTCCTCCTGATTGAGTTGAAGCACCCGTGGCGTCCATTCGGCAACGGAATAGCCGACCCATATCCTTCCAGCGCTTTTTGGTTCTTTTACGGTAATGCACGCTGCAATTTCACGGTGCCCCGTCTTGTTACATGGTTCTCGGCCCTCCACGTAAGCACCGTTCAATGGCACACCAACCGGAACCTTCATCAGATATCCGAGCGGCGTGATCCAGTACTTCTCCCACATTCCTCGTTCGTCGTACACGTACAGAAAACCGTTGCGTAATGTTCGACCCGTATAGGCGGCTGCCCCTCTCAGTGGAATCTTCTTCCCCCCATCGCCGTCAGCAGGTAGCAGATCGGCCGGCAGCATTGGTCCACCTGAATCCGGGGGCATGATTGCCGCTCGAACCGGGAGGATCGCTAATCCCTTTTTCTCACAAAACTCGCAATCGTCGAGCGCAGCCGCCTTCGCCCTGGCCAGTGCAGTTAAAGAAGAATTTGCGTTGGTCACGATACCTCCCGTTCTCGATCAATCCGTTCAATGTCCGCGATTACATTGCTCCACTCATTTTCCGAAAACAACTCAGTCGCCTGGGCATAGGCTCCCGGTGTCGCCGCAGCAACTCGAAGGTGCGGCGCCAATTTCGGATGGCTGGTGAAGTTCCGACCCAGGAGGCAGCCGTGTCGCGCAAAGGCCATGCAATCCGATGCGTCCATAAGGCCAAACTCATTCTGCGCGGTACATAACCATTGATTGATCTCCTGACTAAAGCGCCACAGCTGCTTCATCTCGGTGATCTCGGGCATTGTCGCGAGTGTGCCGTTGACCAGTCCGACGTTGGTCAACGCAATCGACTGAGCCTCGTCGAGCTTGCTCCATTCGACCTCCGGTCGGCTAGTGAACTCGAGCTCATGCCATAGGCCGTGGAAAGGCACCCACCAGCGGCTTATCCCGTCACAGAGAGCGGCAAGATGCGGAAGCGGCAATACCCACAACAGATGGAGAAATACGGCGGGGTCTGCAAAGCGCAGCAGAACACGCGAATCATCGTCGAGCGTCACAGCGACTTTCCCCGCCAACTGACGTGCTTGCGCCTCGGCGCTCAAATCGCTGCAAATCAACATCGCTGATGCAATCTCAGGGGGGATGACCGCCAGAGACTGCGTAATCTCTTCACGCTGACTATCGTCAAGTTGATCGAGACGAAGCACTACCGGGAGCAAATGGCGTTCATTTTCAAGCCAGTCGGGCACGATGTCGTGCCAAGGCAAATCACCCCTCCAGTCCCGGACGAGGAGGCGATCAGCCAGCAGATGAGTGCTGGCCGACATCGCATCGTTAAGTGTGCGGCTTTGCATGTGCCCCTCAGGAGAGCGGCACGATCGCCGCGTGCTTGACTGCCGCCTTGACCATACTCATTTCGCAAACCTTGAGTTCAGCGGCCGGTATACCCTCAGACGCGCTTCTCGGCCCCGGCATCTCGTGAATTGCCGCGTAGGATTGCCACTGCCCGGGCGTGCCGTTGGTAATGCCCGAGTTATTGAGCGTGATGAAACTCTTCCCGCCGCGCAGCGATAGTTCCTCTTCAGCCCAGATTTCGATCTTGGTCGCGGTCTGCCTGATCCGGATTTTTGCCATCAGGTTAATGGTGTCCTTGAGCGATTCAATGTCAATTGAACCTGCGCCGGCAATCAACTTGATTCCGGCGTCGTAGACGAAAATCCGCAATTTTTCCTTGATGGTTGCAAACAGTGAGCGTCCGGTGGCAATGCCGAGATGCTCACCCGTCGTCAGCGCGAGATGCTCGCCACTTGCGATATGCGTGCTACCCGCTGTTGTAGCTTGAATACCAGCTGGACTGGCAAGCGTAAGGTGTGGCTCAGCAAACTCTGGAAACGGGTCATTGCTCGATTTTGCTCCGCCCCGGATTGCATCATTCTGTGCATTCAACGCGGTTGTGACCTCACTCTGATCACTATTCACCTCCTGCGCGTGGTTCTGCTGAGCCAGTTGTGCGAGTCGTTCGTGCGTGTCACGCGCTTCTACAAGCCGCTGGACGGTTTCGCCCATCCCTTTGACATGGCCCTCCCTGTCTGACCGTGCCTCGGTGGTGACCAACATTCCCAACGCCGAACGGACCACCCCCCACAAACCGGTCGCGAGCTCAAAGCCGCGACCACGTTCCTCTTGCCGCCCCGCATTCCCCGCAATACGCGTGATGTACCCCAAATTCAACTGCGACGCGCCTTCGTCACTCGACAGGTGCGCCTGGATTTTTCCGTTCGTATCGTCGAAAGCCAGCGTATTCGCGCGCCGAGCGCCGACCTCCTTGCTTCGATAGCCGGCAAGCGTCTGGTTCTCCGGTAAAGCAAACGGCGGCATGTTGAACGCATTCACAGCACTACCGACGATGATCGGCAAGTCCGGATCACCATTCGCGAATGCAACCTCGACCTCATGGCCGCGGCGCGGCAGGAAGATGCCGCCGAACTGATCGCCATGCCATGCACCGGCAACGCGCACCCAGCAGCTTGAACGTTCATCGTTATCGCCGAGCCGATCCCACAGGAATTGCAACTTCACCCGACCGTACGCGTCCGTCCAGATTTCCTGGTTCTCCGGACATGTCACAACGGCATATTCGACGCCGGTAATGCGCGGTTTCGCGATCGTGCGCGGCAACCGGAATGGCTCATGGGTCGGCTGCAGCACGAAGTCTGCTTCGCAGTGGTAACGCTGACCGGAACCCGATGCCTCGCCAACCTCTTCGATCGTCAGCTTGCAGCCGATGACCGCATACTCCCGGTTGGCTGCATTCTGCGGATAGTGCGACAGCACAAAGGTCTGGCCGACGACGAGTCCGCGCAGATTGCCCTGCCCGGAAGCCCTGAGCCCCTGGCAGCGATACGCCTGCATCTGCACGAGCGTCAGGTATTCCGCTTCCGTTCGCGGCTCATTGGACGCGCCCGACAAACCTCCCATACCCGCCTGCGGCTGCGCATAGTCGCCCCACGTGTAATGCTCCTGATGAGCGAGCCCCGTATCGCGTGGATCCTCTCGCCCAACCGTCAGATCGGCGCGCGGTCGCGTGTAGTCGTAATCGACACTCGTGACCGCGCCGGTCGTCAACGCATTCGAGATCGACAACGCGTGAATATGCTCCTCGTCGACACGCCGGCTGTTGGGGGCTTCATAGCGGATCGTCGCGTAGGCTTCGCCGTGCGGCTTTAGCGCGGCGATCGCATCGCACAAGACCAGACGATGCTTGCTGTCGGCATGCTCGAAGAAGTAGAAGATGCCCCACTCCTCCCACAACCGCTGCAGGAACGTCCAGTCGCTTTCGTGGTGCTGGCGCTGGATGTCACGCTTGGGCCAAACGTTGTTCGGACGCGGCGGCGTCAGCCGCTTTTCGACCGGAAACAGGTACGTCGAGAGCACCACGTCGGTGATCTCGATCACGGACATGTCCTGGAAGATTCGGCAATCGCAGTTCTTCGTCGCCAACCAGAGCCACGGTCGAAGCGTGACCGCGTACACGATCGATCGGCCGTCTTCTCGCAGGATGGATGCGCGGGAGACGATTCCGGTGATCTCGCGCGTGCCCGCGCCGATGTTCGCCATTCCAGCGTTGCCTGCAAGGCCGCGAATGAAATGCCCGACACCCTCGAGTTGAATCGTGACGGTCAGCTCGGTGCCGATCAGCTTGTCGAGATCGATATTCGCGGCGATGGTTTGCGAGAACGCGAGTTCGTCCGGGGTTTTTAGCTCGAGTGTGTACTCGAACAACTCGCCAACGGCTTCGCCGCCGGTAAGCTTCACCGGCGTGAGGATCGGACGATCACCGTACATCGGCATGGCCGCGCCGGAAACCGACAGCGTCCGTGGTGAGTCAAACAAGGCCATCCCGACATCTCCATTGAATCGATCGTGCCATCGACAGTCGATGGCAATCCAGCCGCTTCGAATCCGTCACGCTTATGCGCGCACGCCCCACAACTCCAATCTCAACGACGGGAACTCACCCGCCACGTGCAACGCGATACCACCGTGACGCACGACTTCCTCCCAAAGCGGCCCGCCTTGCGTCAATTCGTAATAGATGTAGCCCGCGTTGAACGGGATCTGCCGCGGGGGCACCGGCAGCGCCTGCAAACCGATACCCGGCAAGTGACTGCGGACAAGGCTCGGCAACTTTTCCGACGGCCCGGCCTTCGCCTGCGCCAGGAATTGCTGCTTCAGCACGTCAGGCGGCATCGCCGCATGAACGGCCAGCACCAGCGCGGTAAAGCCCTGCATGTCGACCGGATCGACCACCGCGTTGCGCATCCCGTGCCCGCGATCTTCGAATGCAATGCTCTGCGCGCTGCGCACCAGCACGGCGTTCAGCAGCCGGTGCGTATCGTCGACAACCGGCTTCAGACACAGATGCGGCGTCGTGTGCTGATATGGCGGATGTGTGTCGAGCGGCCGACGCGTATCCGTGCGCAGATGCGTCGACAGTTCGCCCGCCATGCTGATCAGCAGCGCATAAACATCGGCCGGCGATACGGCCGGCACCCGCAGCAAGTGCTGCAGCAACGGCTCGTAGCGGTTCAGGATCTGCAGCAGCAGGTAGTCCGTAACCGTCGCCGCGCTCGCTGTCGTCTCGTCCGTGCCGGCGAGCCGTTCCGCGAGCGCATTCGCACGCAGATGCGCGAGATCGTGGATTTTCGTCACCCAGCTTGCGAGGAGATCGCTCGCGCCGTAACCGGATACAGGCGGTACAAGCGTGTCGTCGAGCTCGATACTGCCGTCCGCGCGGATCGTCTTGACACGCGTGAGTGCGAGGCCGATCCACGCATCGCCCAGTTCCTTTTCCGGCATCAGGCGCAGGCGCAGATTCGACAGTTGCACGGCCTCGGGGGCAAGACCGATCGAATTCGTATCGCGCAATTCCGTATCGAACACCAGGTAGCGCGCCAGGGAATCCGCGCTGTTCTCGAACGTCGTTTCTTCACAGTTCGGCAGCCGGACCGGCACCGCGAGATAGATCACCTGATCGAGATGTTCGGGCCGAATCGTCAACGGAGGCGGCGGAGGTGTATTGCCCGGCGCATCGAACGGCGTGCCGTCGGCGAACACGCCGGCGGCCGTTTTGACGATCACCTTCCCGAGCGCCAGCGACTCCAGGTCGAGCGCATAGCGCGCGAAGCCGAAAAAGAACGGCGACAACGGGGTCGCACGCATATGCGCGTATTTCTCGAAATAGCGATCCTGTTGCTGGAACAGTTGTGGACGGAAAAACAGCCCCTCCTGCCAGGCAACCTTGGCATACCAACTCATACGTGTTGTCCGATTGTCCGTGCGAAAGATGGACCATACCCATCATGTCTGGCAGTCAGGTCCAACTCAGACCTGGCTGCGCGAAGCGCGCGCATTTTTATGCAATCCACTCAAATACGCGCCATGAGATCGATCAGTTGCTGACCATTCGCGTGTGGTTCATGCAGTGCGCGAGGATCTTGTACAAAAAGACGAAGTAACCGATGCCCAGCGTGACGATCGAGATCAGCGTCCAGATCACGATCTTTCCGATCATCGTCGCCAGATCCATCGTGCACTCGAGCCTTCCCACTACCTTGCCGTCTGAATTGACGGCGACCGTTCGACTGATCACGAATCGATACAGGTAGTACGGATAGACGAACAACGCGAGACCGAACGTGACAATCGAAAGAAGGATCCAGATAACAGCGTGTCCGATGATGTCGGTGACTGTCAGTTCCGATTTCAAATTGAGATTGCTCATGCTTTTACTTCTTCCCCGTCTCTCGCACGCTGACTGCCTTGGCGTCGAGAGCAATGTCCAACTTCAGTTTTGGTGTGAAAAAGCGATACCACGCCTTGTCGGGACCAGTCGGTATCGTGTAAACGACTCGCCAGACCGAATTGGGAAGATCCCGATAGGCCGCGATCACGCCGATGGCCGTCGTATTCGCACCGGAATACCGAACGATCTTCTTGTGCTCGCCCGGACGCAGCTGCAGTTCGTCACGCTTCACGAGGTCATCGCCCAATACCGTCTTTTCCTGCGTCTGCAGCGTGAAAAAGTCGGCTGTGCCGAACGCGATGTCGTTCTTCAGTTCATAGATGCGAACGACGATCGGCGCGGCCCGACCGCGATCGTCAGGGTTGACGTCCGGTCGCGCGTTGACCGTCAGGTCAAACCGAACCGGCTCCTTGGGCTTCGGTTCGCCGCTCGCACAGGCCGCAAGAATCACGACACCGGCAAGCGCGGCGGCAGTCAGGATCGAACGCATGCAGATTTCACCTTGAATGCAGCAAAAAGGCGCTGCGCGCACGCCGAGACACCCTTGCGCACACGCAACACCTCGCCGACTTACGCTTCCTTGTTGCCCTTGATGTCGAAGCCGGCCGTCACCGCGCCGCCGCTGCCGCCTTGCGCGTTCTGCACGACGTATTCCTGCTTCACTTTCGCGAACGACAACGCGACTGTCTCACGACTCTTCTCTGCGTCGCTTTTGCTGCCGGACGGCTTCACGCGCGTGACGATCACGTCGCTCATCGTGATCTTCAGGTACTCGAGCGGGTTGCCACCGGCCTTGCGCATCACGAGCGTCGCCTGATCGATATGCTTGCCGGTCAGCGCGTACTTCATCAGGTTCGGGCTCGCGCGATCGATGTTGTGTTCGAACGTCAAGTCCTTGACCGTCGCCTTGCCCGCGCCGCCACCGCTTCCGGCATGCATCGTCGATTCCTGGGTGATTTCCCAATCCCAGTTGAGGACTTCGATCTCGTCCTTGTGCTTGTCGTCGAGCGATTCACCGTTGATGCCGTCGATCTTCAGAAAAATGTCCTGCGCCATACGTAGTACTCCTTTACTTACGTGAGTAGAAAAAGGCCGTTCACCACAAAATGAAGCGCTTGAATGCCCGGCCCGATGGGATGGGTTATCTTCCGCTTACGCCGCTTCCTTGATCGACGGAAGCTTCGTCACGAGCCGCAGCGAGACCGTCAGCCCTTCGAGCTGAAAGTGCGGACGCAGGAAGAATTTCGCCTGGTAATAGCCCGGGTTGCCCTCGACGTCTTCGACGAGGACTTCCGCCGCGGCAAGCGGCCGGCGCGCCTTGGTGTCCTGCGACGAGTTGGCGGGATCCGCGTCGACATAGTGCATGACCCATTCGTTCAGCCAGCGCTGCATGTCCTCACGCTCCTTGAACGCGCCGATCTTGTCGCGCACGATGCACTTCAGGTAGTGCGCGAAGCGCGAGCAGGCAAACAGATATGGCAGGCGGGCCGACAGGTTCGCATTGGCGGTCGCGTCCGGATCGTGATACTCGGCCGGCTTCTGCAACGACTGCGCGCCGATGAAGGTCGCGTGATCGGTGTTCTTGCGATGCACGAGCGGAATGAAGCCGTTCTTCGACAGTTCGGCCTCGCGGCGATCCGAGATCGCGATCTCGGTCGGACATTTCATGTCGACGCCGCCGTCTTCGGTCGGGAACGTATGACACGGCAGGCTCTCAACCGTACCGCCCGACTCGACGCCGCGAATCAGCGAGCACCAGCCGTACTGCTTGAACGAACGGTTGATGTTGACGCCCATTGCGTATGCCGCGTTCGCCCAGCCGTAACGGCTGTGATCCGAGCCGTTGGTGTCTTCTTCGAAATCGAATTCGTCGACCGGATTGGTCTTGGCGCCATATGGCAGCCGTGCGAGGAAGCGCGGCATCGTCAGCCCGACATAACGAGCGTCTTCGGTATTGCGCAGCGAATTCCACGCCGCATATTCGAGGTTCTGCGTGAAAATCTTCGTCAGATCGCGCGGGTTCGCCAGTTCCTGCCACGACTCCATCTGCAGCACCGACGGGCCGGCCCCCGTGATGAACGGCGTGTGAGATGCTGCGGCGACCTTTGCGATTGATCCGAGCAGATCGACGTCGGGCGGCGTATGGTCGAAATAGTAGTCGGCGACGATGCAGCCGTACGGCTCGCCGCCGAGCTGGCCGTATTCCTGTTCATAGATCTGCTTGAAGAGCGGGCTTTGATCCCACGCCAACCCCTTGTACCGACGCATCGTTCGGTGCAGCTCGGTCTTCGAGACGTCCATGACGCGAATCTTGAGATGCTCGTCGGTTTCCGTATTCGACACGAGGTGGTTCAAGCCGCGCCAAGCCGATTCCAGCACCTGGTAATCGTCGTGGTGCAGGATCAGGTTGATCTGTTCGGAAAGCTTGTGGTCGATTTGCGCAATGATCGCCGCGATGCTCTTGTAGGCGTCGTCGCTGATGGTCGCGGTCTGCGCAAGCGCCTGCTCGGCGAGTGTCTGGACCGCGGATTCAACCGCCTCGCGGGCGTGGTCGGTCTTCGGACGGAATTCCTTTTCCAGCAATTGCGTGAAGTCGGATTGAGTGGCCGTCTGCGTTTGCGCGGCCTGTGCGTGTTGCTTCGCCATGGTGGTCATCCTCGATCGGTTCGCCGGTCAATTGGCTTCGTTCTGGTCGACGGCACCCGCTTCGTGATGCTCGGGCTTCGGCGCAGCAGCCAGCGACTTCAGGAGCGCCGGATCCTGCAGCAGCTGCGTCACGAGCGCTTCGGCGCCCGACTTGCCGTCCATGTAGGTTTGAAGGTTCGCCAATTGCGTACGAGCCTCCAGCAACTGGCGGAGCGGTTCGACCTTGCGTGCGATGGCGGCCGGGGAAAAGTCCTCCATGCTCTCGAAGGTCATGTCGACCATCATCTGGCCTTCGCCCGTGAGCGTATTCGGCACGGCAAACGCGACGCGCGGCCGAATGGCCTTCATCCGTTCATCGAAGTTGTCGATGTCGATTTCGAGGAATCGCCGGTCGGATACCGCCGGAAGCGGCTCGACCGGATGCTTGCCCGACAAGTCGGCCAGCACACCCATGACGAAAGGCAGCTCGACTTTCTTCTCCGAGCCGTAAACCTCAACGTCGTACTCGATCTGCACGCGCGGCGCACGATTGCGCGCAATGAATTTCTGCGAACTGCTGGAAGCGGACATGGACAGGTTCTCCTGAACAGTGGGAAATGGACGGCGCTTAGCCAAGCGGCTCGTCCAAGCGAGAAGGCGTTGCATCGAAGGTCAGCGCCTGCGCGGGGTCGGCGGCCGGGTCGGCAACACCGACCGCAATGCGCGCGAGCTCACCTTTCGACGCGAAGGCATCGAGCCAGAGCGCCGACAGGCGCGGCAGGATGTGTTGCTCGATGAAACCGATAAGGACGCGTGCACCGGTTTCCTGAACGAGACAGCGACCGACGATGTAGCCGACCACCGCATCGTCGAACGTGAGCGCGATATCGTGAGCGTCGGACATCCGTTTCACGACGCGCCCCAGGTGCAAGCGCACGATGCGAGCGAGCGCGTCGTCGGCCAACGGCCGGTATGGCACCACCGTCACACGGCCGACGAAGGCCGCCGGGAAAGTTTTCAGCAACTCGGGAGCAAGCGCCTGCCTCAAGCCGTCCTGATCCGGTGCGAGCGCGGGATCGGCACACAGGCTCGCGCTCAAGTCCGCGCCGACATTGCTCGTCAGCAGGATCGTCGTGTTGCGGAAATCGATATGGCGGCCGTCGCCGTCTTCCATATAGCCCTTGTCGAACACCTGGAAGAACATCTCGTGCACGTCGCCATGGGCCTTTTCGACCTCGTCGAGCAGGACGACCGAATACGGACGGCGGCGCACTGCTTCGGTCAGCATGCCACCCTCGCCATATCCGACGTAGCCCGGCGGCGCCCCCTTCAGCCCCGAAACGGTGTGCGCTTCCTGATACTCGCTCATGTTGACCGTGATCAGGTTTTGCTCGCCACCGTACAGGGCCTCGGCCAGCGCCAGCGCGGTTTCAGTCTTGCCGACGCCCGACGGGCCTGCGAGCAGGAACACGCCCAGCGGCTTTTTCGGATCGGTCAGGCCGGCTCGTGCGGTCTGCACGCGTTCGGCGATCAGGCGCAGCGCGTCGGTCTGACCGACCACGCGCGCCTCCAGCGTTTCCGACAACCGACGCACCGCGTCGAGTTCGTCCGTGACCATGCGGCCGGCAGGGATACCCGTCCAGTCGGAAACAATCTCCGCGACGATTGCCGCATCGACTTCCGGAAACACGAGCGGCGCATCGCCCTGCACCGTCAGCAACGCCTGTTCGAGTTCGCGGAGCTGATCACCCGATACCGGCTCGTGCGCCATATCGCCACGCACGGTTTCACGTGCGGCAAGCAACGCCTGCGCGGCCGCCGTCTGTTCACGCCAGCGGACCTCGACCGCGGCCTCGTCCGCTGCGAGCGCGGCGATGCGTTCGCGCACGCTTTCCAGCGCCTTGCCTACGCCCAGCCCGATACGAGCTTCCTGCGCGAGTAGCGCCTCTTCCGTGCGGACGGCAGCAAGCCGTTGACGTACATCGTCGAGCTCTCGCGGCGTGGCATGCTGAGACAGCGCCACGCGTGCGCATGCGGTGTCGAGCAAGCTGATCGCCTTGTCCGGCAATTGGCGCGACGGGATATAACGGTGAGACAACATCACTGCACCACGAATCGCCTCGTCACGCACCACTACGCCGTGATGCGCCGAAAACGTTTGCACGAGCCCCCGCACCATGTCGACGGCAGCGGCCTCGAACGGCTCCGCGACCTGGAGCACCTGAAAGCGTCGCGTCAATGCGGGATCTTTCTCGATATGCCGCTTGTACTCGGCCCAGGTCGTCGCGCCAATCGTGCGCAGCGTGCCGCGCGCCAGCGCTGGCTTCAGGAGGTTGGCGGCGTCGCCCGTGCCGGCCTGGCCGCCTGCGCCGATCAGCGTGTGGATTTCGTCGATGAACAGGATGACCGGCACCGGCGACTTCACGGCCGCTTCGAGTAACGCCTTCAGTCGCGCCTCGAATTCCCCCTTCATGCTGGCGCCCGCCAGCAACGCGCCGACATCAAGGCTCAGCAGACGCACATCCGCAAGCTTCGGCGGCACGTTGCCCGACGCGATCGCACGCGCGAGACCCTCCACCACGGCAGTCTTGCCGACTCCGGCTTCACCGGTCACCAACGGATTGTTTTGTCTACGGCGCAGCAACACGTCGATCATCGTGCGAATCTCGAGTTCGCGCCCGATGACCGGGTCGATCTCGCCGGCACGCGCACGCGCCGTCAGATCCGCGCAGTACTGAACGAGTGTGCCGCCCTTCGGCGTGGCCGGCATCGCACCGGACGCTTCGCCCGGCGTGGCAGGCAGATATTCGCCATGGTCATACGGGCCGTCGTCCGCTTCCGGCGAGCCGGCTATCCAGGCTGACAGAACGTCGTCGACATCACCGACCGGAATTTTGCCGAACGCCGGAGAGATCAAGAGCATGACGCGCCGCAGTTCGGGTGTGGACACGAGTGCCGCGATCAGCCACGCGCCGCGCACGCGGCGATCGCCGTATTCGAGCGTCGCGAGCACCCAGGCACGCTCGATCGCCGATTCGATATGCCACGAAAAGTCGCTGATCGAGCTCGCGCCGGCCGGCAACGCGGCCAGTGCCCGAACGAGATCGCGCTCGAGCCCATCGCGATCGATCGCGGCGTGACGCACGATCCGTTGAAGATCGCCGTCCGGTTGTTGCAACAACTGGTGCAGCCAGTGAGCGAGTTCGACGAACGGATTCCCGCGCAGCTTGCAGAAATTTGTCGCTGACTCGATACCTCGGTAAAGCTGGACCCCGAGCTTACCGAATAGCGCTTGGCGAGAAATGGTCATGATGATCTTTGTTGTTGGCCGCAATGGTTCCAAGCACCATGCAGCATCTCTCAGGACTGCTATACAGACTATCTTCCGGACGACCTCCGGAAACACTGACACGCACCCTCTCTATTCAATTCAATCGACCAATCAAATCGAAGCCGCATTATCGGCACGAATTGCAACTTCCGTCAATGCGACAAATCAGTAATATTTCCCAGGAACATCCCCAAATTCACTTTTTGCAAATCTCCATCACCCCACACACAACTTCAGTGCGACGCTCGACTGCCGACCCAACCAATCACGCCCAAACACACGCACACAAGCCCTTGTTATTTTGAGATAAATTCATTTTATAGCGAATTAGCACTTATCAAGAAATCGATAATTTTTTGATTGCAAAGGCATTAAATTCATTTGTGACTTTGTTTTACATTTGAAATTTCATCTCAAAAACATCCCCGCAAAGCCCGTCATCACGCATATTTTTATCTCAATAAACAACCGGCCGAAACTCGTGGTTAAATTGCGGACTTCTCGTCATTGGACTTCCAGATGCGTTCCTTTCGTCTGCCGTGGCGTCGCCAATCGGATGTCTCGCACACCGGGCTGCCGCGCGGCAACAGTCATGCGCGACCCGGCCACGCTGTTGCTGCTGCCCCCACCGTGCCAGCAGACGATTCGCTCGCGTCACCGTATGCCGACGACCTGCTCGGCCAGCTCGGGATCGGCGGCCTGGAGTGCGGCGCACGACGTTCGGATCCTTCGTCTCACACTTCCATTGGCGCGCCCGACAGCACCGACGTGCTGATCGATACGTTGCACGCGCAGTATTGGCGCGCGCTGGCCGATCCCCACGCGTCGGTTACCGTGGAATGGGCGTCAACTGCAGGAGAGGCGGAGCCGACCACGCGCACGTCCGCGCCCGATTCGCAGGGCTGTCTGGATCCCCGTCGCGATCATGATTCGATCGAAGCGATGCTGCTTGGCGATCGCACGCTCGAGGACGTATTCGAGCGACTGGATGAGCACAGCGCCTCCTTGCCAGAAGACGAACCCGTTCCCGAGATCCTGCATCTGTTTGCGCCTTCCGATTTTCGAGCGGAGGTCGTGCAGCATCCCCCCGCGCTCACACGGCGCGAACACCACGTGTTGACTATGGACAGCCCGCTGTCCGCGCCCTTGCGCAAGGATGAAGATTGACCCGGCTTACCGCTTCCTGCCCGCCCCCACTCGCTCGTCTGGATGAGATCCCACTCGGCGAGCAGATCGAACAAGTGTCCGCGCGCCTGCGCGCGCAGCCGACCATCGCGTCTCATCGGTGGGCACTGTTTCAGTTGTTGTGCGTCATGGGCGAATGGCCCCGGGCAATCCAGCAGTTGCAGACATGGGCCATGCTCGAACCGATACACACTGCAACCGCGCAGGTCTATCGCGACCTGATCCGTGCCGAATGCCGGCGCAAGCAGGTGATCGAGGGGCTCGCGCAGCCAGGCTTCGTATTCGAGCAGCCGGCGTGGATCGACGGATTGTTGAACGCACTGCACCTGGCCGCCTTGGGACGGATCGCCGCAGCCGACGACGCGCGCGAAGCGGCCTTCGATGCCGCTCCGACCGTCGCTGCGCGCATCCCGCAGGGCTCGGTAGCCTGGATCGTCGATAGCGATTCCCGTTTCGGCCCCGTGTGCGAAATCATCGTGGCCGGGCACTATCGCTGGATTCCGTTCGCCGATCTGGCGTCGTGGCATGTGTCGCCGCCGACGAAGGTCGTCGATCTGGTTTGGGCGCCGTGTACGTTCACGCTTGGCGATGGCGCCATCGCTCACGGCTTCATGCCGGCTCGATATCACGGTTCGGAGATCGGCAGCGACGCCGTTCGCATCGGACGCGAAACGACCTGGCGGGAGCACGGCCGAACCGGTGTCACGGCGCTTGGCCAAAAGACCTGGTCAACGGATCGAGGTGACTTCGGACTGTTCGAACTGGCAACCGCGGAGTTCGGCACAGGTATCGAAAGCAGCGCAACGGTCGGAGAGCCGATCAATGAGTGAGCACCGGAAAGTGCCTCGGGCCACCGACTCGCTCGCCGTCCGCACGCCACGGCGCGCCAATACGCATTTGATGCCGACCTTGCTCGACCGCCTGCGTGACGATGCACCGCACCGAAGCACCGAAGCGCCGGAGGAATACACGGTCACCCGCAAACAGATGCGCGACATCGTTCAGCGCGATCTCGCGTACCTGCTGAACACAACGAGCATCGAGGATCAGATCGATCGGAGCCGTCATCCGCACGTCGCTGCGTCGACCTTGAACTTCGGCGTGCCGCCCCTTGCGGGCGCCTTCATCGCGTCACGTCATTGGAACGACGTCGAGCAGACGATCCGGCGGGCCATCACCGATTTCGAACCGCGGCTGATTCCGGATTCCCTTGTGGTATCTCCCCGCACCGGCAGCGGCGACGCCAGCGAGCATCACAACGTCCTCGCGTTCGAGGTTCGCGGGCTGATCCACATGGATCCGTACCCACTCGAATTCATGGTGCAGAGTTCGCTGGATCTCGAGACCAGCGAGATCCGCATTACCGGCATGCGCACGGGTTAAGCACCCCACGCCACAACGACTACGAGACCGTTCCGATGGACCCGCGACTGCTCGACTACTACAACCAGGAACTCATCTACATGCGCGAACTCGCGACCGAATTCGCGCATGCACATCCGAAGATCGCCCGCCGTCTCGGTATGCAGGCCGGTGAAGTGGCGGATCCCTACGTCGAGCGCCTGATCGAGTCGTTCAGCTTCATGGCCGCTCGCATGCAGCTCAAGCTCGATGCGGAATTCCCGCGCTTTACCGAACGGTTGCTTGAAGTCGTTTACCCGAATTACGTCGCACCCACGCCGTCGATAGCCGTTGCACGCCTCCATCCCGGGGGCACGGAGGGCAGCCTTGCCAACGGATATCGGATTGCGCGCGGTACCGCCTTTACGGCCCGCGTTCCCGACGGCGAAAGAACGGCCTGCCGATTCACGAGCGGGCAGGACGTGACGCTCTGGCCGCTGACGATCACCGAGGCCCGCTTGACGGGTGTTCCGCCGGACATTGCCGGCCTCGAGCGCTACGTGCCGCCCGATACGCAGGTGCGCGGCGCATTGCGGCTACGCCTGGCGACGACCGGTGACGTGCGAATTTCCGACCTGAAGGGGCTCGATCGACTTCCCGTCTACCTTGCCGGTGACGAGCAGGTTGCATCCCACCTGTTCGAATTGCTGCATGCCGGTGCCGTCGCGTCCGTGATCGGCGCGCCCGGCGAGTTCGGCATCCCGGGGCGTCCGCTCGCAGCGGTGACACGTAACGCGGTCGAGCATGAAGGGCTGCGCACCGACCAGAACCTGCTGCCGCTCACCTGGACGAAGTTCCACGGGCATAACCTGTTGCACGAGTATTTCGCGTGCCCGGCCCGATTCTGGTTCTTTGCGCTGAACGGGCTCGCCGAAGGCTTTTCGGCGGTGCACGGCCGCGAAGTCGAGATCGTCGTGTTGCTCGACCGCTCGCCGGCTCAACTGGCAAACCTCGTGGACGCTTCACGCTTCGCGCTGTTCTGCACACCCGTCATCAACTTGTTCAGCAAGCATACCGACCGGATCGAGATTACGCCGCGAGAAACCGAATTTCACCTGGTGCCGGCACGGCTCGCACCGCTCGACTACGAGGTGTTTTCGGTGGAGGCCGTGTACGGCCGCGTGGCCTCGACGTCCGCCGAACTCACTTTCCGCCCGCTCTACCAAACGCTGAACAACGACGAAGGCAATCACGGTCGCTACTTCTCCGCGCGGCGCGAGCGACGCCTCGTGTCGGATTCGGCTCGTCGTTACGGTACACGCACGCCTTACATCGGCACGGAAGTGTTTCTCTCCCTCGTCGATCAACACGAGGCCCCCTATAACGAAAACATCCGCTACCTGTCGGTCGATGCACTGCTGACAAATCGCGATCTGGCTACGCTTGTGCCACGCAACGGCATCGACGACCTGGATACGGCCGAATCCGCGCCGGTCGCGAGTATTGGCCTCATCCGCGCGCCCAGCCCTCCGCTACCGCCCCACGCGGAGAGGGAAATGGCATGGCGCCTGATCCGCCAGCTCAATTTCAACTACCTGCCGCTCGATGATTTCGATCACCGTGAAGGGGGGCAAGGGCTGCGCGATCTGCTGCGCCTGTACGTCGCGGACGGCGATTCCGGAAAAGGCCGGCAAGTCGAAAGCCTCGTCGGCGTGAGGACGCGCCCCGTGACCCGCAAGCTGCCGGGAATCGGTCCGATGACATTCGGGCGCGGTATCGAGTGCACACTGACCGTCGACGAGACGGACTTCTCGGGCGTGAGCCCTTACCTGTTCGGTGTGGTCCTCGAACATTGGCTCGCGCGGCACGTATCGATCAACAGCTTTACGCAAACCGAACTGCATTCGATGCAGCGAGGTCGCATCGCACGCTGGCCGGTGCGCACAGGCACACGCGGAGTGCTGTGATGAAGCGCACTACGCTGCCCGCGCAGCTTCGCCACAGCATGCTGTCGCCAGAGCAGCTCGAACGCTTGCAGGCCGAGCCCTGGCGGTTCGGGTTTCTGTCGCTCTTGCGCCGCATCGGCGCGAACCCCGCCATCGATCCGATCGGCACGGCACGCCGGCCAGGCTCGGAACCATTACGGCTTGGCCAGCAGCCGAGCCTCGCCTTTGCCCCGCGAGAAATCGCAAGCGCGGAACAATCCGCGGGGCGGTTGAATGTGCGACTTTTCAGTCTCGGGATGCTCGGTCCCAATGGTCCGCTCCCGATCCACTTCACCGAAATCGCGAAGGATCGCCAAGAGAGCCGGCGCGACACGACGACCGTCGATTTTTTCGACATCTTCCATCATCGCTACTTCACGCTGTTCTATCGCGCGTGGGCGTCGGCTCAATCAGCCGCCGGACTCGATCGAACGCAAAACGAGCGATTTTCGTTCTACATCGCGTGCCTCGCGGGACTGGACATCGGCGAGATTTCCAGGCGCCCGTTGCCCTCGCACGCGCGCCTCGCCGCCGCGGCGCATCTCGTACGCGAATCGCGCAATCCGGACGGCCTGCGCGCGACGCTCGAACACTACTTCGGCGTGCCGGTCGCGCTTGAAGAGAACGTGTTCCACTGGATCGAAATCGACCCGGCCGACTGCGGCCGAATGGGCCGCCCGGGTGCTGCCGCGACGATGGGACAAGGCGCCATGCTCGGACGTGTCGCGCCAGACCGTCAGCACCGCTTTCGAATCATCATCGGCCCGCTCGATCTGGACGCCTATCTGCGCTTCACGCCTCAAGGCGAGGATCTGCCACAGCTCGTCGAATGGGTGCGGGCGTTCGTCGGCTACGAACTGGAATGGGAACTCGAGTTGCGTATCAAGCCGGAGAGTGCGCCGCCAGCGGTGATGGGTGGCCAACAACGCATGGGCTGGTCCGGATGGCTCGGCCGCCCGGACCAGCGCAAACCCATTACCGGCATGCGGTTCGAACCCGAACGTTACGCGCGTCATTTCGATCGCCGCCCGACAAGCCTTGGAACCGACCGACCATGAGCAAGAAGCAATCGCCCACCACAGCGAAGCCGAGCCGCCCCTCCGTGATCGACGCCACGCACTTCGACTGGCTGTTACCGGTAAGCGACGACGCACCGTGCGGCTCGGATCTCGAGTATGACCACGATTTCGTGGTGCTTTTCGCTGACGCGGCATCCAGGCCGGACGTGCAGTACGGCGCGTTTGTCGGATCACCTGAACCGCTCAACTGGAGCGAACTCGAGCGCAACTGCCGCCGGCTGATGCTGCGCACGAAGGATATACGTGTCGCGGTGCTCTACGCCCGTTGTCGCACGCGCCTCGGCGGTCCGTCGGGATTGGCGGAGGGAACGGGGCTGCTGGCTGCATGGCTGCAGGCATTTCCCGACAGCGTTCACCCCCAGGCAAGCACGGATGATGATCGCGGCGCCGCGCTGGAAATGCGAATGAATGCCCTGCAGGCGATGACGGATCCCGACGGACTGCTTGCCGACGTCCGGGAGATCGTACTGATAAAGTCGACCGCCACGCGCCTGCAGATGCGGGATGTCGAACGCGCGTTCGCCCATCCACGTTCGGCGGATGCGCTCGCACCGGATTCAGTCATCCAGCAGTTGCGGGATCTGCGGGCGCAACAGCCGGACATGATGAACGCGTTCGATGAAACGATCTCGAATCTTGCCGCGATCAACATCTGGGGAGCGACTCATCTCGACACGTATCTGCCCGACCTTTCGCCATTGATTCGATTGCTTCAACTGTTGAATGTCGCGGGCACGCACGTCGAGGCAACTTCGGACGTCGCACATGTTTTCGTTGATGACATTGACGGCCAGAATCGAGACGGTGTGCAGCCCGACGGAGAATTCACGTCAATTCCTCCGGATAGCGAATTGAACTCGGGTGCAAACGCACCGCATGCGGCTCCCTGCACCGAACCGGTGCCAATGACCCGCCACGAGGCGCTGACTTTGATCAATACGGCGCGCCGGTGGTTCGAAACGAACGAACCAAGCAGCCCGATCCCGGTATTGCTGAAGCGGGCCGAGCAGTTCGTTGGCAAACGATACGTCGAGGTGGTCAACGCGATTCCGGGTGATCTTCTTGCACAATGGGACCAGATGGATAGCTTGGAATAGCGTCGGAGGTGCCGGCCACCTGCGTCACGCCGGCGCTGCGTGCACGCGCACCAGCGCAGCGAGCGCCTCCTCCGGTGCCGTCGTGCCATACACGCGCTCCGACACACCCGCCTCGACGTCGATCTGCGCCGCGTTGTGCACGTCGTACAGATCGACGATCAGCTGCGCATGTCGCTCACTGAGGCCCGCGCGCAGCAGCGTCGCGGTCCATGCGTCGCGCGGCAGTTCGCGCGCGACGATCTCGCGGTCCGCGGCTTCGCCGAGCGTCTCCGCGATGTCCCGCACGCTCACGCGCCGCGGGCCCTCGATGCTGACGATGCGCGGCCCGTCGCCGGTTTCTGCGGCATCGAGCAGCAGCCGCGCCGCCGCGACGCCCACGTCGGGCGCCCACACCGTCGGGAACACCTTGTCGACCGGATGGTGAAAACTCGGCAGCACGCCGGTTGCAAGCGCGACCGGCAACACGCGAGTCCAGTTCTGCAGATGTTCTGCCGAGCGCAACAGCGTCAGCCGGGTCGGGACCGTCTTCAACTTCTCTTCCAACAGATGAAACAACCGCGTGATGCCCGTGTCGCCGTCAAGTTCCGCGCCATAGTCCGACAGCGCAAGCAGTGCCGGCGGCGGATTCGCGGCGAGTGCGCCGGTCACGACGTCGAGCGTGCGCGCCATCGTCGCGGCCGGGTCGCTGTCGGCGACGGGCACCGGACACAGCATCTGCACGGCTTGCGCGCCGTCGATCGCCGTGGCGATCGCACCTGCATCCGTCAGGTCGGCGATCGCCACTTCGCAGCCGAGTTGCGCGAAACGTTCGCGATGGCGTGCGTCGCGCAGCACGGCGCGCACGGGATGGCCTGCGTGGCGCAGGGTCGTCACGGTCGACGAGCCGACGTCGCCTGATGCTCCGAAGATCACGAACACGATCCGCTCCTGAAGGATGAAGGTGCAGTAATTGTCGGCGTGCGCGAACGGGAAGGCGCGCGGGTGCGGATGATGTGAACAGGAAAGGATGACCGGATGCGGGGCCGCGCACGGATCGCCCGTCCCACCGGTTCGTCAGCGGCTATCGATCCGACGCCGACGCATCGTTCTCGCCGTCATAAGCCAGCCGGAGCCCGCCCCGCGCCCCGGACCGCGCGACCTCCGTCGGCGTCGCGCCCAGCACGCGATTCATCCAGTTCGCCATATGGCTCTGATGGGCGAACCCGGCTTCGAGCGCGATCTGGCTGATGCTGAGCCGGCCTTCGAGCAGCAACGCCTTCGCACGCTCGACCCGGCGCCGCACCACGTACTGATGCACCGGCATCCCGAGCGTCTCGCGAAACAGCACCTTGAAATGCGGCACGCTGATCGACACGAGCGCCGCAAGCTCGGCAAGCGTCATGCGGCGTTCGAGGTTGGCCTCGACATAGTCGATTACGCGCGCCGCCGTTTTCGGCGCGAGCGTCCGCCGGCGCTCGCGGAACACGGGCTGGCCATCGACCAGTCGCGCGACGAGCGCCGTGCACAGGCTCTCCGCATAGAGCGGGTCGGACGCGTCTTCCGCCTCGAGTTCGGCGGCCATCGCCCACGCGATGTGTTGCAGGCGCGGATCGCGCACCTGCAGTCGCCGGCGGATCTGCGCCTGCGACGGCTTCAGCTCGAGTTGCTCGAACGTGCGTCGCACGAACGTGTCGCTGAGCGTGACGTGCAGAATCCGGCAATCGGCGCTGTCGGTCCATTGGCCCGGCAGGCCGGCGGGAATCACGTCGATGTCGCCGTGCGCCTGGATGCGCGACACGCGTTCGCCGTCGCACACGCAATCCGCGCGCACGGGCGAGCCGATATGCACGCCGATGCGGTGATGATCGGTTGCTGGAATCCGGTACGTACCCGCGCGAATCTCCAGCAGCGACGCGCCGAAGCCGCGCCAGCCGAGCCCGCGGCTGGAGCGCAGGCTGACCGGCACGCCGTTGTCGGTCGGCGCGGCGAGAATCGGATCGCTCATGGTTCTTCTCCACCAGATCGTGGGTCGAACGCGCATTGTGACGCTTTTTCCGGCCGCTTGCCGGGCGCGAACGGCCATTCCCGCGCCGAGCGGAAAAAGATCATCCGTTCCTGCTCCGCCGCATCCTTGCCTGCGCGCCGACGGGCGCCGGGGCGCTTACGATGGGACTCATCCGACACCTACGGAGGCCGTGATGCCCCATTCGTGCCCACTGCGCGCGGCGTTCATTCCCTCTCCGCCGTCCCGGACAGCCCGCCGTCCTGACGGCCCCGCTCCCCGCAACGACCGGATCGCCTTCGCCGCGCGATGCCTGCGCCTGATCGGCTGGTACCGCCTCGAACGGCTGCTCGCGTCGATTCCCGACAGCAACGACGACTTCGGGATCGTGTGACCGACGGCGAGCACGGCTCGCACACGCCGCCCGCGCCCCGGCGTACGCCTACTTGCGCCGCCGCTCGTGCGGCGCGACCGTCGCGCCGTCGATCACCGGCGCGCCCTCCTTGATCAGGAAGTCGCGAAACAGCCCCGTCACCTGGGAGATCCGCCGGTCGGCGAGCGTGACCACATACCATTCGCGCTCGATCGGGTTGCCCGGAAACGGCAGTTGCCCGAGCAGCCCCGTGCGCAACTCGAGTGCACACGCGTGCAACGACAGGAACGCGACGCCGAGCCCCGCTTCGGCCATCTGCTTGATCGCCTCGTTGCTCGACAGTTCGGAGCCCACATGGAAACGGTAACCGGCCGTCTTGAACAGGCTCTCGACGGTCGAGCGCGTACCCGCGCCGCGTTCGCGCACGAGCAGGTGCGCGGATTCGAGATCCTTCAGCGCGACGCGCTTGCGCTGCATCAGCGGATGGCCGGGCGCCGCGACGAACACCATCGGATGCTTCGCGAACTCGACTGCGTGCGTGCGCAGCTCCTTCGGAGCGCTGCCCATCACCGCGAGATCGATTTCATGCGTCGCGAGCATGCGGATGATGTCGTCGCGATTGCCGACCTTGAAATAGGTCTTCACGTGCGGTCGCGTCGCGGTGAATTTCACCAGCAGCGGCGGAATCAGATACTCGGCCGTCGTGATCGCGCCGATCCGCAGCGTACCGCCGAGGTCGCCCGTCAGCGCGGCCACTTCGTCGCCGGCCTCGCTCCATAGATGCAGGATCTCGCGTGCATAACGCGCCACGATTTCACCGGCGGCGGTCAACTGTACGCCGCGCCCCACCCGCTGCAGCAGCGCGGCACCCACCGCCTCCTCGAGCAGGCGAACCTGCAGCGACACGGCCGGCTGCGTCAGGTTCAGCTCCTCGGCCGCGCGCGACACGCTGCCGAGTCGCGCGATCATGTCCAGCGCCTTGAGCTGCCGGAACGTCGCGGTCTTTCCTATAAGTGAATACATATGGGTCGCTTATAAACATTAAATTGTTTGCGCAGGTTCAAAACTATATCGTCGGTTCTTGAGCAATGTCATCCGAATCGTCATCAGCGGGAGCCACAACATGGACCACATCACGCCTACCCTTGCAACGGATCGCGCACCGCGCGTGCCGCGCATCGTGATCGTCGGCGGCGGCGCCGGCGGCCTGCAACTCGCCACGCGCCTCGGCGACACGGTCGGCCGCCGCGGGCAAGCCGACGTCGTGCTCGTCGACCGCTACCCGATGCACTTCTGGAAGCCGCTGCTGCACGAAGCCGCATCCGGCCATCGCGATCCGGCCTCGCACACGATCGAATACGCGGCGCAGGCGAAGCGCCACGGCTTCCGCTTCGTGCAGGGCGCGCTGCAGCAGGTCGACCGCGCGGCACGCACGGCGACGATCGCGCCGGTGCACGACGCGGACGGCACGGAGATCCTGCCGCAACGCGAGCTCGGCTACGACGATCTGGTGCTGGCCGTCGGCAGCGTGACGAACTTCTTCAACGTGCCGGGCGCCGCGCGGCACGCGCTACCGCTCGAAAATCTCGACCAGGCCGAGGATTTCCGCCGCAAGTTCCTGGCCGCCTGCACGAAGGCGAACCACCTGGCCGAGCAGCAGCCGGCGCACCGCGCGGCACCGATCTGCATCAACGTGATCGGCGCGGGCGCGACGGGTGTCGAACTGGCCGCGGCGCTGCGCCACGCGATCCAGCAGCTGACGACGTATCGCTTCAAGGCGCTGGTGTCCGCGCGCGACGTGCACATCCGGCTGATCGAAGGCGGCCCGCGCATCCTGCCGGCGCTCGACGCAAGGCTGTCGGCCAGGATGCACGCGCAATTGCGCACGCTGAACGTCGACGTGCTGACGGAGACACGCGTCGCGGAAGTGGGCGCGGACGCAGTCATGACCGCGACCGGCGAGCTGCTTGCGAGCGACATCACGATCTGGGCGGCCGGCGTCGCGGGCCCCGCGATCCTGCGGGAACTCGGCGACATCGCGCTCAACCGGTCGAACCAGGTGATCGTGACCGACACGCTGCAGACGCCCGACGATCCGCACGTGTATGCGTTCGGCGACTGCGCTGCATGCCCGTCTGCCGACGCGAGCGGTTTCCTGCCGCCGCGCGCGCAGGTCGCGCACCAGCAGGCCGTGTATCTCGGCGATGCGCTCGCACGGCGCCTCGCCGGCAAGCCGGTGTCGGGCTTCACGTTCCGCGACGCGGGCACCGTCGTGTCGCTCGGCCAAGCGGGCGCCGCGTATCAGGCCGACCTCGGTGTGCGTTCGCGCTCGCTGATCGTCGACGGGCTCGCCGCGATCGGGCTGTACAAGTTCCTGTACCGCAAGCATCTGTTCAGCGTGTACGGACTGAAGCGCGCGCTGTTCCAGTCGCTGAGCCACTGGCTGCAAAGCCGCAACCAGCCGTCGATCAAGCTGCATTGATCGACGGCCGCCACGCGGCATCGCAGGACGGCGCATCGGACGCATCTCGCCCGATGCGCCGTTTCTTCATCTGCACACATCGGGTGCATTCATTTCGTGCGCGCCTTTGGTGCATCACGTCGAAGCGCGTCGATACGATGCAGATCATCCGGAAAACACGGCCTCACATGCATCCCGCGCCAGCGCTGGCTCACCGCCCCATTCATTAGTCGAATCGTATGAGTCGGATATAAATATTAATTGGTCACATATTCCGGATCGACGCTAAGGTGTGCGGCATTCCCGTCCGCGAACGGATCGTCACGTCTCAGGAGAGGAATCACCGTGGTCATCGAAGCCATCGTCACCCGTCTCGACGCCGCATTCGCTCAGATCGAAGCGACACCGGATTCCCACGAATCGCGCAACCAGCGCGATGCGATCATCCAGTGGCTCGACAGCGCGTCGGAGCAAGGATATCGACTCGGTCTCGTCACGACGCTGCCTGCCGCCCGACTCAGCGACATGTTCGAAGGCCAGTTCGGCCGCGCGAACCTCGACCGCTTCTCGGTCGTCGTGACCGACGCTCATCAGCAGGACTCCGTAGCAAATCAGCATCCGTTCGACGTCGCACTGCAGGCGCTGGGCGTGCCGCCCGAGCGCGCAGTGGCCGTCGCGAGCAGCGAACCGGAACGCCGCGAAGCCGAGACGTTCGGCCTGTCGCGTTGCGTGAGCATCACCGACACGATGCGCTCGATCGCATCATCAGACCTGCACTGACCTGAGCACCTGCATACGCGCATCGGAACGGCTCGCGGTTCATCGTGAAGATGCTGCACAACGCACGCGAGCCGGATTTCCAGGCAGCGTGCGACGGCGCGACGATTGCCGCGCGAAGCCACGTCTACGATTGCAGGAAATTGAAGTGCTGCTACGGCTATCCGTGACGCGTCGTCAGTCCACCGCGTAATCGAGATCGTGCCAGCGCTTCGCCGATTTCCCGCCCGAGCCGAGATGACCGCCGGGGAAGCGCATCACCGCAATCGCGTGAAGCGCTTTCTCGTCGAGCGCGGCGTCGCCGCAACTGCGCCTGACCTTGAGATCGCGGACACGCCCGTGCTCGTCGAGCCAGACACGCACGATCACGCGCCTTCTCGACGTGCCATTCGGCACGCCGCGTGACAGCAGGCGGTCCATCAGCGACATGAGATTCTCCGTGAGAGTCGAATGCGTCGGTTATCGCGGCGTCAATGCTGGACGGCCGCGCTTTTGTGCGCCGTCCGCACGGCCTTCGGCTTCGCGACGGCGGGCGCCTTCGGATCGATGCCGACCGCATGCTGGACCTTCCCGGTCTTCGCGGGCGCCACGTGCGCCTTCGACACGGGTTTCGCGTCGGCATGCGCCACGGCCGGCGCATTCGACCGCGAAGATCCGGTTTGCCGCCCCGGCTTCACGGCCGTCACCCCGCTCGCCGCGACGTGCAGATGCTTGACCTGCTGCGCGTACGCCTTGACGTCGTGGTCGGTCATCCACGATTCCGTATAGGCCGCCGGCGCGGGTTGCGACAGATTGAGATACGCGACCGATGCGACGAGAAAGGCACGAATATGCGTGCGACGATTGAATGCGGTAATGACGAATGCTCCTTGCGAACTGGCTCGACGTCCCCTGTCTCGGCGCCGTCGTGGCGGCACGATAAATGAGCGCATTCGGCATCGCAAGCGTCTGACGGGTAATCCAAACGATTCTTGACGTTTGAACGATCGATCCGGTGCGCGAGACCACGCGGGGCTCGGCGGCTTGCCGAACTCGGGCCCGCCGACGGTGTCGAACGTGCATCGCCGGAGAATGACATGAAACGCACCATCCGTTTCGCGCTCCTGACCCTGCTTGCTGCAGCCAGCTTGCCGGCGGTCGCCGGCACCGCCGCGGACAATGCCGCGGCACCGGCCGGCCAGCAAGCCAGAAACTGCGTGCCGTCCTTCACGTCCACCGGTACGGCATCGGCCTCCCGCGCTGCATCAAAGGCGCCGCCGATCCGCATCTGCGTCGGCGATTCCGATACGCAACTGAACCTGCCATGGTTCCTGACCGACGTCCTTACCGCCGTGGACACGCATCAATCGCCCCGCGACCTGCTCCACAAGATGCGCAACGACTTCTGAAGCGCGGCCGCCGGAGGTGACGCGCTGCGCAAATGTTTCCCGTCAAGCATCAATCCCGATATTTCGCTATTTTTTGAATAGCAATATTTCGTAATAAAGCACGGCACACCTTATACTTGCCGCGCACCATCCTCGTGCCAAGAGACGGTGTCTTCTGTCCCGGCTGCACACCGATGCAGCCGGGCTTTTTTTGCGTGTGTGATACCGATATACATGCGTTGTCGATGTATGTTACGAGGAAGCGCCTCGAATCCTGCGCCCCCGCCGCGATGCCGCTCCATGCGTGTCGCGAGCGTAGAATCGATTTGCGTCCCGATATGGGCGCGAGCCGCGGTGCCCCGGCCAGGCACGACGAATGCCTCGCGTCAATTCATCGACCGGTTCGACCTGCATTCACATGCGCACAACAACAAGTACGACCCGAGGACCATCCGCGCTTGCATCGCGCCCGAAGCCCGCGTTCCAGCGCAGCGGCGCGTGGCCGCGTGTCGTCTTCCCGGTTGCCCTGATCGTCTGCATCCTCGTGTTCCTGCTGGCGCTCGTCGTTGCAGGGCGCCTGGCGCGCGACGCAATTGCACGGCACGAAAGCGACGTCGCGAACGACATCGTGATATCGGTCGATCGCATCTTCGACGGGATTCGCTCGCGGCACCCGAATGAGTTGAACGCGCTGGTCGGGCGACCCTGCACGACGATCTTCAGGACGCTCGCCGAAGTGGGCACTCACCTGCGCTATCTTCGGGCCGTCGCGCTGGCGAATGGCGGTCGTGTCACATGCTCGTCTGCGCTGGGAGAGATCGACGTCCCGCTCGACGCGTATATTCGCGCGCCAGCGCCGGGGATGACGGCCATCACGCTGCTCCGGCAAACGCCGTTTCAGCAGCACGTTCCAGTGCTGGCGGCGTTTCGCGCGACCGCGCCCGACTCCGGCGTCCTTTATCTGGTCGAGGGCGACTATGTGGCGGACGTGCTCGCGCACGGGACCCGCTTCGGGGCGGAAACGGCCACGCTGTCGATCGAGGGCGCGGGAAGCATCGATCAGCATGGCGCGTTCGTGTCGCCATTCGGCGCGGCGCCGGCCACAGGCAGCAAGATCGCGTCGAACGTCTGGCCGTTCACGGTCTCCGTCACCTCGGCGGAACCCTACGTTTCGCAGGTGCAGCGGCACTACCGGCTCATCTGCCTGACGATCGCGCTGCTGGTCAACGGCCTCGTCGCGGCCGCGTATCTGATCGCGATGGCGCCGCGCCGGCTGTTGCTGAAGGCCGTTCGCAATGCGCTGAAGCGCAACGAATTTCATGTCGTCTACCAGCCGATCGTCGACGTCGAAACGCGCAGGACCGTCGGCGTCGAGGCGCTGCTGCGCTGGCACCATCCGAAATGGGGGGCCATCAGTCCGGCCGTGTTCGTGCCGCAGGTCGAGTCCAGTGCTGTCCTGCCGAAGGTGACCGAGTTCGTGCTTCGGACAGCCGTATCGGAACTGACCGCACTCGCGCCGTCGATGCCGCTGCACATCGCGATCAACGTCGCGCCGATGGATCTCGAACGCGCTCGCTTCGTATCCGTCGTCGAAGACACGATCGGCCGGCTTCCACCGGGCTGCACGCTGGTGCTCGAAGTGACCGAACGCATCCTGCTCGAGAAGAATCCGCGCACGACCGAGATGTTCGCCACACTGCGCGCGAAGGGCGCGAAGTTCGCGATCGACGACTTCGGCACGCATCACAGCAACCTCGACATGCTGTCGCGCTTTCCGTTCGACTACGTGAAGATCGACCGGCAGTTCATCTCGCAGCTCACGACGGGCAATGCGAAACTGATCGAAGGGATCGCGTCAGTCGCCCACCACTACGGCCTGAAGATCATTGCCGAGGGCGTGGAAACGGAAGAGCAGCATCGCGCGCTGCATGCGGTCGGGATTCAGTACGCGCAGGGTTATCTGTATCAGCGGCCACGGCGAGCGGAACACCTGAAGCGGAATTTCGCGCCGATGCCGGCTTGAATGCCGCATCGGCGCCGAACGCTCGGTGGACGAATACGTGACGCACACGCGTCGTCCGGTCCGCTGCACGTGGTCGATGCGCTGCGTGGCGGATCACGCGGCGGCTTCCTGCCATCTGATGCCATCGACGCGCCCTTCGGCGGGAACCGCGCGGGAGGCGCTAAAATCCGCCGCCTGGACATCCACGACGAGCAAGCGTTTTGACGGAGTTCGAGCAGGGTTTCATCCTCACCCGCCACTGGCGGGACACCGCATCCGGCATCGAGATCGAGTTCTGGCTGGCGACCGAACACGGCCCGCGCCGCGTGCGGCTGCGCCCGCAGGAAGCCGTCGCGTTCGTGCCGGCCGAGCAGCAGGCGCTCGCCGAACGCGCGCTCGCCGGCGAACGCGATGCCGAACTGCGCCCGCTCGCGTTGCGCGACTTTCGCCAACGCGCGGTGGCCGGCCTCTACTGCCGCCGTTACCGCCACCTGTCCGGACTCCAGAAACGCCTCGCCGCGGCGGGCGTCGACGTCTACGAAGCCGACGTGCAGCCGCCCGACCGCTACGCGATGGAGCGCTTCATCACCGCGCCCGTGCTGTTTCGCGGCACGGCCGGCCGCGACGGCACGCTGACCGACGCCGAACTGAAACCCGCGACCGGCTACCGGCCGACACTGCGCTGCGTATCGCTCGACATCGAGACGAGCGTCCACGGCGAGCTGTATTCGATCGCGCTCGAAGGTTGCGGACAGCGACAGGTCTACATGCTCGGCCCGCCGAACGGCGACGCGCCGGCCGTCGACTTCCGCCTCGACTACTGCGACAGCCGGGCCGAGATCCTCACACGCCTCAACGACTGGTTCGATGAACACGATCCCGATGCGGTGATCGGCTGGAATCTCGTGCAGTTCGACCTGCGCATCCTGCATGCGCATTCGGAGCAATACGGCGTACCGCTGAAGCTCGGCCGCGGCGGCAGCGTGCTCGAATGGCGTGCGCACGGCCAGCAGCCCGACCATTTCTTCGCGGGCGCGGCCGGCCGCCTGATCCTCGACGGCATCGACATGCTGAAATCGGCGACGTGGACGTTCCCGTCGTTCAGCCTCGAATACGTGTCGCAGTCGCTGCTCGGCGAAGGCAAGTCGATCGACAATCCGTATCAGCGGATGGACGAGATCCAGCGCCGCTTCGATCACGACAAGCCCGCGCTCGCGCGCTACAACCTGAAGGACTGCGAACTCGTCACGCACATTTTCGACAAGGCCGACCTGCTGTCCTTCGCGCTCGAACGAGCGACCGTCACGGGCCTCGCGGCCGATCGCACCGGCGGCTCGGTCGCCGCGTTCACGCACCTGTACCTGCCGCGCATGCACCGGCTCGGCTATGTCGCGCCGAACCTCGGCGACGTGACGGGCCAGAACAGCCCCGGCGGCTTCGTGATGGATTCGCGGCCCGGCCTGTACGACTCGGTGCTCGTGTTCGACTACAAGAGCCTTTATCCGTCGATCATCCGCACGTTCCTGATCGATCCGGCCGGGTTGATCGAGGGGCTCGCGCATCCGGGCGACGACACGTCGGTGCCGGGCTTTCTCGGCGCGCGCTTCTCGCGCACCGCGCATTGCCTGCCCGACATCGTGCGGCGCGTGTCGGAAGGCCGCGACGAAGCGAAACGCCAGCGCAACGCACCGCTGTCGCAAGCGCTCAAGATCATCATGAATTCGTTCTACGGCGTGCTCGGCTCGACCGGCTGCCGGTTCTTCGATCCGCGCCTCGCGTCGTCGATCACGATGCGCGGCCACGAGATCATGCATCGCACGCGCGAGCTGATCGAGGCGCAGGGCTACGACGTCATCTATGGCGATACCGATTCGACCTTCGTCTGGCTCGGGCGCGAGCACGACGACGACGCAGCCGCCGTCAAGGGCCGTGCGCTCGTCGACCACGTGAACCGCTGGTGGCAGGCACACCTGCGCGATCGCTTCGGGCTGGAAAGCGCGCTCGAACTGCAATACGAGCGGCATTACCGGCGCTTCCTGATGCCGACCGTGCGCGGCGCGGAGGAAGGCAGCAAGAAGCGCTATGCGGGCCTCGCGCTCGCGGCGAACGGCGGTGAGGACCTCGTGTTCAAGGGGCTCGAAACGGTGCGCACCGACTGGACGCCGCTCGCGCAGGCGTTCCAGCGCGAACTGTACCGGCGCGTGTTCAAGCGCGAGCCGTACCAGGATTTCATTCGCGACTACGTGCGCCGCACGCTCGCCGGCGAATACGACGCGCAACTCATCTATCGCAAGCGCGTGCGCCGGCCGTTGAGCGAATACCAGCGCAACGTGCCGCCCCACGTGCGCGCCGCGCGGATCGCCGACGAATTCAACCAGGCGCGCGGCAGGCCGCTGCAGTACCAGCGCGGCGGCTGGATCAGCTACGTGATGACGACTGCCGGCCCGGAACCGCTCGAAACGATGCGCTCGCCGATCGACTACGCGTTCTACGTGAGCCGTCAGTTGCAGCCGGTTGCCGATGCGATCCTGCCGTTCCTGCGCGACGATTTCGAACGCGTGATCTCGGGGCAGGGGCAGTTGTTCGGCGACTGACGACACGCGGCACCGCGCTCGTCAATAGCGTCATGCGGTTGCATTCGCAACCGCTTCGCATCCCTGTTGCGCCTCGGGTTACGGGCTCCATGATCGGCATTCATGCCGGCCCGCGCGTCGAGCGATAAGTAAAACCGATCGACCCGGTCGGAAATCCGACTTGGACGCCGCGCGCGCCGCAGCGCACAATTTCGCCCATCGCAATCGAATGAAACCCTGATCCTTCTCAACCGAGTTTCGTGGCATCCGCGGTTACTCCACGTGTGTCGCCATGCGCTTGAATAAAAAGGAAAAGGCGCGCAAGCCGTGCTCGAAATGCCTGCAACAACCCTCCGCTCCGTACGCTCTGCCGTTGCCACACGCCCCACCTCGCTGCCGCGCGGCGCATGCCGCAAACCAGCGCTGCACGACCTGACGTGCAGCACGCCGCCTCCGACGCGATAACGCAGTCCCGGCAACACATTCCGCCTGTCTTACCCGAGGAACACGACGTGTCGCACGCCACCGTCGCGCCGCTACGGCCGCGCGATCGATTCTCCATCGATCCGAGAAAATTCCTTTTCTCCATCAGCACTTTTATCGCGGCCGCGCTCGTGCTGCTGATCTCGTTTGCCGTCAGCTTCCCGCGTCCGTGGTGGGCGCTGCTGACGGTGTACGTGACCGCGCAGCCGATGGCCGGCGCATTTCGGCCGAAGACGATCTACCGTCTCGCGGGCATCGCCGCGGGTGCGGTCGTGACGGTTGTGGTCGCACCCAATCTCCAGAACTCGCCCGTGCTGCTGGTGCTGTGCCTCGCACTGTGGATCGGCTTGTGCATTTACCTCGCCGTGCTGGACCGCACACCGCGTGCGTTCCTGTTCCAGATGGCCGCGTTCAGTTCGGCAGTGATCTGCTTTCCGTACCTCGACGATCCGACCAATATCTTCATCACCGCAGTGTCGCGCGTCGAGGAGATGACGGTGGCGATCCTGTGCGTGACGATCACGCACATGCTGCTGAAACCCGCGAACAACCGGCCGGTGATTCACGAGCGCGCGCTCTCCTTCCTCGGCGATGCCTGCCGTTGGACCGTCGATGCATTCGGCACGCATCACGCCCGGCTCGAGCACGAGCATCGCCGCAAGCTCGCGGCCGACGTGACCGAGCTCGGGATGATCGCGACGACGCTGCCGTTCGACCAGCGCTTCGCACTTGCGACGCGCGACACCGTCACGGCGCTTCAGCACCGCCTCGCCGCGCTGTTGTCGATCGCGTCGGCTGCAGCGAACCGGCTCGATCAATTGCGCTCGCTGAATGCGGTCGATGCGGAAACCACCGCGCTTGTCGAGGCGGTGATGGATGACCTGAAAGCGTCGCAGGAAGTCGGCGAAACGCTCGACGTCGGCCTCGCCGCGCGCTGCCGCAAACTGGCAGCCGAACGCCTGTTCGATCCGACCTGGACGTCGCTGCTCGCCGCGAGCCTGTTCGACCGCACCGCCGATTTCCTCGACACGCTGCACGCCGCGCGCGGACTCGTGCGCACCTTTTCGGAAAGCGACGCCGAACTCGAGCGCAACCTGCCGCCCGTCGACAGCACGCGCCGCTTCAAGCTCGCGCGCGACCACGGGCTCGCGCTGCTCGCCGGCGCCGCAACGACCACCGCGATCGTCATCTATTGCGCGGTGTGGATCCTTCTTGCATGGCCGAACGGTTCCGCAACCGCCGCATTCGCCGCGCTCGTCACCTGCTCGTTCGCCGCGCAGGACGACCCCGCGCCCGTGATCGGCCGCTATCTGGTGTCGACACTCGTCACCTTTCCGCTCGCCGCGCTGTACCTGTTCGTGATCCTGCCGCGTGTCGACGGCGCCGGGATGCTGATCCTGACGCTCGCACCGGCCTTCATCTGGATGGGCTACATCCAGGCCGATCCCGCGCGCACTGCTCGCGCGCTTCCGATGTTCTCCTGCTTCATCGTCGCCATGGGTTTTCTCGATCGCTTCCAGGCCGACTTCGCGCTGTTCCTCAATACGGGGCTCGCACAGGTCGGCGGCATCGTCACGACGCTGGTCGTGACCAAACTCTTCCGCTCGGCCAGCACGCGCTGGACCGCGTACCGAATCGTGCGCCAGAACTGGGCCGACCTCGCGCAGATGGCCGATCCACACCGGCCGCTCGACGCGCCGACGTGGACCGCACGCGCGGTCGACCGGCTCGGCCAGGTTGCCGCACGCATGGCGTTCGCCAACGAGGGCGATGGACTGCATGCGGTCGACGGGCTGAGCGACCTGCGTATCGGCCGCAACATCATCCAGGTGCGCGAGGGTCTCGACAAGGGCGATGCGCGCACGCGCGTCGCGATCGAAGCGGCGCTCGCGGAAGTGTCGAACCTGTATCGCGCCCGCGCCGACGCGCGCCATCCGATTCCGGCCACCGCATCGCTGATGCGCGCGCTGAACCGTGCAATCGGCGCGGCCGCGCGCAATACCACCGGCCGCGATGACGCGACGCTGCTGGCGCTGGTCGGCATGCGCTGCAACCTGTTCCCGCATGTGCAACTCGTCGAAGGAACGACGCGATGATCGAAGAAATCCACATTTTCGGCATCTACATGCCGTCCGCACTCGCGTGGGCCGTCGTTGCGCTGGCCGCCACGTTCCTGCTGCGCGGCGTGCTGCAGCGGCTGCCGCTACGCGTTCTGCTGTGGCAGCCCGCGCTGATCGAACTCGCGACCTTCTTCCTGTTGTGGTGGGGCATCGCCCGCCTCGCAGACACTTGTTTCCCGTATCGCCTCCTTTCCTGACATGAAGCGAATCATCCCCCTGTTGCGTACCGTGCTGACGGTCGCGGTCTTACTCGGCATCCTCGGCGCGATCTATGGGCTGTGGGTGCGCTACCAGATCGAACCACTCACGCGCGACGGCAAGGTGCGCGCGGACGTGGTGCCGATCGCGCCCGACGTCAGCGGCCTCGTCACCGACGTTCGCGTGCACGACAACCAGAAAGTGAAGAAGGGCCAGGTGCTGCTCGTGATCGACCCGTCGCGCTATCAGATCGCCCTTCAGCAGGCCGACGCAATCGTCGCGAGCGACCAGGCCGAACTCGACGAGGCGATTCGCGAGGATCGTCGCAATCGCGCGATGCCGGACGTGGTTGCAGAAGAGTCGACGCAGCAGGGCACGACGCGTGTCGAGAAGCTGCGCGCAGCACTCGCGCAGGCGCGCTCGGCGCGCAACCTCGCGGCGCTGAACCTCGAACGCACGCTCGTGCGCGCGCCGATCGACGGCACGGTGACCAACGTCGGGCTGCTGCCCGGGGCTTACCTGAACGCCGGCAAGGGTGCGATGGCGCTGGTGAACGACATGTCGCTGCGCGTCGAAGGCTACTTCGAGGAAACCAAGTTGCCGGCGATTCATGTCGGCGATCCGGCGAGCATCTATCTGATGGGCGTCGCAAGTGAAATCCGCGGCCACGTGCAGAGCATCGCCGGCGGAGTCGAGGATCGCGAGCGCGCGGGTGGCGATGCGCAGCTCGCGAACGTTAACCCGGCGTTCACATGGGTGCGGCTCGCGCAACGCATCCCGGTGCGCGTCGTGATCGATTCGGTGCCGCCCGGCGTGCGCCTGGTGCCGGGGCAAACCGCGACGGTCGAGATTCATGCGCGTGCGGGCGACGTCACGGTGCGCCGGAGCCTGCCATGGTAAGCCTGCGTACGACCGCCATCGCCGCGCTGTGCATCGCGCTCGCCGCCTGTGCCGAAGTCGGCCCCGACTATCGCGTGCCGGCCGATGCGCTCGCGAACACGCCGGCCGCCAACGGCGCATTCGTTGCGGGTGCGTCGATCGCGTCGAGCGATCCGCTCCCCGATCACTGGTGGCGCCTCTACGACGATCCGGTGCTCGACCGCCTCATCGAAAACGCGCTGGCGAGCAACGTCGACCTGCGCGCCGCGCAGGCGAACCTCGAACGCAGCAATGCACTGCTCGCGGCGGCGCGCACGGCGCGCGAGCCGAGTGTCGGCGCCGATGCATCGACGAACTACACGCAGCAGTCGGCCGCGGCGGTGCTGTCGCATGTCGAGCCGCCGCGCCACGAGATCTACAACATCGGGCTCACGATGAGCTACGACCTCGACCTGTTCGGCGGAATCCGGCGCGGAATCGAGGCGGCCTCGGCCGACAACGAGGCCGTCGCCGCAGCGCGCGACCTCGTGCGCGTGAACGTCGCCGCGGAAGTGGCACGCGCGTACTCGGACCTGTGCAATGCCGGCAATCAGATCGACGTGCTGCAACGCTCGATTGCGGTCCAGCAGCAGCGCCTCGCGCTGACACGCCAGCTGATCGCGAGCGGCCGCGCGCCGGCCTTCGAGCAGCAGCGCGACCAGGGCGGCATCGAGAACAGCCGCGCGCTGCTCGCGCCGTTGCAGTCACGCCGATTGAATGCGGCGTTCCGTCTCGCAACGCTGACCGGGCGGCCGCCGGAAAACTACGATCGCGCGCTGCTGTCGTGCAGCAAGCCGCTCGAACTGTCGAAACCGATTCCGTCCGGCGACGGACGCGCGTTGCTCGAGCGCCGCCCCGACGTGCGCGCGGCCGAGCGCCGACTCGCCGCGTCCACCGCACGCATCGGCGTCGAAACGGCCGCGTTGTATCCGGACATCAAGCTCGGCGCGAGCATCGGTTCGACGGGCGGCGCCGCCGCGTTCTTCACACCGCTGACGAACCGTTTCGCGGTCGGCCCGATGGTCACGTGGGATCTGCATCGCAGCACGATCCGCGATCGTATCGATGCCGCACAGGCCGACAGCCGCGCGAGCCTCGCGCATTTCGATTCGACGGTGCTTACCGCGCTGCGCGAGGCCGAGACGTCGCTCGACACTTACGCGAGCGCGCTCGACCGGCTGCAACGCCTCGAGGCGTCGCGCGACGCCGCGCGAGACGTGATGGAGCGCACCCACGAACTATGGCGGAGCGGCCGGGTCGGCGGGCTCGCGGCACTCGACGCTCAGCGCACGTGGCTGGCCGCCGAAACGGCCGTCGCCGCCGCGCAGCAGGACGTGAACAACGGCCAGATCGCGACGTTCCTCGCACTAGGAGGCGGCTGGCAATGAGCGCTCCCGACGACCTGACGATCGAACGACCGGCGGCTCGTGATCCGGTTCGCGTCGCAGGCGCTGCGGCCGGGCCGCTGCACGCCGCCGCCGCGGACACGCCCGGCAGCGGCGGCGTGCGCGGCGACGTACCGCCGCGTCGCGCATCGCCCCGGTCCATCGCACGGCAACCGGCGCATAATGGCGTGATACCCGACCCACGCGACCAGCGACTCATTCCGCGGAAGATGAAGTTCACCCAACGCAGCCCCCTGCTTCGCAACATCAGCTACCTGCTGGCCATCGACGAGCACCGCAATTTCACGCGGGCCGCCGAGGCGCTCAGCGTGTCGCAATCGGCGCTGTCGCAGAAGGTGCGTCAACTCGAGGACGAGCTCGGCGCACAGCTGTTCGACCGCAGCGGACGCATGGTGCAGCTCACCGATTTCGGCAGCGTCTACCTCGAATACGCGCGACGCGCGTACGCCGACCTGCTCACCGCGCAGCGCGCACTGCACGACGTGCACGACCTGTCGCGCGGGCAATTGCGGATCGGCTTCACGCCCACCTTCACCGAATACCTCGTCGCGCCCGTGATCGAGCAGTTTCACGAACGCTATCCGGGCGTCGTCGTCGAGATCACCGAGATGTCCCTCGACGCGGTGGAGAACGCGCTCGGCGACGACCAGGTCGACCTCGCGTTCGGGTTCGTCGACGTGCGTTCCGACGAAATCGAGGCCGAGGCGCTGTTTCCCGAGCAACTGATGCTGGTGGTCGGCCGCACGCATCCGCTGACCGCGCAGCGCGAGCCCGTCACGCCGACCCAGCTCGCCGGCACGCCGCTCGCGCTGCTGACGACCAGCTTCGTGTCGCGCTTCTACGTCGACAGCTATTTCCAGTCGTACGACATGCAGCCCGATGTCGCGTTGCAGGCGAATTCGATCAGTGCAGTGCTGAAGATCGTGAGCCGCGGCAAGATCGCGACGATCCTGCCCGGCACGATCGAGTTCGAGCATCGCGACCTGCAGTACGTGCCTCTGGATCCGCCGTTTCCGGTGCGCACGGTGGCGCTACTGCGCCGCAAGGGCGCCTATCGCACGGTTGCGTCGACGGCCTTCGCGGAGATGGTGCGCGAGATGCTCGAGCACGGCAGCCTGTCGTCGCTGCGCACGCTGACTTCACGCACCCCGTCCTGACGTTCTCCGCAAGGCGGGGCCAACCGCACACGTTGCACATCCCGCCGTTACGCTACGACGCCGCATCCGCATGACGGATGCGACGCGCGCGTGCATGTTCGCCTGCACATCTCCCTTTTAACTTTGGATTCCGAATTCTTCGGCATGTGAAAACGCATGCCGGATTTATCGACGAATGATCGATTTGCCTTATCGACCACATCGGAAATTCGCCTTGGACACGATTAGGGTTTTCCTTCATCCTTTCGTCATCGATTCCTGGTGAATCGGCCGCGCCGAATCCCGGCGTCGAGAGGCCCCGGTACCCATGTCGCACGATCCTTCCGCACTACGCCGACACATTCGACAAGAAGAATCCGACACGCCCCGGCCATCGACAAGACGACTCGACCACGCCGACATCCCGAATCGAATTGGCAATAAACCACATTCTTAATCTCGGAATCCTAAATGTTCAAGCCTGTCGTTACCTCTTTAGCCGCATCACTCATCGCGCTGTCCGGCGCCGCCGTCACCGCCAGCGCATTCGCCCAGCATCAACCGGCGGCGCCCACAGCCCGGCAACAAGCAAACGCGACCACCGAACCCGGTACTGCGCAACTCGCCGCGCGCTCGAACGATGGCAGCAGCGTGCGCGCCAATGCCGCACCGAAGGTTGCGGCTCCGCTTGGCCAGACGCCAATCCGCACCCCGGCCGCGCAGGATTCGGACTGCGTTGGCCCCGTGAGCTTCTGCAACGTCTACTTCGGCAGTTGATCCCGCCGTCCGTGACACCACTGCTACAGGAGCCGTCGTGAATCATCTGTTCAGTGCGATGCGGGTCTTTCTCAAGGTTGCAGACACGCATCATTTTTCCCATGCCGCCAACCAGCTGAATCTTTCTCCGTCGCTGGTGACGCGCTACGTCGGCGATCTCGAATCGCACCTCGGCGTGAAGTTGCTGCAACGCTCGACCCGCAAGACGGTGCTGACCGAAGTCGGCGTCCGCTATGCAGAAGGCTGCCGCGCGCTGCTGATGGATCTCTCCGAAATCGAGTCGCGCGCCACCCAGGAGTCGAGCAGGATCTGCGGCGATCTGCACGTCGTCGTGCTGCACAGCCTGATGTCGACGGAGCTGGCCGGTCTGTTCGCCGAATACCAGTCACGTCATCCGGACGTGTCGCTGCACATCGCGCCGACAGAATCGGAAGTCGACCTGCTCGGCGGCGGGTTCGACGCCGGCATCGTCGCCGACACGATGATCACGTCGGTATCCGTCGTGTCGCGCACGCTGGTGCATGCGCCGCTCGTCGCGGTCGCATCGCCCGGCTACCTGCTCGACGTAGCGGCGCCGCGGCGGCCGGCCGATCTCGACGGACACCGGATCGTCGGCCTCGCAGCCGGCGCGAGAACTTACCGGTGGGCCGGCCCGAGCGGCACGCTCGACGCAATCCAGCTCGATGCGACCGTCGCCGTGAACAGCGCGCTGATGCAGCGTCAGCTTGCGCTCGCGGGCAGCGGCATCGCGCTGCTGCCGGAATACGCGATCGCGAACGACCTGCGCATCGGCACGCTGACGCGCGTGCTCGGCGACTACCGCATCGTGAACGACGGTGTGGCCGTGTCGCTCGTGTACCCGGGCCGCGAGTTCCTGCCCGGCAAGGTGCGCGCGTTCGTCGATCTCGCCGCCGAACGGTTCCGGTTGCCATCGATTACCGCGCCGCGCGCCGCTGATGCGGCCGCCCCAGTCAACGCGAGGCGTGCGGTCGCGGCGAACGCCGACGCGTAAATCGCGTTGTCATATGCCGCGTCCTCTCGCGCATTCCGGAACACAGCTCGCCAGGATTCGCCGTTTATCCGATCGATCCGGGGTCCCGAACTTGTCACGTCGGTCCGGCTCGTCGAATTCGCGCCGGACCGCAACGAAACCTTCTGAGGA
This sequence comes from Burkholderia sp. AW49-1, assembly GCF_053427845.1. Classification (NCBI taxonomy): domain Bacteria; kingdom Pseudomonadati; phylum Pseudomonadota; class Betaproteobacteria; order Burkholderiales; family Burkholderiaceae; genus Burkholderia; species Burkholderia sp. AW49-1. The sequence continues at coordinate 53,589 of NZ_JBSAXF010000014.1, read as the reverse complement.
AATCGTGAAATCCATTATCGCCACCATCGCCGCCGCTATCGCCACCGTGCCGCTCGCCGCACCGACCGCGTCTTACGCGCAGTCGTCGCACTCGACGCTCACGCGTGCGCAGGTGCGCCAGGAACTGCTCGACCTCGAATCGGTCGGCTACAACCCGTCGACCGGCGACAGCGACAACTATCCGGACGACATCCTCGCCGCGCAGGAACGCCTCGCCGCGAAGCGCCTCGCCGAACACAAGAGCAGCGAAGCCGCTTACGGCTCGACCGGCGCACCGGGCTCGTTCTCGGGTGCGCCGGCGGTGGCGGCGGCGAAGCGGTAACGCGTCGACGTTCGGTGCGGCGCGCATGAACACACGATGCCGTTCCACATGCGCTTCCTCGACTACATGAAGCGGAACATGACGAAATCGATGGCCGTGCTGTAACGCCGCACGCCGGACGGAGCGCGCCCGTCCGGCTAAAATACCGGCCTGCCGCGCCCCCTGCCGCGGCCGGAGGACATTCATCATGACCGCACGTCGCGGTGCCGCGGTCGCCATCGCGCCCGGTCACGAGACAGCCAGCCTGTCGAAAGCCCAGAAAACCTTCAATACGCTCGTCAAGTACATCGAAAAGCGGCGCGAGCGGCTCGGCGCGTGGGAAGCCGTGATGCCTGCGTTCCAGAAGAAGTTCGTCGACGGGCTGTTGCCGCTCGAACGGGAGTCGACGACGCTGCGGATCAGGCTGATTCACCTGCTCGACGACACGTTCCTGCAGAAGGGCCTGAGCAAGGCCGAACAGCGCACGCTGTCCGACCTGATCGCCGACATGGCGCGTGACCTGCTGAACGTCACCGACGACGCGACGTTGAAGGTCATTTACAACCGGCACACCGAATCCGGGCGGGTCGGCAACGCGGCGGCCGAGCCCGAGCCGACGGAACCGGAACGGGAACGGGAGCCCCAATCGCAATCGCAGCCGGCCAAGGATCTCGACTCACTGTCGCCCGACGAACTCGCCGAACGGATGCAGGCCGAACTCGACGCACAGTTCGAACGCGACATGGCCGCTCACGCAGCCCGCGAGGCCCAGCGCGCAAAGCGCAAGAAATCGCCGAAGCAGTCGGCCGCGCAGGCCAGGATCGAGGCCGAGCAGGCCGAATCGAGCAAATCGATCCGCGAGATCTATCGCAAGCTCGCGAGCGCGCTGCACCCCGATCGCGAAACCGATCCGCAGGAACAGCAACGCAAGACCGCGCTGATGCAGCGAGTCAACCGCGCATACGAGAAGGGCAACCTGCTGCAACTGCTGGAGCTGCAGCTGGAGATCGAACAGATCGATCGGCGCGCGATCGACGGCCTCAGCGAAGCGCGGCTCGCGCGCTACAACGACATCCTCGAGGAACAACTGCGCGAACTCGATCAGGAGATCCAGCACGTCGAGAACGATTTTCGGCGGAGCTACGGCATCGCGTCGTCCACCAAGGTCGCGCCCGATACGGTCCTGCGCATGCTCGCGCGCGACATCGCCGGCATGCAGCGCGGCAACCAGGACCTGACCGTCGCGCTGCGCGAATTCGAGGATCCGGATCAGGTCAGGGCCTGGGTGAAGGACATGAAGCGCCGGCCCGCATCGTCGCGCTTCGACGACGATTCGTATTGAGCCGGTACACGCGGGCGAACGCGCGATGCGCACACCGCGCCCTTCACTGCGGCTCGCCCATCCCGCCCATCAGCATCATCAACTGCTCACGCAGCCACCGACTGCCCTGATCCTGATCGGCGCTGCGATGCCAGTAGCAGAAGTATTCGAGCGCCGGCATCTCGAACGGCAGTTCGAGAATCCGCGCCGGGTAGCGCTGCAGCAGCCTGAGCGGCGCCGTCAGCGCGAGATCGCCGCGCATCGCGATCAGCGGCGCGACCATGTAGTGCTGCACGCGCATCTGGATGTTGCGGCGCAGCCCGAGGCGCGTCAGTTCCGCATCGACGTGCCCGCTGCCCTTGCGGCGGCTCGACACGTGGATGTGTCCCATCGACAGGTAGTCGTCCATGGTCAGCGTGTCGCCCCTGAACGGATGATCGTCACGGATCATGCACGCGTAGCGGTCGCGCACGAGCAGCGCCTGGCGCAGGTGCGGATCGCCGATCAGCGGCGCGTCGATCGCGATGTCGACGGAGCCGTTCGCAAACGCGGTCGCCACTTCGCGGCGATCCATCGTGTAGCTGCGCACGTGCATGCCGGGCGCATGCGTCTGCAGCAGTTCACCGAGCGCGGGCAGCAGCAGCGCCTCGGTCAGGTCGCTCATGCTGAGCCGGAACACGCGCTCCGACGAAGCGGGGTCGAACACGTCGCCTTCGTGCGCGCTCGAATCGAGCAGTTGCAGCGCCTCGCGCACGCGACCGACGATGTTCTCGGCCATCGGCGTCGGCATCATCCCGCCCGGCGTGCTGACGAACAGCGGGTCGTTCAGCGTCTTGCGCAGCCGCGCCAGCGCATTGCTGACGGCCGGCTGCGTGAGGTTCAGCACCTCGGCCGCGCGCGTCAGGTTGCGCTTGTTGTAGACCGCCTCGAATACGACGAACAGGTTCAGATCAATCTTCGAAAGGCGCATCGCCGGATCTCCTTGCCGGCATCTTAATACAGCGTGCGTCTCCCGCTTCGCCACGTCGCCTCCCGCGCTGCGGGCAGCTCAGCCGCGAGGCGGCCGCGTCAGATACGGCTCGGTCGAGCCGCGCACGGCGTCCTTGATCTCCATGCGCGCGATCGCCTGCAGGTGCACCTCGTCCGGGCCGTCGGCGAAGCGCAGCGCGCGGCCCCAGGTCCACAGGTCGGCGAGCGGCGTGTCGGGGCTCAGGCCCATCGCGCCGAACACCTGCATCGCGCGGTCGCACACGTCCGTGTAGACGGTCGGCACGAGCGCCTTGATCATCGAGATTTCCTTGCGCGCCGCCTTCACGCCGACCTTGTCGATCATCCATGCGGCTTTCAGCACCAGCAGGCGCGCCTGGTCGATCTCGATGCGCGAGCGCGCGATCCATTCGCCGATCGTGCCGTGCCGGTTCAGCGGCTTGCCGAACGCCTCGCGCGACTGCGCGCGGTCGATCATCAGTTCCAGCGCGAGCTCGGCCGCGCCGATCGAACGCATGCAGTGATGAATCCGGCCCGGCCCGAGGCGCGCCTGCGCGAGCGCGAAGCCGCTGCCTTCCTCGCCGAGGAGGTTGCGCGCGGGCACGCGCACGTTGTCGAACGTGATCTCGCAGTGCCCTTCGGGTGCGTAGTGATTGACCACCGTGATGTTGCGCACGACCGTCACGCCCGGCGTGTCGCGCGGCACGAGGATCATGCTCTGCTGCTGGTGCGATTCCGCGTCGGGATCGGTCTTGCCCATCACGATGAAGATTCGGCAATTCGGATGCGCGGCGTTCGTGATGAACCACTTGCGGCCGTTGATCACGTATTCGTCGCCCACGCGCTCGATGCGGGTCGTGATGTTGGTCGCGTCCGACGACGCGACGTCGGGCTCCGTCATCGCGAACGCCGAACGGATCTCGCCGCGCAAGAGCGGCAGCAGCCACTGTTCGCGCTGCTCGGGCGTCGCGAACATGTGCAGCAGCTCCATGTTGCCGGTGTCCGGCGCGTTGCAGTTGAACACCTCCGACGCCCACCCCACGCGCCCCATGATCTCGGCGAGCGGCGCGTATTCGAGGTTCGTCAGGCCCGTGCCGGGCTCGTCGTCCTTCAGGTGCGGCAGGAACAGGTTCCACAGCCCTTCGGCCTTCGCGCGTTCCTTGAGTTCCTCCATGAACGACACGGGATACTGCCCTGCATGCACCTCCTCGTTCCACTGCCGGATGCGCGGCACGACGTGCGCGTCCATGAACGCGCGCACGCGCTCGCGCAGTTCTTCCACTTTCGGGGTGTAGCCAAAGTCCATGATCGACTCCTCGAGATTTTCGTGTTCCGTCCGTTCGTTTCAGAAGGCCGAGACGCCACCGTCGACGGCGACGGCCTGCCCGGTCAGATAGGTGTTTTCCTTCGCGCACAACGTGAGCATCGTCGCGACGATTTCTTCCGGGCGGCCGAGCCGCTTCATCGGCGAGCCCTGTGCGAGAAAATCCTGGCGATCGCCGATGTCGCTGTCGGTGACCATCGGCGTCGTGCTGTAGAACGGGCACACCGCGTTCACGCGAATGCCGTGGCGCGCGTATTCGATCGCGGCCGTCTTCGTGAGCCCGACCACGGCGTGTTTCGACGCCGCGTACGCGGCCAGCTTCGGTGCGCCGCCGAGCCCGGCCATCGACGCGACGTTCAGGATCACGCCTTCGCGCTGCGCGAGCATCTGGCGAATCTGGTGCTTCATTCCGAAGAACACGCCCTTCGCGTTCACCGCGAAGCTCAGGTCGAGATCGGCTTCCTCGGTATCGATCAGCGCCTTCAGCGGCGGGGCGATGCCCGCGTTGTTGATGCCGACGTCGAGCCGCCCGAAGCACCCGACCGCCGCCTGCACCAGCGCCGCGACCTCCGCTTCGATGCGCACGTCGCAGCGCTGCGCGATCACATGGGCACCGGCCGCCCGCAGCGGCGCGGCCACCCGTTCGAGTGCGGCCTCGTTCAGGTCGCCGAGCACGAGCCGCCCGCCCATCGCGGCCAGCTCGCTCGCGAGCAGCGCGCCGAAGCCGCTCGCGGCGCCGGTGATCATCACGGCCTGCCCGGCGTAGCTGTCGAGTTTCATCGCGCGCTCAGATCGTCAGGCCGCCGTCGACGACGATGCACTCGCCGTTCGTATAGCTCGCCGCGTCCGACACGAGATAGAGCACCGTGCCGGCCATCTCGCGCGGCTCCGCGTGGCGGCGCAGCGGAATCTTCGCCATCCAGGTTTCGTAGATATCCTTGTCGGCGAACAGTGCGCCCGCGAACTTCGTCTTCGTGAGGCCCGGCAGCAGCGCGTTCACGCGAATGCCGAACGGTCCGCATTCCTTCGCGAACGCCTTCGTCATGTTGACGACCGCGGCCTTCGTGATCGAGTAGATGCCCTGACGGTCGCCCGGCTGCAGCGCGTTCACCGACGCTGTGTTGACGATCGCGCCGCCGCCTTGCGCCTTCATCATCTTGCCGGCCTCGACCGACATGAAGAAGTAGCCGCGGATGTTCACGTCGACGGTCTTTTCATACGCGGCGAGATCGGTATCGAGGATGTGTCCGAAATACGGATTCGCGGCCGCGTTGTTCACGAGGATGTCGAGCCGGCCGTGCTTGCCGCGGATCGTCTCGAAGGTCGCGGCGATGTCCTCCAGCCGCCCGACGTGGCACGCCAGCGCTTCCGCGCGACCGCCCGCCGCGACGATCGCGTCCGCGACCGCCTGGCAATCGTCGAGCTTGCGGCTCGACACGATCACGTGCGCACCCTGCTCCGCGAGCAGCTTCGCGATTTCCTCGCCGATGCCGCGGCTCGCGCCCGTCACCAGCGCGACCTTGCCCGTCAGGTCGAACAGATTCGTTGCCATGTTGCTGTGCTCCTCCATTGATGTTTTTCGTGCCGCCGCGTGGCGATGCCGGCGATGCCAGCGATGCCGGCGATGCCAGCGATGCCAGCGATGTCCGCGATGTCAGCGATGCGCGCCGATCACGTCGACCGCCATTTCGGCCAGCCGGCCGGCCATCGCGCCCACGCGCAGCGCCTGCTCGCTCGACGCGTTGCCTTGCAACGCGCGCGCCTTCACGCCCTGCGCGATCGCCGCGAGCCGGAAGAAACTGAACGCGAGATAGAAATGCCAGTCGCGGATCGGCGCGATCCCGCGCAGTTCGCAGTAGCGCGCGACGATCGCCGCTTCGTCGGGAATGCCGAGTTCGGTGCGATCCTGGCCCGCGAGCCCGCGCACCTCGCCGCCCGACGGCAGGCGCAGGCACATGCAGAAATACGCGAGATCGGCGAGCGGGTTGCCGAGCGTCGACAGTTCCCAGTCGAGCACGGCCTGCACGCGATAGTCGTCGCGCGCGAACATGAGGTTGTCGATCCGGAAATCGCCGTGCACCAGCGCGGGCCGGCCGGTGTCCTCGGGGCAGGCTTTCGGCAGCCAGTCGATCAATGTCTCCATCGCGTCGAGGCGCTCCGTTTCCGCCGCGCGATACTGCTTCGTCCACACGCCGATCTGTCGCTCGAAGTAGTTGCCGGGGCGGCCGTAGTCGGCGAGGCCCACCGCGTGAACGTCCACGTCGTGCAGCGCGGCCATCGTGCGCAGCAGCGCGTCGTAGCAGATCGCGCGATCGGCCTTCGGCAGCTCCGGCAGCGCTGGATCCCAGAAGATCCGGCCGTCCTCGAAGCTCATCACGTAGAAGAGGCTGCCGATCACGTCGCGGTCTTCGCAGAGGTGATACGGATGCGCGACCGGCACCGCCGTGCCCGACAGCGCACTCAGCACGCGGAATTCGCGATCGACCGCATGCGCGGATTTCAGCAGCTCGCCGGGCGGCTGACGGCGCAGCACGTAGCGGCCGCTCTTCGCGTGCAGCAGGAAGGTCGGGTTCGACTGGCCGCCGGCAAACTTCTCCATGTCGAGCGGGCCTTCGAAACCCGGCACGTGCGCTTCCAGATAGCGCGTGAGGCGAGCTACGTCGAGGGGCTGGGAAGGGTTCGTCATCGTCGCGATCGTTCGTGGGGTCAGCCGTAGGTGCGCCACGCGTGTCGTTCCGAATCCTCCAGATGCGGAATGCCGTTGAACGACGCGAGGTGAAACGCTTCGGCGTTGAAGAAAAACTGCGAAAGACTGCTGTTGCGGATCTGCAGGTTCAGCGCGATCGCGCTCGACGGCGGTGCGGCAAGCACCTGCTGCACGGTCACCGCGATCGGGCCGCCGGAGCTCACCGCGAGCACGCGCTGGCCGCCTCCCTGGCGGATCGCGGCGCGGGCATCGGCGACGCGCTGCTGGAAATGCGCCCAGGTTTCGGGCGCGGTGTCGCCGAGCTTGTCGTCGGCCCACAGGTGCAGCACCTGCCGCAGCGCGCGAAAGTATTCCTTCATCGAGCCGGCCGCGAGCCGCGCGACCTCCGGATAGTCGTTCGCCGCTGCCGCGAACAGCCCGTGGAAGTCGTATTCGTTCAGGCCGGGGTGGCGGTCGACCTGCACGCCTTCGCCGCCCATCCCGCGCAGGATCGCATCGACCGTCTGCGCATGCCGGTTCATCGTGCCGCAGATCACGCGGTCGAACGTCAGGCCCTGCCGCGCGAAGTATTCGCCGAGCCAGACGCCCTGCTGGTCGCCGGCCGCGGACAGCCGGTCGTAATCGTCCGTGCCGAACGACGCCTGCCCGTGCCGCACCAGAAAAAGTTCAGCCATTGCATGCCCGCCTGAGGGGAAACCGATGGCTCAGCATAGCGACCGGGTTTGCATTTTTGAAATTTATTTTCTGAATCGGACGGTATTCATTGCATGAATTCACGGTATTCAAACAGTGCGCTGTCACCGGCTCGCGCCGACGACCGTGCCTGGCGGCACGGGAATTGCGCCCGCAAGCACCGTCATGTCGAACAAGTTCAGGAGGGGTGCGATGCTCGGTACAATCCTTATCATCGTTCTGATTCTGCTGTTGATCGGAGCATTTCCTTCATGGCCGCACAGTCGAAGCTGGGGTTACTGGCCATCGGGCTCCCTCGGGCTGATCGTCGTCATCGTCGTGATATTGGTGCTGCTGGGCCACATTTGAGCGTGATGACGCGTGCCGGTTGAACAGGCACGCGTCGTTCGATCGCGCTGCCGTGGCTTCTTTACAAAAGCCGGCGATGAATGCCAACCCGGCATCGCCATCGACCAACACATTTTGTGCATCGCACGACGGATCCTGAGCAGAAAGTATCGATCCGGCTTTTCTTTTGATGTGGTGAACACATCGCCCGCGTCCCACCATTGATCCTGCCGTCGCCCGACGGCGATCGAACAAGCAGAATCAAGGAGACACGGGTGAACAAGATGCGAATCGTCGCAGCCGGGCTGCTGCTCGGCGCCTGTCTGCCGGGCATCGCGGCCGCACAGGTCTGCAAGGTGCCGACTTTGCGGGTGCTCGCGCAGAAGAGCCTAGGCCTGTCGGTCATGGAGAAATCGCTGGCCGACTACGAGAAGAAGAACGACACCAAGGTCGAGATCAGCTACTTCGGCGAGAACGATCGCCGCGCGAAATCGCGCCTCGACGCATCGACGGGCGCCGGCTCCTATCAGGTCTATTACGTCGACGAGGCGAACGTCGCGGAATTCGCCTCGGCCGGCTGGATCGTTCCGCTCCTCAAGTACTACCCGAAGGAGTACGACTACGACGACTTTCTGCCCGGCCGGCGCGCGGTCGCAAGCTATAACGGCGTCGCGTATTTCGCGCCGCTGATCGGCGGCGGCGACTTCCTGTTCTATCGCCGCGACATCCTCGACGCCGCGCACATTCCGGTGCCGAAAACGGTCGACCAGCTGGTTGCGGCGATCAAGAAGCTCAATGCGCCGCCGAAGCTGTACGGCTGGGTCGCTCGCGGTCAGCGCGGCTCCGGGATGAACGTGTGGCGCTGGTCCCCGTTCATGCTCGGCATGGGCGGCACATGGACCGACAAGGGCGGCCAGCCCGCGTTCGGTTCGCCGGCCGCCGTGAAGGCCACGCAGCTCTACACCGACCTGTTCAAGTACGCGCCGCCGGGCGCCGCGACCTACGACTGGAGCAATGCGCTCGAGGCATTCCGTTCGGGCAAGGTCGCGTTCATGATCGAATCGACACCGTTCGCGGACTGGATGGAGGATTCGAGCAAGTCGAGCGTGGCCGGCAAGGTCGGCTACACGCGCCCGCCCGCGCCGCTGCCGTCGGCTGCGTACGGGCACGGTTTCGCGATCTCGGCGGTCGGCGCGAAGGACGACTGCACGCGGATGGCCGCCGGCCGTTTCATCGCGTGGGCAACCAGCAAGGACCAGGAGCAGGCACGGCTGCGCAACGGCGTGTTCAGCGACTACAACCGGGCGAGCACGATCGGCAGCCAGTACTTCAAACAGCACGTCGCGCCGCAGATCCAGGCCGGGCTGAACGACACGAACCCGGTCACGCAGGTGACGATCTGGCGCACGCCGCAGTGGCCGGACATCGGCGACAACCTCGGCATCGCGCTCGAGCAGGTGTTCACCGGTACGCAGCCCGACGTGCGCGGCACGCTCGACGATTCGGTCCAGTACGCGAAGGATGCGCTCGAACATGGCGCACGCAAATGACGGGGCCGCCGGACACGCGCTCGGTGTCCAGCCTGCCATTCCCGCCCGGCGCGGTCGCGCACGCCGCGACCGCACGAGCCTGCCGTGGGTTTTCCTCGCGCCGACGCTCGCGCTGCTCGCGGTCCTGAGCCTCGTCCCGACCGTCGCCGCGATCAATCTCGCGCTGCGCAACCGCGTGCTGCGCTACCCGGACAGCGAATACGTCGGCCTGCGCAACTTCGTCCGGCTCGCGTCGGACCGGCGCTTCCTGAACGCGATCGAGGTGTCGGTGCTGTGGGAAGTCGTCACGGTCGCCGGCGCGGTGCTCGTGGGGATCGCGCTCGCCGTGTTCCTGTTCGAGCGCGTGCATGGCCGCTGGCGCCGCTTCGCGTCGCTGGTGCTGATCATGCCGGTGCTGCTGCCGCGCGTGTCCGCCGCGTTCATCTGGAAGTTCATGTACGCGCCGCTCACCGGCATCCTGAGCTGGCTGCTCGGCATGCTCGGCGTCGAACACACCGCGTTCCTCGCCGATCCGCATCTCGCGCTGTACGCGGTCGCGCTCGTCGACGTGTGGCAATGGGGGCTGTTCTTCGCGGTCGTGATCCTGAAGCTGCTGGAGACGCTGCCGCCCGAGCCGCTCGAAGCCGCACGCCTCGACTACGCGACGACGTGGCAGGTGCATGCGTACATCGCGCTGCCGATGCTGAAGGCGCCGCTCGTGAGCCTGGTGTTCATCAAGATGGTCGAATCGCTGCGCTCGTTCGACCTGATCTACGTGATGACCAAGGGCGGCCCCGGCATCGCGACCGAAACGCTCGACCTGTATGCGTATCAGCAGGGCATCGGCCTCGCCGGCAAGGTGTCGTATGCGTCGGGCATGGCCGTGCTGATGATGGTCGCGACCACGCTCGTCTTCACGCTCATCTGGAAGAGGGTCAACAAATGGGACGACTGATGGCCCGGCGCGGTGCCGCCACCATTTCCACGGCCGTGGGCGCCGGCACGATCCTGCTCGTCGCCGCGTTCCCGCTGTTCTGGGCCGTGCTCAATTCGCTCAAGCATCTGCTCGACATCGTCACGCCCGCGCCACGCTTCTTCTTCGTGCCGACGCTCGCGAACTACGAGCAGGTGCTGTCGAGCCCCGAAGTGCTGATCGGGCTCGGCAACAGCATCGCGATCGTCGGCGCCGCCGTGCTGCTGGGCGCGCTGCTCGGTGTGCCGGCCGCGTATGCGATCGCGCGCTACCCGGTGCGCGGCAAACGCGACATCCAGTTCTTCCTGCTGTCGCTGCGCTTCCTGCCGCCCGTCGCCGTCGCATTGCCGCTGATCGCGATCTGGGTCGATCTCGGGCTGTACGACACGAAGCTGTCGATGATCGTCACGTACCTGCTCGTCACGCTGTCGACCATCACGTGGTTGTCGATTCCGGTGTTCCGGCGCCTGCCGCGCGAGATCGAGGAAGCCGCTGCGCTCGACGGTTACGGTCCGTACGCCGTGTTCTTGCATATCGCGTTGCCGGTGTGCGCGAGCACGCTGCTCGGCGGCATCGTGTTCAGCTTCGTGCTGGTGTGGAACGAACTGATGATCGCACTCGCGCTCACGTCGTCACGCAGCGCGACGCTGCCGGTGGTCGCGTCCGCGTTCACGTCGCTCGGCCAGGAAGTGCCGTGGGGCGTGATCAATGCGTCGACGGTGCTGCTCGCGCTGCCGCCGCTCGTGTTCGTCGGCATGCTGAGCCGCCTGCTCAATTCGATGGTCAAGGGAAAATAAGGAGGATGCGTTGAAAGCGCTCGTACTCGAACGCACGCGCGAGCTCGCGCTGCGCGACATCGACCTGCCGCAAGAGGTCGGCCCCGGCGACGTCCGGATCAAGGTGCATACGGTCGGCGTCTGCGGCAGCGACGTGCATTACTACGCGCACGGCGGCATCGGCCCGTTCCGCGTCGACGCGCCGATGGTGCTCGGCCACGAGGCATCCGGCACCGTCGTCGAGACCGGCGCCGCCGTCACGCACCTGCGCGTCGGCGACCGCGTCTGCATGGAACCCGGCGTGCCGCGCCTCGATTCGCCCGCGACGCTGCGCGGCCTCTACAACCTCGACCCCGACGTCCGCTTCTGGGCGACGCCTCCCATACATGGCTGCCTGACGCCGTTCGTCGTGCATCCGGCCGCGTTCACGTACCGGTTGCCCGACAACGTGTCGTTCGCCGAAGGCGCAATCGTCGAGCCGCTGTCGATCGGCTTGCAGGCCGCGAAGAAGGCCGCGATGAAGCCGGGCGACCTCGCGGTCGTGATCGGTGCCGGTACGATCGGCGCGATGACGGCGCTCGCCGCGCTCGCGGGCGGCGCCGCACGCGTGATCCTCGCGGACGTGGTGCCGGACAAGCTCGCACTGTTCGCCGACAACCCGGCCGTCACGACCGTCGACGTGCGCACGCAGCCGCTCGCCGACGCGGTGGCCGAGGCATCCGGCGGCTGGGGCGCGGACGTCGTGTTCGAGGCGAGCGGCAGTGCGAACGCGTATGCCAGCCTCGTCGAGCTGATGTGCCCCGGCGGCTGCGCGGTGCTGATCGGGATGCCGGTCGCGCCGGTCCCCCTCGACGTGGTCGCGCTGCAGGCGAAGGAAGGCCGCATCGAATCGGTGTTCCGCTACGCGAACATCTTTCCGCGCGCACTCGCGCTGATCGCGTCCGGCGCGATCGACGTCAAGCCGTTCATCTCGCGCACGTTCCCGTTTTCCGAAGGCGTGCGCGCGTTCGAGGAAGCGGCGAGCGGGCAGCCGCGCGACGTCAAGATTCAGATCGAAATGGATTGAGCCATGGCCCAGATCATCTGCAAGGCTTTGTCGAAACACTACGACGGCGGCCCCGCCGTGCTGCACCCGCTCGACCTCGAGATCGCCGACGGCGAATTCATCGTGCTGCTCGGCCCGTCCGGCTGCGGCAAGTCGACGATGCTCCGGATGATCGCCGGTCTCGAGGCGATCACCGGCGGCGAGCTGGTGATCGGCGACGCCGTCGTCAACGATCTGCCGTCGCGCGAGCGAAACGTCGCGATGGTGTTCCAGAACTACGCGTTGTATCCGCACATGACGGTGTACGACAACATCGCGTTCGGCCTGCGTCGGCTGAAGGTACCGGCCGACGAGATCGACCGCCGCGTGCGCGACGTCGCGCGCATCCTGAGCCTCGATGCGCTGCTCGAGCGGCGGCCGCGCGCCATGTCGGGCGGTCAGCAGCAGCGCGCGGCGATCGCGCGCGCGATGATCAAGACGCCGGCTGTGTTTCTGTTCGACGAACCGCTGTCGAATCTCGACGCGAAGCTGCGCACGCAGTTGCGTGGCGACATCAAGCGGCTGCACCGCCGGCTGAAGACGACGACACTGTACGTCACGCACGACCAGCTCGAGGCGATGACGCTCGCGGACCGCGTCGTGCTGATGCGCGGCGGCCACATCGAGCAGATCGGCACGCCCGCCGAGCTGTACGGCCAGCCGCACACCGTATTCGCCGCGGGGTTCGTCGGCACGCCCGCGATGAACTTCGCGGACGGCACGATCGAGCGCGCCGGCGCGAACCTGCTGCTCGACTGCAACGGCGCGCGCTGGCCGCTCGCGTCGCCGCGCTTCGCGCGGCTGCAGCACGGCCAGCAGGTGAAGGCGGCAATCCGCCCGAACCACCTGCGACTCGTTGCCGAAGGCGATCCGGCCCCGGGCGTGCTCGCGCTGACCGGCACGGTGGAACTCGTCGAGCTGCTCGGCGCCGAGGCGCTCGTCACGCTGGACTGGCACGGCCAGCCCTGCGCGGCCCTCGTGCCGGCACCGATGGCCCCGGCGCCCGGCGCCGTGGTAGCGTTCCGCTTCGACGAAGAAGCGCTGCACCTGTTCGACGCCGGCACCGAGCGCAACGTCGCGCTGCCGGACGCGAACCCGATCGCGCACGCGGTGCCGCCGGCGGCCGCGACGCGCGCCACGCCGCCCGCCGCGACGGGCTGGTCGATGTCCCGTTCGTAGCACGCCGGCACGCCACGACGGAGCACACGATGAACCCGGATCTCGAGATCGTTCCCACCCACCGCGACGAATCGTTCCGCGCGTGGGTTCACGACTACCCGCATTCGGTCGCGAAGTGGCACTTTCATCCGGAGTACGAGATTCATCTGATCCAGGCGTCGCACGGCAAGGTGTTCGTCGGCGACCACATCGGCGATTTCGGCCCCGGCAACCTGATCGTCACGGGGCCGAACCTGCCGCACAACTGGGTCAGCGAGCTTGCCGACGGCGAACGCGTGCCGTCGCGCGACGTCGTGCTGCAGTTCTCGCGCGACGCGATCGACAAGATGGTCGGCGCGTTCAGCGAGCTGCAGCCGGTGATCGACCTGATCGACGATGCCGCGCGCGGCGTGCAGTTTCCGGATCACGTCGGTGTCGAGGTCGCGCCGCTCATGCTCGAACTCGCGAACGCACACGGCTGCCGGCGCGTCGAGGTCCTGATGTCGCTGTTCGACCGGCTGTCGTCGTGCGGCGAACGACGCATGCTCGCTGGTCCCGGCTATCGCAGCGACGCACAGCACTATATGTCGTCGACCATCAACCAGGTGCTGTCGTACCTGCAACAGAACCTGCCCGGCATGCTGCGCGAAGCCGACGTCGCCGCGTTCGCCGGCATGAGCGTCAGCACGTTCACGCGCTTTTTCCGGCGCCACACCGGTTCGTCGTTCGTGCGCTACCTGAACCGGCTGCGCATCAAGGAAGCCTGCGAGTTGCTGATGTTTTCCGATCTGACGGTGACCGACATCTGCTACCGGGTTGGTTTCAACAACCTGTCGAATTTCAACCGTCAGTTTCTCGCGATGAAGCAGGTGCCGCCGTCGAAATTCCGCGCGCTGCACCGGCTCAACGAACCGCATGGCGGCGACGATGCACCGCCGCCGCGGCGAGCGCCGTCGCGCACCCCAGACAGGATGCTTCATACGTGACTTTTCTCGGCATCGATCTCGGTACGTCCGAGGTCAAGGTTCTACTCACCGATTCCCGATCGGTGCCGCTCGCGAGCGGCGCGGCCGCGCTGTCGATCAGCCGGCCGCATCCGCACTGGTCCGAACAGAGCCCGCAGGCGTGGTGGCACGCGATGCTCGACGCGATCGCGGCCGTGCGTGCCGCGCATCCGGCCGGCTTCGCCGCACTGCGCGGGATCGCGCTGTCCGGGCAGATGCACGGCGCGACGCTGATCGATCGCGCGGACCAGGTGCTGCGCCCCGCGATCCTGTGGAACGACACGCGCGCCGGCACCGAATGCGTCGAGCTCGAGGCGCTGGTGCCGAACACGCGCGCGATCACGGGCAACATGGCGATGCCGGGCTTCACCGCGCCGAAGCTGCTGTGGCTCGCCAAATACGAGCCCGCCGTGTTCCGCGCGGTGCACAAGGTGCTGCTGCCGAAGGATTACCTGATCTGGCGCCTGTCCGGCGAATTCGTCTCCGACATGTCGGACGCATCGGGCACGCTCTGGCTCGATTGCGCGCGGCGCGACTGGTCCGACCGGATGCTCGCCGCGACCGAGCTGTCGCGCGCGCAGATGCCGCGCCTCGTCGAAGGCAATGCCGCCGCCGCGCAACTGCGCGACGCGCTGCGGCGCGAATGGGGCATCGCCGGGCCGGTGACCATCGCGGGCGGCGCGGGAGACAACGCCGCATCGGCGATCGGCATGGGCGTCATCGGGGCCGGCAGCGGCTTCCTGTCGCTCGGCACGTCCGGTGTGCTGTTCGCAGGCAACGACCGCTTCATGCCGAACCCGGACGCCGCCGTGCATGCGTTCTGCCATTGCATCGAAGGGCGCTGGCACCAGATGAGCGTGATCCTCTCCGCGGCCGCGAGCCTCGACTGGCTGGCCCGCGCGCACGCCACGACCGCCGGCGCGCTGGCCGCGCGCGCCGAACGCGCGAACCCCGCCCGGGCGCCGTTGTTCCTGCCGTATCTCGGCGGCGAGCGTACGCCGCACAACGACGCGCATGCGCGCGGGGTGTTCTTCGGGCTATCCGGCGAACACGATGCGGACGACCTCGCGTATGCGGTGATGGAGGGCGTCGCATTCGCGATGGCCGACGGTTACGATGCGCTGCGCGCGGCCGGCACGACACTCGGCACCGCGTCGTTCATCGGCGGCGGATCGAGAAGCGCATTCTGGGCGCGGCTGTGCGCGAATGCGACGGGGCTGGCGATCCATCGCCATGCGGACGGCGCGGTCGGTGCAGCACTCGGCGCCGCGCGGCTCGCGCGTCTCGCCGCGACGGACGACACGCTCGCGGAAGTCTGCGTCGCCCCGCCCGTCACTGAAGCGATCGCGCCCGAGTCCGTCGCGGCGGATCTGCTTGCAAGCCGGCTCGCGCGCTATCGGCGGCTGTATCGCGCATTGCGCGACGAGTTCGCGGGCGCCGACCGAACGGCGGCGAGCGGTGCCTTCGACCCTTCGTATACTGCGTCCGTCAAGCGCGCTTGAGCGGGGCCTCGTGTCGCCGTTGCGCTTCACGTCACGAATCGATCCATGGAATCCACGCGCGAACGCTGCCCGACCATGCCCCCCGCCATTTGCCTGCGCCCGGCGTCCGCCGCCGACCTGCCGTTCCTGCTGACGCTCCGCCGACTCACGATGACCGAGCATCTTCAACGCGTCGGCGCCCCCACCGACGACGAAGCGCACGACCGGCGCATTCGCGCGAACTTCGAGGACGCGATGATCGTCTCCGCAGGCGCCGGCGCCGATGCAATCGGTTTGCTGAAAGTCACACGCTCCGTCGACGAATGGCACGTTCACCAGATCCAGATCCTCCCGTCGCGACAGCGACAAGGCATCGGCGAAGCCGTGCTGCGTGAGTTGCTGATCGAAGCCGCACGCGCGCACGTGCCCGTGTCGCTCAGCGTGCTGCACGGCAACCCGGCGCGGCGTCTCTACGAGCGGCTCGGGTTCCGGCTCGTGGCGGAAACGGAAAGCAGTGCGACGCTGATGTGGCGTGCATGACATTGGGCGCTCCGGCCCGCCGTTCCCGGACGCGTCCGATCCCGCCCGTGTCGACGGTCACCGCTCGCCTTGCAAAAAACACGGGCCCTCCCGCGAGGAAGGCCCGCTTCCACACCGGGCGGCAGAGCGATCAGTCGTCGTCGCGGCTCGCGACCTTCTGCGTCACACCCCTGAGCTTCGGATACGGCTTCGCGCCCATCATCCCTTTCCACAGCACGCGGTTGAACTGATCCGCCGGCACCTCGTCGGCATCGTCGAAGTCGAACTTCGCCGTCACCTTCGCCCAGTACGCCGCGTCATGCTTCGGCGTGACATCCGGCCCGGATGCGTATTGCAGCAGGTTCTCGCCCGCCCCTTCGGCCAGCCGCAACCCGGTGCCCTTCAGCGCCGTCGACGCGACGGCCGTGTAGCTCCACGACGCAGGGCCGTGCACGTCGAACACGTCGGTCATCGGCCGCTGGTAGGCGGTATTCAGGTTCATGTGCTGCGTGCCGAGCACGTCCTCGATGGTGCGCAGCGCATTGACCTGGCTGTAGCGCGTCCGGATCACCGCGCCCTGCTTCACGTACGGCCCGACGATGTATGCAGGCCCGCGATGCGAATCCACGTGGTCGGGGCCGTCCTGCACGTCGTCCTCGGTCACGACGATCAGCGTGTCGTTCGCATACGGACTCTTCGCGACGGCCTCGACCAGCCGGCCGACCGCGAGATCGTTGTCCGCCTGCTGCGTCTCCGGCGTGTTCACGCCGGCGAACGCCGTGCCGAACGCTCCCATGTGATCGTGTGACAGGCGCACCAGCGACAGCGTCGGCAGGTTGCCGCTCGCGACGTACTGGTCGAACTCGCGCTTCCACTCGTTGAGGCGCCACTGGTCCGGATACGTCTGGTCGAAACCGCGGAAATACACGTCGGTCATCGACGCCAGCCGCGGGTCGAGCGCGGCGACCTGAACGACGCCTGCCGCGCGCGGATCGACGATCGGGTTCGCCGCCGTGCCGATGCTGCCGATGTTGTTCACGAGGAAGCCGTAGTTGCGGACGGTGCCGCCGCCGGCGAGCACCGCGTCGAAGATGTAGCCGCGCTGGCGGCCGAACGGCGCATCGGACGACGCATGGTTGCCGGTGCCGGGCAGCAGGTTCGCCGCGCCGCCCGGCAGGCCGGCGGCCGCGTTGCTGTAGTTCGTGGTGCCGGCCGGCCCGGCCGCCGCATCGCGTTGCTGCACCGACGCCCAGTTGACCGGCACGTTGCGGTTCGTGCCCTCGCTCTCGTACGACAGGCCGCGATTGACCGCCGCGTAGTTGATCTGCTGGGTGATCGTCTCCGTGTTGGTGACGCGCCCCTGCAGCGCCCACGACCAGCCGTCCATGCTGCCGTCGCCCGGGTTCATGAAGTTGTCGAGCGTCACGAACTGGCTCGCCAGACGATGGAAGTTCGGCGTGATGTTGCGGCCGAACTGGGCCAGCTTCGGATCGCCGTTGGCGCCGTTGCCGATGTCGCCGAGCACCTGGTCGAACGTGCGGTTTTCCTTGACGACGTAGATCACGTGCTTGATGTGACGGCGCAGGAAGCCCATCACCTCGTTGTCGCTGTCGTTGTCTTCCGGGCGATAGAAGTTGTTGCGCGCGGCCTGCTGCGTGAGCGTCGGCAACTCGTTGGCCGCCGGCACCGGCGCGCTCACGAGCGACGCGCGCTCGAGCTGGAACTGATACTCGTTCGACGCGTGCGACGCGGCGGCCTGCGCGGGGGTCGCGCCGAACAGGTGGCCGGGGTTCGGGCCGGTCGTGCTCTTGCCGTTCACCACGTACATCCATGTGCCGTCGGCGCTGAACGTCACGTCGTGCGGCTCGAACGCGGTCGGAATCAGGGCGGTGACGCGATAGGCGCGCTCGCCGACGAGCGGGATGACGGCGATTTCGTTCGCGCCGGCGTTGGTCGCATACAGCGTGCGGCCATCGCGCGACAGCGTGACCGCATACGTCGCCGCGCCCGTATGCGCCTGGCCGTGCGCGAGCACGCCCGCCGGCGCGCGCGCGTCGATCCGGGTCACGATCGCGTTGGCGTTCGTGTCGATCACCGCGACCTGGTCGGCATTGTCCTGCGCGACGAACAGCCGCGATTGCGACGCATCGAGCGTCATGCCGAGCGCGTTGCCGTCCAGCTTGATGCGCTTGACCAGCCGGCCTCGAGACGGCGACGACACGTCGACCGCGACGATCTCGCGATCGCGATCCGACGACACGTACGCGATGCCGTTGCCCTTCATCACGACCGCGAACGGGAACGTGCCGCCGGCGTCGCCGCTGCGACCTTCGTTGCCGGAGAAGAACGGACGCAGGTCGTGCTCGTAACGCACGTTGTTGGTCGCGGTATCGATCACGCTGATCGAATCGTTGTAGTTGTTCGCGACGACGAGCGTCTTGCCGTCGGCCGACAACGCAAGCCCGGCCGCGTTCGGCTGCACGCGGATGCCGACGCCCTTGCCCGCGTGGCCGAGCGCGATCGTCGTCGACAGCGCCCACGCGCCGCCCTGCTGCGCATAGACGTAGACCGCATCGTCGCTGCCGCCGGTCGCATACAGCTTGCTGCCGTCATGCGAAAACGCCAGGCCGACGAACGCATTGGTCTGCTGAAGCACCTGCCTGAGCATCGGGCGCGTCTTGTTCGCGCCGCCGACGTCGTACAGGAAGATGAATTGCGTCGAGGCCGCGGTGTCGACCGAACCGTCCGGTTTGTACAGCGAGTTCTGGCCGGCGGTGATGATCGCCAGCGTCTTGCCGTCCGGGCTCAATTGCGAGCGCACGGCTTCCCCCGCGACGAAATGCGGATAGGCCGGCAACCCCGGATTCAGGAACTGCTGGACCGCGCCGCGCACGGCGAGCGGCGTGACGAACTGACCGCTCGGCACGCGGGTGGCGTCGGCGGCGTCGAAACCTTCCGAGTGCGCGTGCGACGCAAGCAGCACGGCCGACATGACGGCTCCGAGTCGGAGCGCGCGCTTGACCTGGCTATTTCTCATAGGAATCCTCTATACCTGTGGGGGCGATTACCGTCTGACGTGTCCGGCATGATCCTGGCCTCGTCTGCCCGTGCCGCGCGGTGGCGGGGGCCTGTGCCAATCGATCGAGTGCGTTGCGTCGGCGATCGCCGACGTGCCGGCATTACATCGCCGCCCAATGTCAAGCGGATGACCGGCTCCGTTGCGGGCCGGCTTATTACACATGGTTACAGCGAAGGCGTTTCGATGACAGCCATCGCGGTGTCATCGTCACGTTCGATGCGTCGCCGTCACGGCGTCCACCGATAGACGGTGATGCTGTTTCCCTTCACGTTGTTCTTCGTCACCACGTATTCGCCGTTCGAGCGGCGGTACGCGCGCACGCTGTACATGGCATCGATCGCGCTGCTGGTATCCACGGTCGCGGGGCTCGCGTTGACGAGCGTCGTGTCGAGATTGCCGGTGTCGAGGTTGAACGCATCGATGTTCGGCCACAGCGGCCCGCTGCTGCTGAACCAGTAGCCGACGAACAGGTGATTGCCGGCCGCGTCGATCGACTTCGCGCCGCTGTGCGGCAGCGTGATCACCGGATTCGGCTTCGTCGTGTTACCGGCGCTCCAGCCGTGGTACACCTCGATGCGCGTGCCGATCGACGTCCAGTCGGTACTGCCGACCACACCTTGCGCGAGCACCATCGTGTCGCTGTCGGCGAGATAGACGATGCGCGTCAGCGGCTGGATGCTGGCCGGCACCGGCGTCGGCACGCCCGGCCCCCACGAAGGCTTGCCGCTTGCGTCGAAACCGGTCAGCGGATAGTGATAAATGGCGCCGGTCTTGTCGAGGCCGGCCCAGACGCCGCCCTTGCCGTCGAGGCTGAAGCCGGCCGACACGCGCCGGGTCGTGTTGAACGCGGGCCCCGGGATCGAACCGTCGGGAATCGCGACGTAGCCATTGGCCGCGTTGAAGTGGAAGAAGTAGTAAACCGGCGGATTCTGCCCCGCCGCGACGAGAATCCGGTTCGCGCCGACCGACGTCAGCAGCCCGAAGTGCTCGTCGCGCTGCGTGTCGCTCATGTTGATGCGCGGATCCGACGGATACGCGAACGGATCAACGGTGTTCGCGACGAAGGTGCCGCCCGCGGTGCCGCTGTAGACGTGGGTGCCGCTGTAGAACAGCGCGCCGTCGGTGACCGGATCCGGTGCGGCGATGCCTTCGAAGTTGAGCGACTGCAGCGTCCACCGCAGGCTGCCGGCGCTGCTGTACGCGTGAATGTCGGTCGCGCCGTTGCGTCCGAGATCCCAGCTGCCGCCCCACGGGTTGTTGAGCACGTACAGGTTGCCGGCCGTGTCCTTGCCGATGCCGGCGATGCGGGTGAAGCGCTTCGCGCCGACCTGCCCCTTGATGCCCGTCGTCGTGTCGAGATAGCCGCCGCGCACGCCGAACGTACCGGCCAGCGCGGGCCGCCCCGCGACGGAATAGCGCTTGATGTTCATGTCGGGGCCTTCGTCGCCGACCATCAGCTGCCCCGCCGCCGCGTCGAAATAGAGCGCCGACGGCTGCGACCCGGCGGCCAGCCGGATCGTGTTCAACGGCGCGCCGGCCGGACTGAATTCGACGACCGAGCCCGCGCTCTTCTGCGCGACCCAGATGTTCCCCGCACCGTCGACCGCGAGCGCGCCGGGTGCCGACACGCCGATGTCGCGCTGCCACACGCCGTCGGTCGTGAACACGCGCACGCGATTGCCGTAGAAATCGCTCGCATAGAGCAGCGAGCCGGCCGTGGCGAGCCCGGTGACGACGTCGATACGCGGCTGGTTGGTCGCCGCGGTCACCTGAATCAGCTTGTCGCGGAACCGCGTGGCGCGGTTGTAGCGCCCGACCGCGCCGCTGCCGTATCCGTTGCCGGGCTGCAGCGCGACGAACAGCGACGTCGCATTGCCCGTGATCGCGCTACCCTGGAACTCCGAATGCGTGCCGATCGAGCCGACGCTCTTGCCGTTCTGGTAGATCGCGACGCCGCCCTCGTCCTCGTCCCACATCGACGCGGTGTAGATCACGCCTTCGGGCGCGACCCACATCGAGCGCGCGACGTTGCCGACGTGCGCCGCGAGCGTGCCGTAGGTATTCGCGATCCAGTCGGTGGTATTGGCCGCGTTTCCGGCCGGCGCGATCGCGGCGATCGTGGCGGCGAGCAGCACGACCTGAATCGGTTTTCTGACGACCATGGCTGATGCTCTCCTGAATGGTGGAGTCATTCACATGAAGGAGCAGCCGGATGGTTTGAAAATCGGCAATGCGTAAATACTTCCGCTAAATCACCCGGTGCAGTCGGTATTACATCGCGCGTGCATTCGATAATCGGCAACGCCGAGAATAGCGTCATATAAATCGAAAAAAATTGCGAGCTGCTCGTGCAGGCGGGGCGTGCGACTGCGCGAGAGTGAACGATCACTTGCGCGTTCGCGCATGCTATCGGGGCCGTGCAGCTATCGATGGCGGGAATATCGCCGCGGTGTCGAATGCGGCGTATCGGAAATGGCGGAAGGTTTTTCGGCGAATCGGGAAAATCGCCGGATGCGGGTAAAGACGGGTAAAGGAATGACCGCTGGCGGTTATCGCGCCGGCCCGAATCCATGTGGAATCCGGGCCGGTGCACATCATTTACAGCAGGGAAATCACGCGGACTACGCCGTCTCCCGTGCCTTCACCTGCTTGATCTCGCCGCCGCCGTCCGAATCCGCGTCGTCGCGCGATTCGCCAAGCTGGCCTTCCCACTTCGCGACCACCGCCGCTGCGATCGAATTGCCGACGGCGTTGGTAGCCGAGCGGCCCATGTCGAGGAACATGTCGACGCCCATGATCAGCAACAGCCCGGCTTCCGGCAGATGGAACTGGTTGAGCGTCGCCGCGATCACGACGAGCGACGCGCGCGGCACGCCCGCCATCCCCTTCGACGTCACCATCAGCATCAGCAGCATCGTGATCTGCGTGGCGAGCGGCAGGTCGATCCCGTACACCTGCGAGATGAACAGCACCGCGAACGTGCAGTACATCATCGAGCCGTCGAGGTTGAACGAGTATCCGATCGGCAGCACGAAGCTGGAAATCTTGCGATTCACGCCGAACCGGTCGAGCGCGTCGAGCAGCTTCGGATACGCGGCTTCGGAACTCGCCGTCGCGAACGACAGCAGGAACGGCTCGCGAATCAGACGGATCAGCGTGAACGCGCGCTTGCCGAGGAACGCCACGCCGGCGAGCGTCAGCACGCCCCACAGCAGCGCGAGCGCCAGGTAGAAGCTCGCCATGAACTTCGCGAACGTGAGCAGGATGCCGAGCCCTTCCGTCGTGATCGTCGACGCCAGCGCGGCAAACACGGCGACCGGCGCGAACCACATCACCGCGCCCGTCACTTTCAGCATGACCTGCGCGAGATCGTCGATCACGCCGGTCAGGCGCTTGCCGGCGTCGCCGAGCGCGGACAGCGCGGTGCCGAAGAAGATCGAGAAGACGACGATCTGCAGGATCTCGTTGTTCGCCATCGCCTCGGCGATCGATTTCGGCACCAGGTGGACGATGAAGTCCTTCAGCGTGAATGCGCCCGTCTTCAGGTTCAGCGCCGCGTCGGCGGCAGGCAACGGCAGACTCAGGTGGCTGCCCGGCTTCAGGATCGTCGCGGTCACGAGGCCGAGCAGCAGCGACGTGAACGACGCGATGATGAACCAGCCGAACGCCTTCACGCCCACGCGGCCGACCGAGCCGCTGTCACCCATCTGCGCGATGCCGACCGTCAGCGTCGCGAACACCAGCGGCGCGATGATCATCTTGATCAGCCGCAGGAACACGTCGGACAGCAGCGACACGTAGCCGGCGACTTCCTTGGCCATTTTCGGGTCGGGAAACGCGCTATGACAGGCGTAGCCCACGGCAATGCCAAGCACCATCGCGATGACGATGTACTTGGTGATGTTGTGCTTCTTCTTCATTAGCAATCCAAATTACAGAACTTGTGTTTCCAACGGCAGGGAGATCGCCGGCATCGAAATGAGAGCGGTGGTCCACGAGCGCGGCGCGCCGTTTCGAGTGCCGGTGCCCGTCCGCGGGCACGGCCACGACGAACAGGGGGGGCATTCTATCGCAAACACCGGACAATCTTTCAAATCTGAAAGCAGCGGGCGATGCGCGGCGCGGGAAAGGAGGCGAGGCGGACCCTCGCCGGCCGGGGTCGGGGACGGGTGGACCGCGACGGCGGGTGCGTTCTTCGGGCACCGTCGTGCCCGGCCGTCAGCTCGGCCTTGAGCCGAACGTCGGCAGACCCGGCTGGCGTCGCGTCACGCGTGGGACGTGCCGGGTCGCGGCATGAACCGGCACAGGCACAGCGGCACGACGACCAGCGCCGCGCCCGCGAGAAACGTGGCCGACGCGCCGAAATGCGTCCACAGCGCGCCGGCGATGCTGCTCGCGAGCAGCATGCAGATGCCGCTCACCAGATTGAATACGCCGAACGCGGTGCCGCGCAGCGTGGCCGGCGAGGTTTCCGACACCATCGCGGCGAGGATGCCCTGCGTGAAGCCCATGTGCAGCCCCCACACGGCCACGCCGGCGAACATCGAGATCGTCGACGTGCCGATGCCGAGCAGCAGGTCGGCCACGATCAGCAACACCATGCCGGCCGCGAGCAGCACGCGGCGATCGAGCCGGTCCGACACGCTGCCGACCGGCCAGGCCGACAGCGAATAGGTGACGCTCATCGCGACCATTACGGCCGGAATCCATGCCGCATCGAGCCCCGTCTGCTGCGCACGCAGCACCAGGAACGCCTCGCTGAAGCGCGCGAGCGTAAACGTCGCGCCGGCCGCGACGACGAACCAGTAGCTGCGGGGAAACTCGCGCAGGGCGTTCCAGCGCAGCGGCGAGCGAAAGCGCCGGTCCGGTTTCGACTGCTCGGGCTCCCGCACGCCGAAAACGATCAATGCAATCGCGACGAAGGCCGGCACCACGGCAAACCACAGCACGGTCCGAATGCGATCGCCGAACCACAGCATCAGCACGATCGCGAGCATCGGCCCGAAAATCGCGCCCACGGTATCCATCGACTGACGCAGGCCGAAGCACGCGCCGCGGATTTCGGCCGGCGCGATGTCGGCCACCAGCGCGTCGCGCGGCGCGCCGCGAATCCCCTTGCCGACGCGGTCGAGCAGGCGGGCCGCCACGACGACGGCCGGCGTGGACGCCAGCGGAAACAACGGCTTGGTCAGCGCCGCGAGCCCGTAGCCGACCAGCAGCAGCCCCTTGCGGCGCCCGAGCCAGTCGCTGATCGCACCGGAGAACACCTTGACGATCATCGCCGTCGCTTCGGCCGCCCCTTCGAGGACGCCGAGCGCGGCGACGCTCATGCCCATCGTCGACACCAGGTAGATCGGCAACAACGCATGGATCAGCTCGGACGACAGGTCCATGAAGAGGCTCACGAGGCCCAGGGCCCACACGGTCCGTGGAATCGCAGGTTTGCGGACAATCGGTGACGGAGCGCTCATGGTGTCGTGATCAGTCGGTCGTTTCCCGCGTCAGTTTCGCATGCCGCCGCGCGCGGTCGTTCACGATTTGATGGCGCCGGTGGTCCGTCATCTTCTTCCAGCCACGCGCCTCGTCGCGCGTTCGCAGGCATGCCACGCAGTAGCCGGTGCGACCGTCGAACGAACACACGTCCACACAAGGGGACTTGACCGCCATGCTCATCGTCCTCGCGTCGCGGGCACGACTTCGACGGTGACGTGCGACAGATTTCTGAATCGCTGCAGTACGCCATGATAGAAGCGCGCATCCCGATCCGGATCGGTCGTCGTCACCGACACGACCGCACTCATGTGCCCCGGCCCGAGCCGCCACACATGCAGGTCGCCGACACGGTCGCCAGTGCCTTCGATCGCGCCGCGCACCTTGTCCGCCAGACGGCGATCCGAACTCATGTCGAGCAGGATGCCGCCCGTGTCGCGCATCAGGCCGTACGACCAGTTCGCGATCACCAACGCGCCGATGATGCCGGCCAGCGGATCCATCCACACCCAGCCGAACGCACGCGCGAGCAGCAGCCCGCCGATCGTCAGCACGGAAACCGCGGCATCGGCGATCACGTGGATGTAGGCGGAGCGGATGTTGTGATCGCGCGCCGCCGCCGCGGACGCGCCATGATCGTGTTCCTCGAACGCCAGTTCGTGTTCGCGGCCGTTCAAGCGCACGATCGCCTTGAATTCATGCGGTTCGGGAATGGCTTCGGTCGACTCCAGATACCCATCGCGGCTTTGCATCGCGAACACCTGACGCGAGCCGTCCGGGCGGATCGTCGTCACCGACACGGCGCCCGCATCGACGAGCGTCGTCTCGTGCGTCGCAGGCGCGACGCGGAAAACCGGCGGGACGCCCGCCTCGAACACCGACACGACGAATGCGCCCTGCGGGTCGAAGATTCGGTGCGCTTCCTCTTCGTGGTCGTGGTCGTGATCGTCGTGATCGCCATGGTCGTGCCCGTGGTGATGACCGTGGCCATGACCGTGGCTATGGCCATGATGATCGCCGCTCAGCAGCCAGACGCTCGCGATGTTGACGAGCAAGCCGGCTACCGCGATCGGGATCGCCTCGCCGAAATGGATCGGGACCGGGGCGAGCAGGCGCGCGACCGCTTCGTACCCGATCAGCAGCGCGATCATCGCGAGCACGATCGCGCTCGTGAAACCGGCGAGGTCGCCGAGCTTGCCGGTGCCGAACACGAAGCGCGGATCGTTCGCATGCTTGCGCGCATAGGTATAGGCGAACGCGGCGATCAGCATCGCGCCCGCGTGCGTCGACATGTGCAGGCCGTCCGCGATCAGCGCCAGCGAGCCGAACAGCGACCCGCCGACGATCTCGGCCACCATCATCGCCGCGCACAGCGCGATGACCATCCAGGTCCTGCGTTCGTTCTGCTCGTGCGCCGCACCGAGAAAAATGTGGTCGTGCGCTTCGCCGAAGGCGTCGTCGCTGAAATTGCTCATTCCGCCTCCCTTTACTTGAAGTAGCTGTGTACGACTTCGATCAGTTGCTCGGTCGCGCTGCCTTCGTCGTCGTGCCCTTCGGCGTCGACCAGATGGCTGCGGATGTGCTCCTCGAGCACGACCGCGAGCAGGCCGTTCATCGCGCCACGGCCGCTGGTGATGAGGCGGAGGATTTCGTTGCAACCGCGCTCGTCCGCCAGCGCGCGTTCGATCGCTTCGACCTGTCCCTTGATACGGCGGACCCGGTTCAGCAGCTTCTGCTTGTCCTTGATGGTGTGGCTCATGGTGGTTCCTTCCTATAGCGGGGGGGACTATATCTCAAATCGCCTTTCCATATAGGGGGGAGGGGCATAGACCCGGCTAACGCAAGGCGGGGGGCGACATCAGATGGCCATGCGCGAAGTATTTTTGTAGCAATCGCAACCTTCACGTAGATTTACCTACATGAATTCAATCTCTACCTGGTCGCTCCTCGTTCTGACCCTTCCGACTGAAAACGCGACGGCCCGCATGCGGTTCTGGCGCGCGCTGAAGGCAAAGGGCTGCGCGGTATTGCGCGACGGCATCTACCTGCTGCCGTACACCGAAGAACATGAGGGCACGCTGCGCGACCTCGCGGGGTCGATTGCCGAAAGTGGCGGCACGGCTCACCTGTTACGCGCGCCGAGCCTGGATGCGCAGCAGGAACTGGAATTCCGCGCGCTCTTCGATCGCGGAGAGGATGACGCCGCCTTTATCCAGGCCCTTGCGGACGCCCGCAAGACGCTCGCGGGCCAGTCGGCCACGGAGTTGACACGTTTGCTGCGGCGCATGCGCAAGGATTTCGACGCCATCCGCGCGATCGACTATTTCCCGGGCGACTCGGCCACCCGCGCCGAAGTCGCGCTGCAGGATTTCGTCGCACTGGTCGACACCGTGCTGTCGCCGGGTGAGCCGCACGCCGCGGACCGCGCGATCCGCCCGCTGGCGATCGACGAATATCAGGGCCGCACCTGGGCGACGCGGCAGCGGATTTGGGTCGATCGCGTCGCCAGCGCGTGGCTGATCCGCCGCTTCATCGACGCACGCGCCCGCTTCATCTGGCTCGCATCGCCGGCGGATTGTCCAGCTGACGCGCTGGGCTTCGATTTCGACGGTGCGACGTTCACGCATGTCGGCGAGCGCGTGACGTTCGAGGTGCTGCTGGCCAGTTTCGGCCTCGACAAAAACCCTGCGCTCGCGCGGCTCGCCGAGATCGTGCACGCACTCGACGTGGGCGGCCCCGCGGCGCCCGAGGCGATCGGCTTCGAGGCCGTGATGGCCGGCACGCGCCAGCGCACGGAGAACGATGATCAATTGCTCGAGCAGATGAGCGCCGTGCTCGACGCCTTGCACGCGCATTTCTCGTCGAGCGGAAAGAACGAAACCGGAGCCAGGTCATGACCACTGCCATCGCCACGACCGAACCGACCTACTCGCTCGGCGAGCTGGTCGCCTACATGTTGCGTCTCGGCACGTTCGGCTTCGGCGGGCCGGTTGCGCTTGCGGGCTACATGCGTCGCGACCTGGTCGAGCACCGCGGCTGGATCACGGAGGCCGACTACAAGGAAGGGCTCACGCTGGCCCAGCTCGCACCGGGGCCGATGGCGGCCCAGCTCGCGATTTATCTCGGCTTCGTTCACTACCGCATTCTCGGTGCGACACTCGTCGGCTTCGCGTTCGTGCTGCCGTCGTTTCTGATGGTGCTCGCGCTCGGGTTCGCGTACGCGCATTTCGGCGGGCTGTCCTGGATGCAGGCCGTCTTCTACGGCGTCGGCGCCGCGGTGGTCGGCATCATCGCGATGAGCGCCTACAAGCTCACGACGAAAACCGTTGGCCACGACAAGCTGCTCTGCGCAATCTTCGTGACGCTCGCCGCCGTGACCTTCATCACGGAATCGGAAATCGCGTGGCTGTTCCTCGTCGCGGGCGTGGTCGGCTGGCTGTGGCGCGCCCCGCCCAAGTGGCTGCACCGGGGCGGACTGAATGCGGTTGCCGCGGCCAATCTGCCGGCCGCCAGCGGAATACTGAGCGGCATCGATCTGCCGCAGCTCGTTCAGATCGGCGCGTTCTTCACGAAGGCAGGCGCGTTCGTGTTCGGCTCCGGGCTTGCGATCGTGCCGTTCCTCTACGGCGGCGTCGTCACCGAACATCACTGGCTCAACGACAAGCAGTTCGTCGATGCGGTCGCGGTCGCGATGATCACGCCCGGTCCCGTCGTGATCACCGTCGGCTTCATCGGGTATCTCGTGGCGGGCTTGCCCGGCGCATGCGTCGCGGCCCTCGGCACGTTCCTGCCCTGCTATCTGTTCACCGTCATTCCCGCGCCGTACGTGAAGAAGTACGGGCACCGCCCGGACGTCAAGGCGTTCGTGGACGGAATCACCGCCGCGGCTGTTGGGGCGATCACGGGCTCCGTCCTCGTCATCGCGAAACGCTCGATCGTCGACATGCCGACCGCACTGCTCGCCGTCGGTACCGTGCTGCTGCTGTGGCGTTTCAAGAAGTTGCAGGAGCCGGTCATCGTCACGGCTGCCGCGCTCGTGGGGCTGGTGGCCTACCCGCTGCTCCATCATTGAGCCTCACTGCGGGGAAGTGGTCATGGCTGACTGCGCGATTCATCGACGATGCGCTTTACGCGTGGTGCCGGCGTGATGCCCCTGCCTGACAGCCGACGCGCATCGACGCTCGCCAGCCGAATACTGCCGGCGGGCGTGGACGAGGCCGCATGGCTCATCCTCGCGAGCCGCGGCCTGCGCGGTTTCTGCGATGGATTCGTTGCCGTGCTGCTGCCCGCGTATCTGCTGTCGCTCGGGCTTTCGCAACTGGATGTCGGCCTGATCGGCACCACGACGTTGGCGGGTTCCGCACTCGCGACGATCGCGATCGGCATGCTCGCGAGCCGCTTCACGCAGCGCCGCATGCTGACGCTCGCGGCCGCGCTGATGGCAGCGACGGGAATCGGCTTCGCGAGCTTCTCCGCATTGTGGCCGCTGTTCGTCGTCGCCTTCGCCGGCACGCTCAATCCGAGCTCCGGCGACGTCAGCCTGTTTCTGCCGCTCGAACAGTCGCGTCTGGCGCAAGCAGCCGACGGCGACGCTCGCACGGCGCTGTTTGCCCGATACAGCCTCGTCGGTGCCGTCTCGGCGGCGGTCGGATCCCTTGCGGCCGGCCTGCCGATCTTCGTCGAATCACATACCGGAATCACGACGCTGAGCGCGATGCGCGGCATGTTTCTGGTCTATGCGGCGACGGGTATCGTCGTCTGCATGCTGTATCGGCGACTGCCGCGCCCGGAGACGCACGCGGCAACGCAAGCGCCGCCGCCGCTCGGCCCGTCGCGCCCGATCGTCATCCGGCTGGCGATGCTGTTCAGCGTCGACGCGTTCGCGGGCGGTCTCGTCGTCAACTCGCTGTTGTCGCTGTGGCTGATGCAGCGCTTCGGCCTCTCGATCGCCGCCGCCGGCCGGTTCTTCTTCTGGGCGGGCCTGCTTTCGGCCAGCTCGCAGCTCGCGGCCGCGCCGTTGGCGCGCAGGATCGGCCTGCTGAACACGATGGTGTTCACGCATATCCCGTCGAGCGTCTGCCTGATCGGCGCCGCCCTCGCGCCAACGTTGCCGCTGACGTTGACGCTGCTGCTGATGCGCAGCGCGCTTTCGCAAATGGATGTGCCGACACGAACCGCTTACGTGATGGCGGTCGTCACGCCGGCTGAGCGACCGGCAGCGGCCAGCTTTACGTCCGTCCCGCGCAGCCTCGCGGCCGCGCTCGCGCCGACATTGGCCGGCGGCCTGTTCGGTCTCGGCTGGCTCGGTGCGCCGCTGGTCGCATGCGGTGTGCTGAAGATCGCGTACGACCTCACGCTGCTCGCAGCTTTTCGGCACGTCGAACCAAACGACGAGCGGCCGCGGTGAGCGGCGACCATGGTGGAACAACAAACGAGCGGGGAACCATGCAAAGCGACGACGCCGCATCGCAAATGCGGCGGCGGCCGTCGCGGGAGGAAATCATGAAGCACGCCGGACACTGGCGCTCCAGCCTGCCCCTGCTCGTCGCGCTGTGCGGCGGGTTCGGCGCGTCGAGCCAGTCGATTCACCAGGCATTCGCCGCGGGCGACGATACGTCGATCGGCGCCCTGCCGCTGAAGCACGTCGCGGACATTGCGTTGCCGGGCCGCCCGACCCGGCTCGACTACGCAAGTCTCGATTCGACCCGCAACCGGCTCCTGATCGCCCACCTCGGCGACGGCGAGGTGATTGCTTTCGATACGCGTGCATCACGCGTGATCGCACGGATCACGGCGGTATCGTCGGTACATGGCGTCCTTGCCGTGCCGGAGCTGTCGCGCATCTACGCATCCGCGACCGGGTCCGACGAAATCGTCGCGATCGACGCCGCGACGCTGAAAATCGTCGCGCGCATGCCGGGCGGGCATTATCCCGACGGGATGGCCTATGCAGCCGACGTGCACAAGCTGTACGTATCCGACGAATACGGAAAAACGGAAACGGTCATCGACGTCCGGAGCAACCGGCGCGTCGCGACGATTCCGCTCGACGGCGAGGCCGGCAACACGCAGTACGATCCGGTCTCCCGGCACATCTTCGTGAACGTCCAGACGCGTCGTCAGCTCGTCGAAATCGATCCGGCGACGGACCGTGTCGTCGACCGTCTCGACTTGCCGGGTGCGAAAGGCAATCACGGTTTGCTGATCGAGCCGCGCAGTCGCCTCGCCTTCATCGCGTGCGAGGACAATGACACGCTTCTCGTCTTCGATATGCGCGCGCGGCATGTGGTTCGAGCGTTCCATATCGGCGGCGGCCCGGACGTGCTGGCGTTCGATTCCGCGTCGGACGCGCTCTATGTCGCGGGTGAAGCCGGCGTCGTTTCGATGTTCGGCGTCAGAGGCTCGGATGTCGTCAAACTCGGCGAAGGCCGGCTCGGGCCGAATGCACACGTCGTCGCTGTCGATCCGGCCACGCATCGCTCGTACTTTCCGCTGAAGGATGTTGGCGGCCGGCCGGTGTTGCGTGTGATGGAAGCGGCGCGCGCGGCCAACCCGTGATCGACCTGTTGGCTGGTGGCCCGGCCCGCGCCAGCATGCCGAGCACGATCCGGCGACTTCAATCTAATACGCATCTCGCCGTTCCCGTACCGGCATCCATCCATCAAACTGTACCGGTACTGTACAGAAAACCGTCGCTACACTGGCTCCATCCCAGTCCCGAACACGAATGGAGAATCCGCGATGGACTTCCTCACCGTCAGCGCATTGCCCGCCGGCATGCTGTTCGCGCTTGTCACGTCGATCACGCCCGGCCCGAACAACACGATGCTGCTCGCCTCCGGCGTCAATTTCGGTTTCCGCCGCACGATGCCGCACCTGTTCGGCATCAGCATCGGCGTCGCAATACTGATGCTGTGCGTCGGCTTCGGTCTCGGCGAGGCGTTCCGGCGCGTGCCGGTCCTGTATACCATCCTCGAAATCGCGAGCGTCGCGTACCTGCTGTACCTCGCATGGCGTATCGGCACATCGGGCGAAGTGAAGGCGCAGGGCGCCAAGCCGCGGCCGATGACGTTCCTCGAAGCCGCCGCGTTCCAGTGGGTCAATCCGAAGGCATGGATGATGGTGCTGACCGCCGCGACGACGATCCGCCTGTCCGCCGACTATGGGATGAACGCCGCGTGGATGGCCGTCGTGTTCATCCTGATCGGCTTTCCGTGCATCAGCCTGTGGGCCGCGTTCGGCCAGGGCCTGCGCCGCTTCCTGTCGAACCGCCGCGCGCTGCGCATCTTCAACGTGACGATGGCCGTGCTGCTGATCCTGTCGCTGTATCCCCTCGTCGCGCACCTGCTCCCGCAGTAAGCGCTCACGAGCGCCCCCGTTGAGCTTCACGCCATGCAGGCGTACCCTTTTGGTAAGGGCGCGTGCAGCCGCTTCGCCGGCTGCACCGCTGCCCTGCATGGAGATTGCCGATGAAGCCAATGCTGAAAGCCGGCGAGCACATCGAGGGCATGCACTGGATCGCCGAGTACCACCCACTCACGCACGAGATCCGGGTGCTGCGCGAAAACATCGAAGTGGGCACGTACTGCGCGCCGCCCACGCTGTTCGGTGACGAGGAAGAGATGGGCGCCGCGAACCATGCCGATCATCGCAGCCAGGAGGCCGCGCTGCGTGCGTATCTGCGCAACTTCGTCAAGGAACACGACGCGGAAGAGTAGCGGCGCGACGGCCGCAAAGTCGACGGGCCGCTGACGCGGCCCGGTCCGTCGTTGCGTGTCGCTCGACTCACGACCTTTCGCAACAAGCAAAAGGCCGGCGCGCATCGCCCCGGCCCCGATCCTGCTCAATGCCCGAGCGACTCGATCTTGCCGCCCGGCTGCGCGACGCCGTGCGGCCGGGCCATCTGCTTGATCAACAACGCAAGGCACGCAAGCAAGCCCGCGACCGCGATGGTCGCGAACACACCCGCGAACGAGAAGTGCCGGCGCGTCAGTTCGGCGACGAGGAACGACCCGGCGATCCCGCCGAAGCGGCCGACACCGAGCATCCACGCCACGCCCGTGCCGCGCCCTTCAGTCGGATAGAACGCAGCGGCAAGCGCGGGCATCGACGATTGCGCGGTGTTCATCAGCACGCCGGCGATGAACACGACCAGCACGAGCAGCCCGACGTTCCCGGCCGCCTGCCCGATCGCATACACGCTGACCGCGGTCAGCGCGTAGCACACGGCGATCACGCGATTCGCATTGAAACGGTCCATCAACACGCCGCACAACACCGCGCCGACGCCGCCGAGCGGGAACAGCGCGGAAATCAGCGTCGCGCTCTTCGGCGTGAGGCCGGCATCCTTCAGCAGGATCGGCATCCAGTTGATCGACGCGTAGAAAATCACGAGCCCCATGAAGTACGCGAGCCACAGCATCACCGAGCCGACGACGTACGAGCGCGACAGCACGACGCCGATTCCCTTGCTGCCCGTCTGCGGCGCGGATTCGGTCATCGCGAACGAGCCGGCGTTCAGCGCATCGCGCGAGATCCGCGAAAGCGTCGCGCGGATCCGGTCGACGCTCTGGCCTTGCGCGACCATGAAACGCACCGATTCGGGCATCTTCAGCAGCAACAGCACGCCGAGCAGCAGCGGCGTCACGCCGCCGAGCATCAGCACGCTGCGCCAGCCGAAATGCGGGATCATCCACGCGGCGAGAAAGCCGCCGAACGCGGCGCCCAGCGGGAAACCGCAGAACATCAGGTTGATCACGGTCGCGCGGCGCTTGTCCGGGCAGAACTCGCCCATCATCGTGACCGCGTTCGGCATCGCGGCGCCGAGGCCGACACCGGTGACGAAGCGCAGCACCGTCAGGTGCCCGATGGTCGTCGAGAATGCGGAAACGAAACACGCGACGCCGAACAGGAACACCGAGCCCAACAACAGCGAACGGCGCCCGAGGCGGTCGGACAGCGGGCCCGACACGAGCGCGCCACACGCAAGGCCGAACAGCGCGGCGCTCAGCACGGGTGCGAGATCGGGTTTGGTGAGGTTCCATTCGCCGAGCAGCGACGGCGCGATGAAGCCGATCGCGGCCGTATCGAAGCCGTCGAGCAGCACGATCACGAAACACATCAGGAATACGAGCCACTGGAAGCCGCCGAACGGCTGCTCGTTGATGAAGGTCTGAACATCGACCACGGGTGCGCGATTCATCGCGAGTCTCCTATGTAAACAACGCGGCCTGATGGCCGCGTCTTTCCTTGTTTGCGCGCCGATTCGCCGCCGGCGCGTCATGCGTCGTCGACACCTGCCGGCAGCGACAGGCGTCGCGATCGGGTCACGTCCGGCGCGAGCCGGCCGTGTTATTCAGCCCCATCCTGTTCCTTGAAGATCTTGTCCGCGAGATGGAACGCGGAGTTCGCGGCCGGCACGCCGCAGTAGATCGCGGTCTGCAGCAGCACTTCCTTGATTTCGTCGCGCGTCACGCCGTTGTTGCGCGCGGCGCGCAGATGCAGCGCGAGTTCCTCGCCGCGGTTCAGCGCGACCATCATCGCGATAGTCAGCAGGCTGCGCGTATGGCGCGGCAGGCCGTCGCGCGTCCAGATCTCGCCCCACGCATAGCGCGTGATCAGGTTCTGGAATTCGTCGGTCACTTCGGTGCGGTTCTGGATCGAGCGGTCGACGTGCGCGTCGCCGAGCACCGCGCGACGCACCTTCATCCCCGCTTCGTAACGTTGCTGGTCGTCCATCGTCGGTGCCTCACGCGGTCAGGAAGTCGAGCAGCGCGCGGTTGAAACCGTCGGTGCACTCGATGTTCGAAATATGCGCGGCGTCGAATTCGACGTGACGCGCGCCGGGAATCGCGGCGGCCAGCGCACGGCCCTGGTCGGGAGGCGTCGACATGTCCTTCGCGCCGGTCACGACGAGCACCGGCAGCGCGATGCCCTTCACTTCCTCGCGCAGGTCGGCCGCGTTCAGCGCGTCGCAGTTCGCCGCGTAACCGTCCTTGTCGGTATGCACGAAGGTGTCGCGGATCGCGTCGAACAGGCGCGGCTCACGATCGACGAACGCGTCGGTGAACCAGCGCGGCAGCACGGCGTCGGCCAGCGCGGCCATCCCTTCCGCACGCGCCTTGTGCGCGCGCGGCGCCCACACTTCGGGCGAGCCGATCTTCGCGGCGGTGTTCGACAGCACGGCGCGCACGATGCGCGACGGGAAGCGCGCGGCGAGCGCAGCGCCGGTCAGGCCGCCCATCGAAATCCCGCAGAAGTGCGCGCGATCGATGCCGAGGTGGTCGAGCAGGCCGATCACGTCGCCCGCGAGCTGGTCGATCGTGTACGAGCCGGCCGGTGCTTCGGAATGGCCGTGGCCTCGCGTGTCGTAGCGCAGGATGTTGAAGTGCTGAGTGAGCGGGCGAATCTGCGGTGCCCACATCTGCAGGTCGGCGCCGAGCGAGTTCGAGAAGACGAGCCACGGCGCGTCGTCGCGCGCGGCACGGTCGATCCGGTAATGCAGTTTCACGCCGTTGACAGTGGCGAAAGGCATCAATGTTCTCCTGGTTGTTTCGTGCCCGCGTGCAGCGCGAGCACGGCGTCGACGTAGGCCTGCGCCTCGCCGACATAATGTGCGGGATCGAGCAGCCGCGCGAGCGCGTCGCGCGACAGATTGGCGGATACGGTGGGATCGGCGGCGAGCACGTCGAACAGCGTCGTGCCGGTGCGCACGGCTTCCTTCGACGCATGCTCGACGACATGATGCGCATCGAGCCGGCCGATCCGGTCGCCGAGCGCGAGCATCACGGCTTCGCCGAGGATCAGCCCGTGCGTCAGGTCGATGTTCGCGGCGAGGCGTTCGGTGTTCACGTCGAGGCCCGCGACGATCTGCGCGATCTGCGCGAGCGCCCCGCCGGTCAGGCGCGCGAGGTCGGGCAGCGCATCCCATTCGGCCTGCCAGCCGCCGAGCGCGCGCTCGTGCTCCTGGACCATCCCGGCAAACACGGTCGCGACGAGGTTCGGCGCGCGCACCGCGGCGGTCAGCACGGCCGCGCAGCCGACGGGGTTGCGCTTGTGCGGCATCGTCGACGAGCCGCCCTTGCCGGCAGCCGCCGGTTCGCCAAGCTCGCCGACCTCGGTCTGCATCTGCAGCGACACGTCGCGCGCGATCTTGCCGAGGGTGCCGGTCAGCATCCCGAAGCACGACGCGGCTTCCGCGATGCGGTCGCGCTGCGTATGCCACGGCACGGCCGGCAGCGCGAGCTTCAGGTCGGCCGCGAGCGCGGCGCTCACGCCGGCCGCCTGCTCGCGCAGGCTCGCCAGCGTGCCGGCCGCGCCGCCGAACTGCAGCACCAGCGCGCGCTCGCGCAATTCGGCGAGGCGTGCACGATGGCGCAGCAGCGCGTCGAGCCATTGCGCGAATTTCAGGCCGAGCGTGATCGGCAGCGCCTGCTGCAACCACGTGCGGCCGATCATCGGCGTCGCGCGATGCGTGTGCGCGAGCGTCGCGAGCGACGCGCATGCTTCGTCGAGCAGCGGCTCGAGCACGTCGAGCGTGTCGCGCAGTTGCAGCACGGTCGCGGTATCGATGATGTCCTGGCTCGTCGCGCCCCAGTGCACGAACTTCGCGGCCTCGGGGTCGTCGGCCTTCACTTGGGCGGTGAGCTGCTTGACGAGCGGAATCGCAAGATTGCCGCCGAGCGCCGCGCCGTGCGCGAGCGCGTCGGCATCGAGCCGGCCGGCGTCGCACGCGCGTTCGATCGGCGCGACCGCGGCGGCGGGAATCACCTGCCGCGCGGCGAGCGCGCGCGCGAGCGCGGCCTCGACGTCGAGCATCCGCTGGATCGTCGCGCGCGGCGACCAGATCCGGTTGAGCGGCTCGGTGCCGCAAATGAGGGAGGTCAGGCGGGCGCTGTCTTCGAGCATGGCATCAGATTGGGGAAACGGCGTGCGCCTATTGTCTACCCAAGCGTGCCGGCGTGCGCGCGATCGCGCGCGCCGGCACGCTTGCCGTTCAGGCCGCGGCCTTGCGCGTCGCGTCGATCAGCGGCACGCCGGTCAGCTTCTGCAGTTCGTCGAACGACAGGTCGGTGAAGATCTCGCTCACCGCGAGGCCGTCCGCCGTCACGTCGAGCACGGCGAGATCGGTATAGATGCGGCTCACGCACTGCACGCCGGTGACCGGATACGAGCACTGCGCGACGATCTTGCTCTCGCCCTGCTTCGTCAGGTGTTCCATCATCACGAACACCTGCTTCGCGCCAATCGCGAGGTCCATCGCGCCGCCGACGGCCGGAATCGCGTCGGGCGCGCCCGTATGCCAGTTCGCGAGGTCGCCGTTCGCCGACACCTGGAACGCGCCGAGCACGCAGTAGTCGAGGTGGCCGCCGCGCATCATCGCGAACGAATCCGAGTGGTGGAAATACGCGCCGCCGGTGAGCAGCGTCACGTGCTGCTTGCCGGCGTTGATCAGCTCGTCGTCTTCCTCGCCGGGCGCCGGCGCCGGGCCCATGCCCAGCAGGCCGTTCTCGCTGTGCAGGAAGATTTCCTTGCTCGGGTCGAGGTGGTTCGCCACCAGCGTCGGCACGCCGATGCCGAGGTTCACATACGCGCCTTCGGGGATGTCCTGGGCGACGCGCTTGGCCATTTCATCGCGGGTCAGTCGTTTCATGTCGGGTCTCCTGTCGACCGGAGTTGGCGCTTCAGCGCTTACTCCGGTCTCATACAAAGTTCGGGCTGTCAGGCGGCTTGCGATGCACGTTCGGCGGCCAGCTCGGCCGCATGCGCGGCCTGCGGCACTTCGACGACGCGCTGCACGAAAATGCCCGGCGTCACGATGTGTTCCGGGTTCAGCCCGCCGAGCGGCACGACTTCCGACACCTGCACGATCGCGACCTTCGCGGCACTGGCCATGATCGGCCCGAAGTTGCGCGCGGTCTTGCGATACACGAGGTTGCCCCAGCGATCGCCCTTGTATGCCTTCACCAACGCGAAATCGGCGTGGATCGGCGTCTCGAACACGTACGACTTGCCGTCGATCACGCGCGTTTCCTTGCCTTCCGCGAGCTTCGTGCCGAAGCCCGTCGGCGTGAAGAAGCCGCCGATGCCGGCGCCCGCCGCGCGGATCCGCTCCGCAAGGTTGCCCTGCGGCACGAGCTCCAGCTCGATCTCGCCCGCGCGGTACAGCGCGTCGAACACCTGCGAGTCGCTCTGGCGCGGGAACGAACAGATGATCTTGCGCACCCGCTTCGCCTTGAGCAGCGCCGCGAGGCCCGTCTCGCCGTTGCCCGCGTTGTTGTTGACGATCGTCAGGCCGCGCGCGCCCTGCTCGATCAGCGCGTCGATCAGCTCGGACGGCATGCCTGCCGTGCCGAAACCGCCGATCATGATGGTCGCGCCGTCGTGAACGTCCGCGACCGCCGATTGAAGCGATTCGAAAATCTTGTTGACCATGTCTCTTCCTGATACGAACCCGCGGCACGATGCGCGGCCTGTCGAGGGGGCACGCGCGAGCCGCGTGCCGCGTCGAAGGCCATCGTCGACCTTCGGCATTTGTTCGCTATTCGAACCTAGATTCGATTAGCGAACGATGGGCCGATCATAGAGTCGCGCACAGCGCGTTGTCAAGGCGGGATCCCTCGGGGGGTGTCTGGTCGTCGAACGGCAGGCCGACGTAGTTTTCGGCGAGCGACTGCGCAGCGGCCCGCGAGCGCGTCACGTACTTCAGCTCGGCAAACTTCAGGCGATTGACGAACGGCGAATCCTCCGGCGACGAGTGCAGCATGTTCGTCATGAAGTACGAGAAATGCTCGGCGCGCCACACGCGCTCGAGACAGGTCGCCGAATAGCGCGCGAGCGGCGTCGCGTCGCCGTTGCGGTAGCGCGCGCCGAGCGCGCGGGACAGCGCACGGACGTCGGCCACCGCGAGGTTCATCCCCTTCGCGCCGGTCGGCGGCACGATGTGCGCGGCGTCGCCCGCGAGGAACAAGCGGCCGTGCTGCATCGTCTCCGACACGAAGCTGCGCATCGGCGTCACGCTCTTCTGCGTGATCCGGCCCTCGGTCGGCGTCCAGCCGGTGTCGTTCGAGAAGCGCGTGTGCAGTTCGTCCCAGATCCGCGCGTCGGACCATTCCTCGAGGTTTTCGTCGGGCTTGCACTGCAGGTAGAGGCGCGTGACCGTCGGCGAGCGCATCGAGAACAGTGCGAAGCCGTTGTCGTGATGCGCGTAGACCAGCTCGTCGAGCGACGGCGCCGCGTCGGCCAGGATGCCGAGCCACG
Source organism: Burkholderia sp. AW49-1 (assembly GCF_053427845.1). Taxonomy (NCBI): domain Bacteria; kingdom Pseudomonadati; phylum Pseudomonadota; class Betaproteobacteria; order Burkholderiales; family Burkholderiaceae; genus Burkholderia; species Burkholderia sp. AW49-1. The sequence goes on along the minus strand of NZ_JBSAXF010000014.1, from coordinate 14,577 downwards.
CGAACGGGTAGACGCGCTCGAACGTGTTCAGCCGCTCGGCGGGAATCGTCTGCCGCGCAATGCCGTGGAAGCCGTCGCAGCCGGCGATGTAGTCGCAGTCGATGCGGTCCGCGCGGCCGTCCGCGTGCTTGAACGTGACGAACGGGTGCTCGCTTTCGATATCGTGCAGCGCGACATCGCTGACTTCGAAGTGCATCTGGTGGCCATGCACGTCGCCGGCCGCGATCAGGTCGCGCACGACTTCGTGCTGGCTATAGACGGTGATCGCGCGCCCGCCGGTGAGCGCGCTCAGGTCGATGCGATGGCGCTGGCCGGAGAACAGCAGCTCGATGCCGTGATGTTCGAGCCCTTCGCGGCGCATCCGCTCGCCGAGGCCGGCTTCGTTCAGCGTGTCGACGGTGCCCTGCTCCAGCACGCCGGCGCGGATGCGGTTCTCGCAGTATTCGCGTGAACGCGCTTCGACGAGGATGGAATCGACGCCTTGCAGGCGCAGCAGATGGGAAAGCAAAAGGCCGGACGGACCGGCGCCGATGATGGCGACCTGGGTGCGCATTGTTCGTCTCCTGAACATTGGTTCGAATAATGGAACCCATTTGAGCGCTTTCCCGACTATGCGGCAACGCGATTTTGGAGATAAGTTGTATACGCCTTCCGGATACCGGCCTCACGATGGATACGCTCGATCTGAACCTGATTCCCTACCTCGTCGCGCTCGACGACACGCGCAACGTCAGCCGCGCGGGCGACCTGCTCGGCGTGAGCCAGCCGCGCGTGAGCACCGCGCTCGGCCGCCTGCGCGAGTATTTCGGCGATCCGTTGTTCGTGCGCACGTCGCGCGGGATGGAGCCGACGCCGCGCGCGCTCGCGCTGCTGCCGGCCGCGCGCGATGCGCTCGCGCAGATCGAGCGCGGCCTCGTCGCGCCGCACGACTTCGATCCGGCAGCGAGCACGCATACGTTCTCGATCGCGCTGTCGGACGTCGGCGAGATCGTGTTCCTGCCGAAGTTGCTGCAGGCATTCGCGACGCGCGCGCCGCACGCGAACCTGCGCTCGGTCTCGCTCGCGCACGACGAAGTCGGCCGCGGCCTCGAAGCCGGGTCGATCGATCTCGCGGTCGGCTACTTCCCCGATCTCGACGGCAACAACTTCTTCCAGCAGCGTCTGTTCACGCACCGGTTCGTCTGCCTGATGCGGCGCGGCCATCCGCTCGAACAGGCGCGCCCGTTCACGGCCGAGCAGTTCCTCGCGTGCGGGCATGCGGTGGTGCGTGCCGAGGGACGCAGCCAGGAGGTGCTCGAGAAATACCTCGCGAAGCAGCGCATGCACCGCCGTGCGGTGCTCGAGACGCCGCACTTCATGAGCCTGCCGTTCATCCTGAGCCGCACCGACCTGATCGCGACGGTGCCGCATGCGATCGGCTATGCGTATGCGGCCGAGCATGCGTTCATCGTGCCGGTCGAGCCGCCGTTGCCGCTGCCGCGCTTCGACCTGAAGCAGCACTGGCATCGCAAGTTCCACAACGATCCGCGCACCGCGTGGCTGCGCGGCGTCGTCGCGTCGCTGTTCAACGACGAGCAGGACGAATGGCCGAAGTGACGCGGGGTGTGCGGCAGGCCGCACGCACGACCCGCGAAAGCATGAAACAATGCCCGGATATCCGCGCCGCCGCAGGCGGCCGCATTCGATGGAGCGACTAGATGGGTAAAAAATCCGCGCGGCCCGAGCCGGCCGCATCCCGGCCGAGCCGGGAAGAAGCCGAGGATGCCGTTCGCGTGCTGCTGCGCTGGGCCGGCGACGATCCCGCCCGCGAAGGCCTGCTCGACACGCCGGCACGCGTCGTGCGCGCGTATGAGCAGTTCTTCGCCGGCTACGCGCTGGAGCCGCGCGACATCCTCGCCCGCACGTTCAGCGAAGTCGACGGCTACGACGAAATGATCGTGCTGAAGGACATTCGCTTCGAGAGCTACTGCGAGCACCACATGGTGCCGATCATCGGCCGCGCGCACGTCGCGTATCTGCCGAACCATCGCGTCGTCGGCATCTCGAAGCTCGCGCGCCTCGTCGACGCGTTCGCGAAGCGCCTGCAGATCCAGGAAAAGATGACCGTGCAGATCGCTGACACGCTGTTCGACGTGCTGCAGCCGAAGGGCGTCGGTGTGATCCTCGAAGCCGCGCATCAATGCATCTCGACGCGCGGCGTGCACAAGCCGGGCGTCGAGATGGTCACGTCGCGCATGCTCGGCACGTTCCGCACCGATCCGTCGACGCGGCGCGAATTCCTGTCGATCGTCGCGAATCCTTCTTCAGTCAACCTGACGAATACGTAATGCAGTCCACGAAGCAAGCGGCAAACGCGCCGGTCGTGCTCGTGACCGGCGCCGCGCGCCGGGCCGGGCGCGCGTTCGCCGAGTATTTCGCCGCGCACGGTTATCGCACCGCGGTCCATTACGACCGCTCCGCCGATGCTGCTCAGGCGGCGGCCCGCGCGATCGCCGAACGCGGGCATGATTCGGTCGCGCTGCAGGCCGACCTGTCGGATGCCGCGCAGATCACCACGCTGATCGACCAGGTGTATGCGCGCTTCGGCCGCCTCGACGTGCTGGTCAACAACGCGTCGGTGTTCTGGCAAGACCATTTCCCGAGCTTCGACCTCGCGGCGTTCGACCAGGCATGGGCCGTCAACTGCCGCGCGCCGATCCTGCTCACGCGCGCATTCTACGAACGGGCCCGCGCGGCCGGCACGCAGGGCGTCGTCGTCAACGTGGTCGACCAGAAGATCAAGGAGAACTTCCACCGCGACCATTTCAGCTATACAGTCGCGAAGGCCGCGCTCGGCAACCTCACGCAGATGCTCGCGCTGTCGTCGTCGCCGGTGCTGCGCGTGAACGCGGTGTTCCCCGGGCTGATGCTGCCGAGCGACGACCAGACGCAGGCCGACTTCGAACACGCGAGCCGCGCATCGACGCCGCTCGCGCGCATTGCCGGCCCCGACGACGTCGCGGGCGCGATCCTGCTGCTGACGGGCAGTGCATACAACGGCGTGGATTTCGTCGTCGATGCGGGGCAGAACCTGATCCGCGTCGACCAGGACGTGCTGTACAAGCATCGCTCGCCGGCCGGCAAGCACTGACGAACGGTATGTCCGGCGGTAGCCGTGTGCACCCTTCGCACACCGGCGCACGGGTATCGGCACACGCCTTCATCTACGCTGCGCGAACGACCGATGCGCCGTTCGCGCGCCGCGTTACGGCTTCTCGGCGCTGCCGCCTTCGCGGACCTTGCCCTGCGCGACGCTCGTGCCGGGCGGCACGCTGTGCGTGAGCCACACGTTCCCGCCGATCACCGAACCGCGCCCGATCGTCACGCGGCCGAGAATCGTCGCGCCCGCGTAGATCACGACGTCGTCCTCGACGATCGGATGCCGCGCATTGCCCTTCACCAGCGCGCCGTCGCCATCGGCCGGGAAGCTCTTCGCGCCGAGCGTGACGGCCTGGTACACGCGCACGCGCTCGCCGATGATCGCGGTTTCGCCGATCACGACGCCGGTGCCGTGGTCGATGAAGAAGCTCGGGCCGATCTGTGCGCCCGGGTGAATGTCGATGCCGGTGGCCGAGTGCGCGATTTCATTGATGAAACGCGCGAGCAGCGGCACACCGAGTTGGTGCAGCGCGTGCGCCAGCCGATGGTGCATCATCGCGAGCACGCCGGGGTAGCACAGCAGGATTTCGGTGATGTGCTGCGCGGCCGGATCGCCCGCGTAGGCAGCCTGGATGTCGCTGACCAGCAGCGCGCGAACCGCCGGCAACTGCCGGCCGAACTCGCGCGCGATCTCGAACGCGCGCTCGTCGAGTTCGGCGAACGGTGTGTCCGCATGCTCGGGCAGGAACGGCAGCGCGCGGCGGATCTGTTCGGACAGGATCCGCAGCGTGCTTTCGAGCGTGTGGCCGACGTAGTAGTCGACGCTTTCGTCGGTCAGATCCGGCGCGCCGTAGTGCGTCGGAAACATCGACGCGCGCAGGCCGGTGACGATCTTGCAGATCGCGTCGCGCGACGGCAGCTCGCGGATGCCGCGCGGGTGACGCGTGCGATGAAGTTCCTCGCGCGATTCGCGCAAGCCGGCAACGATTTCTTCGAGGCCCCACTGACGGGCGGGTGATGTCGACATATGCCAATGCAGGCGGCCGCGCTCGATCGCACGGCCGCGAATAAAGTGACGGGTTCCAGAAGATTACCGCGTTTTCGTCCGGCAGCGGCACGCCGGGGCATCGGCCGGACGGCAAAGGCCGCCGTCGCGCGACGGCGTCAGATCGTGATGCTGCTCGCGTCGATCCAGCGCACGGCCCAGTCGCGCGCGTGCGCGATCGCGTCGCCTTCGTCGTTGAACTGGAGCTCGGTCGGAAAAAAACGGTTCGCGACGAGTTCCCCGTCGCTCGATCGGGAGATCACGACGTAGGGTTTGAACGAGCCGTCGCTGGCGCGCGCGGGCGCGCAATTCAACAGATATCCGCGGTGCGTGAAGGCAGTAGTCGCTTGCATGAATCCGCCACCTCTAGTCCCTTGATTTGTTGTTCACTACCCGTCTTAAGGGTGCTGCGGTGCCCCGGTGCGGGCAGAGGCGGCAAGACCGCATCCCCTGTCGCCGCTTCGCAGGAAATGAATCATACTCTGTAGAAAACAGGTGTTCTAGCTGAAATAAATCATGACAAATCAGCGCGCGCCACACGACCGCGGCGATCGCCCGCGCGCCGTTTTCCCGTCTTGCCCGGAACGGGATTTGCTTCGATCCGGAGCGCTTCGCCGCCAGGAGAGCCGTGATGGAAACGTCAGCTCAAGCGCACGCCGCACATCCGCGCAGCATCGAACTCGACAACGACGACACGCACGACAGCACCGTCGACACCGACGGCAAGAATCGCGAGGCCGCGCGTCTCGCGAGCGGTGGCGCCTTCTCGCCCGACCAGATCACACGCAGCAACGCGTCGCTCGTCAATGCGATGCCAGAAGCCGGCGACGGCTTCGCCGGCTTCGACAGCCGGCCGGGCGGCAATCATCCGGCGCTCGCGCTGCGTGCGGGCTACATGGTGATCGAGAAGGGATTCGACGCGCCGTCCCAGGGGGGCGACGCGCTGTACGGCCCGATTCACCGGATGTACGGCAGCGCGTACTGGCCCGGCCATGGACGCCGGCCGGAACGGGTGATCGAAATCACGGCGGTGCCGCGGTGACGCGCGCGGCGTTTGAATCGATCGTTCGTTTGGCGGGTCGATGCGAGCCCGATGGCGGCGGAGCGACATGCGTTCGCGTGCCGGCCGTTCGAACCGGCGCTGAAATCGACATCAGCGCCGGGCTCGGTTTCGACATTCGGGTTTCGCGACATCGATGCATCGGCGTTGACCGAAGTCACATCGTCGCGATACGGACGATGTTCAATGCACACTCGCGACGACCGGCACGTCGCTGCAAACTGCCTGACGTTGGTTTACCCTGCCTCGCAGCAACGCACGGCCTGCTCGGCCGTTCCGCCGACTTTCGTTCAACCCGCCACTTGGAGACACCATGTACAAGCGCATTCTGGTTGCCATCGACGGCAGCGACACGGCCCGCCACGCGTTCGATGCCGCTCTCGCGCTCGCGAAGGAGCACGGTGCCGAACTGCAGCCGTTCTACGTCGTCGAGAACGCCGCGATCTACTACAACGTGCCGGGCTACGATCCGTCCGTGCTGCGCGACCAGCTCATCGCGCAAGGCAATGCGCTCGCGGCAGAGTTCAAGAAGCTGATGCAGGCGGCCGGCGTAAAGGGCGAGACGCTGACGAGCGAGGCGTCGTCGCTCAACGACGTGTCGACGCTGATTCTCGACGGTGCGAAAGCGTTCGGCGCCGACCTCCTCGTCCTCGGCACACACGGCCGCCGCGGGTTCCGTCGCCTCGTGCTCGGCAGCATTGCCGAACAGTGCGTGCGGCATGCGACGCTGCCCGTGCTGCTGATCCCGGCCGCCGCGCATACGGACGATCAGGAAGTCTGAGCGGCGCCGGCGTCGGCGGGCATCGCAACGGCATGCGTGCATGTCGCTTCGATGCCCGCGACATGTGCGCGCGGTCGCGACGTTTTGTCACCCGACAGCGGCAACTTGCGGTGGGACAATGATTCGGTCGATTCAATGCCGGAGTAAACGATCATGTTGACGCCCGTCGCCACACGTCCCGCCGCCTCGTCCCATGCGGGCAACTGGGCTCCCCGCCAGGCACCGCACTGCTCGTCGTGCGCAATGCGGCACCTGTGCATGCCGCAGGGCCTCGCACCCGAAGCGCTCAGCCGCCTCGAATCGGTCATCTGCGCGACGCGCCCGGTCAAGCGCGGCGAAGCGCTGTTCCGCGAAGGCGACACCTTCGACAACCTGTACGCCGTGCGCTCGGGTTCCCTGAAAACCGTCGCCACGCGCCATGACGGCCGCGAGCAGGTCACCGGCCTGCACCTCGCGGGCGAAGCGCTCGGCCTCGACGGCATCTGCGACGACACGCACCCGCGCACCGCGGTTGCGCTGGAAGACAGCTCGGTATGCGTGATTCCATACAGCGCGCTCAAGTCGCTGTGCTCGGAAGCCGGCACGATGCAGTTGCGCATGCACAAGCTGATGAGCGAGCAGATCGTGCGCGAAACGTCGCAAACCATGCTGCTCGGCTCGTTGAACGCCGAAGAGCGCGTCGCCGCGTTCCTGCTCGACGTGTCGTCGCGCTACCTGAAGCGCGGCTACTCGCCGTCGGAATTCAACCTGCGGATGACGCGCGAAGACATCGGCAGCTACCTCGGCATGACGCTCGAAACGGTCAGCCGCACGCTGTCGAAGTTCCAGAAGCGCGGCCTGATCGAAATGCACGGCCGCCTCGTACAGATCGTCGACTTCGACGGCCTGCACCACGTCTGACCCCGCGCGGCGCGTCTCCTGCGCGCCGCCGTCCGTCTCTCCCGCCCCGCTCAGTCGAGAAACAGCGCGGCGCGCGCCTTCAGCGCCGCGCTGAAATCGTCGAGCCAGCCGATCGACAGGCGCCAGCTCTGCCAGTAAAGGTCGATATCGACGGTCCGCCCGCGCGACATGTCGACCAGTTCGCCCGCCGCCAGCTGGCGATCGACCATCCGGTCCGGGCACATTCCCCATCCCAGCCCCGTTTCGCATGCACGCAGGTAACCCGCGACGTGCGGGATCCAGTGTTGCGGCGGATCGAGATCCGCGCGCGTCACGCGCCGGATGAAGCGGGCCTGCAAACCGTCCTTCGGATTGAACATCACGCACGGCGCTCGGCGCAGCGCATCGCGCGTGATGCCCGCGCCGAAATAGCGATCGAAAAACGCCGGCGAACACACCGCGCGATAGCGGATGCGCCCCAGCCGCGTCGAACGGCATCCCTGGATCGGCTCGGCTTGCGCGGTCACCGCGCCCTGCACGCTGCCGTCGCGAATGCGCGCGGCCGTGTAGTCCTGGTCGTCGATCACGAGGTCGAGCAAGGTCTCGCGCTCGGTGCAGAACGGCCCGACCGCGTCGATGAACCAGGTCGCGACGCTGTCGTCGTTGACGGCCACGCGCAACATCGGCCATGCGCTCGCGATCTGCCCGGGCAATGCCGGCATCCGGCCGCCCAGTTCGGCCTCGAGCAACTGCACGCGCTCCGTATGCCGGCACAGCAACGCGCCCGACGTCGTCGCGACGCACGGCTGCCCGCGCTTGACGAGCACGCTGCCGACGCGCTCCTCCAACAGTTTCACGCGCTGCGATACCGCCGATGGCGTGACGTTCAGCTCCCTGGCCGCCCGCTCGAACGAGCCGTGCCGGATCACCGCCGCGAGAGCGTCGAGCAATGCGTAGTCGAGCATTAGATTTCCTTAATCGGCATTAGGTGAATTAGCTTTTTTTACGTTATGGCTGACCGCAGACTAGCGCCAACCGATTCACCCGTCTACTGCTCCACCTCTTCCCATCATGAACTGGATCGCTTTTTCCCACGGCGCCGCCCTGTGCGGGTCGCTCATCGTCACCATCGGCGCGCAGAACGCGTTCGTGCTCCGGCAAGGCATCATGCGCTCGCATGTCGGCAAGATCGTGCTGCTGTGCGCGTTGTCCGACATGATCCTGATCGGCGCGGGCGTCGGTGGCGCGTCGGTCCTCGTCGAACGCTATCCGACCTTCGTCCACGTCGTGCTGTACGTCGGCCTCGCATATCTCGCGTGGTTCGGCATCAACGCGCTGCGTCGCGCGTTCAAGCCGGGACACGAAACGCTCGACGTTCGCGGCGATGCCGTCGCGCCGCCGCCGCAGAGCGCGGTCGCAATCGTGCTGATGACGCTTGCGTTCACGTGGCTCAACCCGCACGTGTATCTCGATACGTTCCTGCTGATCGGCACGGCCGGCGCGCGCGAGCCGGAAGGCTCGCGGCTTGCGTTCGCGATCGGCGCGATGTCGGTCAGCGTCGTGTGGTTCCTCGGGCTCGGATACGGCGCGCGGCTGCTTGCGCCGTGGTTCCGCAAGGCCGTCGCGTGGCGCGTGCTGGATGGTGCGATCGGCAGCATGGTGCTGTTTCTGGCGGCCGTGCAGTTGCGGTAACGGATTGGGGCGCCGATCGATCGCGGGCGGCAATTTCGCCGCCCGTTTTTCGTTCCGCTCCGTCGGAGTGGTGCGATACGCCGGATCTCCGCCTGCCTCTCCCCGGACGCATCAAGATTCAGTTCCGGATCGAACGCCGCCGCGCGAATCATCCATCTGCCGGACGGACCATCCCCGTAGGCTGCACGATTTCGCTCGATCGGTGAGAATGTTCCGGTCTCCGCGACAACGGCGAAGGCGCTTCGCCCGTTCGCCTTCCCGTCGCATTCATCCCGGTCAATCCTGCCGTCTCATCCCGTCACCCTTCAGATTCCGGAGAGCAACATGGCACTACGCACCCTCGGCACGTCGGACATCCAGGTTTCCCCGCTCGCCTTCGGCGGCAACGTCTTCGGCTGGACCGTCGACGAGAACACATCGTTCGAGCTGCTCGACGCGCTCGCCGACACCGGCATTAACTTCATCGACACGGCCGACGTCTATTCGGCCTGGGCGCCCGGCAACAGCGGCGGCGAATCGGAAACGATCATCGGCAAGTGGCTCAAGCGTTCCGGCAAGCGCGATCAGGTCGTGATCGCGACCAAGGTCGGCCTGCTCGCGGCGCGCGCCGGCCTGACGAAGGACAACATCCTGAAGGCCGCCGACGAGTCGCTGCGCCGCCTGCAGACCGACTACATCGACCTGTATTTCTCGCACCGCGATCTCGCCGACACGGCACCGCTCGAAGAAACGCTCTCTGCTTACCAGACGCTGATCGACGCGGGCAAGGTGCGCATCATCGGCGCGTCGAACTACAGCGGCGCACGCCTGCGCGAAGCCGCCGACGTCAGCAAGCGCAACGGCCTGCCCGCGTATCAGGTGATCCAGCCGGAATACAACCTGATCGACCGCGCCGAGTACGAGCGCGATCTCGAACCGGTCGTGCGCGACCTGAAACTGGGCGTCGTCAACTACTACGCGCTCGCGAGCGGCTTCCTGTCGGGCAAGTACCGCAGCGAAGCCGACCTGAAGAAGAGCGTGCGCGGCGATCGCGTCGCCCGTTATCTCGATGCGCGCGGCCTGCGCATTCTCGCGGCGCTCGACGACGTGTCGGCGAAGCACGACACGCAACCGGCCGCGATCGCGCTCGCATGGCAGATCGCGCGGCCGACGATCACCGCACCGATCGCGAGTGCGACGTCGCTCGGGCAGCTCGCATTGCTGGGCGAAGCGATTCGCGTGCGGCTCGACGAGGAAGATATCCGCAAGATCGACGCAGCGAGCGCGGTCTGAAGACCACTTGATGCGCCAGGCGATGTGCGGGCAGCTTATCTATCACGCGTGCTCGACGCAAATTGGAGCGTAGCGCTCTGTACTGCCAACTGTTTTGTCGAAATCGCAGATCCGGCACAATTTCGCGAGCGCGTGCCGGCGGTCCTCTACGCCGACATGTCCCCATGGATCGATCGTGCACTCCAGGATTTCGGTCCGGTCCTGACCGCGCAAGCGCCGCGTTTCTTCGAGTGCACGAGTGGCAGCAGCGAGCAGCAGAAGCTCATTCCCTACACGCGGGCTTTTCTCGAAGAATTGCAGTTCGCACTGATCGTCTGGCTCTCCGATCTGCATCGCGCCGTGCCCGGCGTCGCGGCCGGGCGTGCGCCATGACGTGTTGATCCGGTTCGTCAAAAATCCCAGCTGAACGTCTGCGGGCGCCTGCCGCGACGCGGCGTCCGGCGGTGTCAGCATGACGATCGTGGCATGCAGCGGATCCCGTATGTCGATCAGTGCGCTCGTCTTCCCGTCGCCATAACCCATCATCAGCGCCAGCGCGGTCTGGACCCATATCGAGCTTTGAGGCTGGCCCGTGACGGCGTCCACGGTCACCGCAAAGTCACGATGGAGTCGCGATATCGCGATGGCCCGCTCGGCGTGGTCGGCAACGTATTGAAGTGCCCTCGCTGCGAAAGGGCAGATTGCCGTGTATCCGGTCGCGGCTGGTGGAAGGACTGAATACCGCAAAAAAACCCACCTTCCCCGCAAACCTACGGATCTGCCCTCACTTCATCCGCCCCCTTATTTGCCGCTTGACGCTATATCTTTCGATATATATCTTTAGATATGTTTTACGACATACAGGACACAATCATGCGACACAACCCCTCCCGCGGCCATGCCCGATGCGACGGTCATGGTGCGCATGCCGGCCCTGGCTGGTACGCCAGCATCTGGCAAGCGATCGGCCGCCATCGGCGCGGCCACGATCCATTCGGCGGCGGCCCGTTTGGTGGCCGTGGCGGACGCGGCGGCTTTGGCGACTTCGGCGACGATGGCATGCCGCGCGGCCGTCAGTTCAGCTCCGACGACCTCCAGTTGCTGCTGCTCGCGCTGGTCGCCGAGCAGCCGAGCCACGGTTACGAACTGATCAAGGCACTCGACACGCGTTCGAACGGTTTCTACAGCCCGAGCCCCGGCATGGTGTATCCGGCACTCACGTATCTCGAGGAAGTCGGCTTCGTCGCCTCGCAGGCGGAAGGCAACCGCAAGCGCTATGCGCTGACCGACGCCGGCCGCGCGCATCTCGATGCGCAGCGCGAACGCGTCGACACCTTGTTCGCACGCCTCACGCACCTCGCGCGCAAGATGGAATTCATGCGCCGCGCGTTCGCCGGCGAATCGGCAGGCGGCGAAGCGCGGGACGAAGCGCAGCCCGGCTGGCTGCCCGAGTTCGTCGAGGCCCGCCTCGCGCTGAAGCGGGCGCTGCTCCACAAGAGCGCCGCCGACGCCGACGAACAGCGGCGCATCGCCGCAATCATGCGCCGCGCGACGGCCGAAATCGAAGGCGGCACCGGCACGTGATCCGCGCCGCCCGTCAAAACCCAAGGAGAACGGATTGATGCAGAACCCATCCGGACGCGCCGTCACCCGCGTGCGCCATACGCTCAAGTTCCGCCTGCTGCAGGTCGTGCGCGTGCACGCAGTGACGCCGCACCTGCTGCGCGTCACCCTGGGCGGCCCCGACCTCGCGGATTTCGAATCGTCGTCGTTCGACGATCACGTGAAGGTGTTTTTCCCGCCGCCCGGCGCCGACCGGCCCACGATGCCGACGCTCGGCGCGAATGGCCCCGAATTTCCCGAAGGCCAACCGAAGCCGGTCGCGCGCGATTTCACGCCGCGCCGTTTCGACCGCGCCGCCTGCGAACTCGATCTGGAATTCGTGTTGAACCATCCGGGCCCCGCATCGCAATGGGCGGCGCAGGCACGCGTCGGCCAGTGGCTCGGCATCGGCGGTCCGCGCGGTTCGTTCGTGGTCCCGATCGATTTCGACTGGCATCTGCTGATCGGCGACGATACGGCGCTGCCCGCAGTCGCGCGGCGTCTCGAGCAATTGCCGGCCGGTGCGCGCGCGGCGGTCGTGCTGGAAGTCGCGGATCGCACCGCGCAAATCGCGTTCGATACGCGCGCCGACGTGCATGAAATTTGGCGCTTTCGCGACGAAGCCGACGCGGCGGACGGCGACGTGCTGCTGAATGCGGTGCGCGAGCTGCCGCTGCCGTCCTCGGGCGACGGTTACGTGTGGGCGGCAGGCGAAGCGCAGTCGATGCGCGCGGTGCGGCAGCACCTGACCGGCGAGCGCGGCGTCGACAAGTCGCGCATCCGCGCGGCGGCATACTGGAAGCGCGGCGCGGCGGCCGTGCACGAAACGCTGGAAGACTGACGCGAACGGGTGCCCGCGCAGCAGCGGGCTTGGCATCGGCGGGGCGGCTGGTATATATCTATGTCTGCGACGCCGCTGTCGGGCGACAGCCGCCGCAGCCCGCCCAGGAGCGCCCGGTCATGACAAAAGAAAGCCACGCTTCGCCTTTCCTTCGCAACCTGAAGATCGCCGGCTATTGCGGCCTGGCGGCCGTCGTGCTCGCGCTGTTCGTTGCGATGTGCGCGATCCTGAAGGAAAGCGCACTCGAACGTGACGCCGCACAGCACCCGGGCGAGACGCCCGAACTGCACGAAGCGGGCGGCGGCCCGTCCGCTTCGGCTGAAGCGGCCAAGACGCCCGGTTGACGGCGTCCGGCCCCTGGTTCTCCCGCTCAGGGCGCGCGCTCGCGCCCCATCATCACCCCGTGCACCGCGTCGCCGATCCGTTCGAGCAGCTCGACGACGCGTTGTCCGTACAGATGCGCGGCCAGCGCGCCGGACGTGCCGACCAGCACGCCGCCGGCCATGTCGAACGGCCAGTGCACGCCCGCATACACACGCCCCCATGCAATCACGACGGCCATCGCGGCCATCACGAACCCGGTCAGCCGCGTGCTGCCGGCGAGCATCATGCCGACCGCGAGACTCCACGCGAACGTCATGTGATCGCTCGGAAACGAGCTGTCCGGCGCATGCGGAATCAGTTGCGTGCCGACGCCGGCCATGAACGGCCGCGGCGAAAACCAGAAATGCCCGATCACCTGCGCGAGCGCCAGCGCCACGCACGTGCCGACGCCGGCTTCGATCGCCTGGCGGCGCGTCGGGCGCTCGCCGAAGATCCAGGTCAGCAGCAGCATCGCGGGCAGCGCATAGACGAGCCAGTCGGCGGCGAAGATCGCGACGCGAGCAGCACCGGGGTGCGACACGGCGCCGGCATTGACGGCGGAAAACAGGGTGAGATTGAGGTTCTGCATGGATGCGGTTGCGTGGGGGCGTAACGATTGGACCGGGCGTGCCGGTCGGTTGGAACGATGCTAGTGCTCACTCGCTTAAGCAATGCTTAACGCGTCGGACGGCCGGGGATAAGAACCGGGCGCGCGCGTCGCGCGCGAACGCACTTAGAGCCTGCACTGCAACACAAGTTCACACAATTGACACATTCCCGCGCGACCGTCTCCCGTAAAAGCTCACCGGTCATCCTGTAAAGGCTCACCTTTTTCACATCGCGGCGTCATCGACACATGCGAGTATCGGGCCGCCGCGCTCGCTCGGTGCGGTCTGCACCGTTCGTCTCAATATTTGCGTTGCAAATAATTCGAAATCGGCAACAATTAATTCCGGATGCGGCATCGCACAACGGCAACGCATAGGCATAGGATTACGAGCTTACGAGCACTCATCCACGAAGCGATCAACAACAAGGAGTCCGCATGAAACCCAGCGATGTCCGATCGAAAGCGTTTGCGATGCCGTTGACCAGCCCTGCCTTTCCGATGGGCCCGTACCGTTTCGTCGATCGTGAGTTTCTGATCATCACGTATCGCACCGATCCGGACCGTCTGCGTGAAATCGTGCCCGAGCCGCTGCAGGTCACCGAGCCGCTCGTCCATTACGAATTCATCCGCATGGCCGATTCGACCGGCTTCGGCGACTACACGGAAAGCGGCCAGGTGATCCCCGTCGAGTACAACGGCCAGGCCGGCGGCTATACGCTCGCGATGTATCTCGACGATCACCCGCCGATCGCCGGCGGCCGCGAACTGTGGGGTTTCCCGAAGAAACTCGCGTCGCCCACGCTGCACGTGAACACCGATCACATCCTTGGCACGCTCGACTACGGCAAGGTGCGCGTCGCGACCGGCACGATGGGCTACAAGCACAAGGAACTCGACATCGACGAGCAGACGAAGCGCCTCGCCGGCCCGAACTTCCTGCTCAAGATCATCCCGCACGTCGACGGCACCGCACGCGTATGCGAACTGGTGCGTTACTACATGCAGGACATCAAGATGAAGGGCGCGTGGACGGGCCCCGCCTCGCTCGAACTGGCACCGCACGCACTTGCGCCGGTGGCCGACCTGCCGGTGCTCGAGATCGTCGAGGCGCGCCACCTCGTCGCGGATTTGACACTCGGCCTCGGCGAAGTCGTCTACGATTACCTCGCTCAGTAACACCTCCGCCGTCCTTTCTCCCTGTCAAACCTTTCACCACGGGATATTCGAAATGAGCAACCTGAATGGCAAGACCGCAGTCGTCACGGGCGCCGCAAGCGGCATCGGCAAGGAAATCGCACTGGAGCTGGCCAAGGCA
>NZ_JBSAXF010000139.1:0-248 GCF_053427845.1 Burkholderia sp. AW49-1 | reverse complement strand
AGCAGGCCCGTCGGGTTGCCCGCGGCATCGCGCAGGATCGTGCCGCCCGGCGGCTCGGGCGTGTCCTTCGTGTAGCCGACCACGCGCAACGCGGCCGCGTTCAGCAGCGCGCGATCGTACAGGTGCAGGATGAACACCGGCGTATCGGGCGCGGCTGCGTTGAGTTCGTCGATCGTCGGCAGGCGCTTCTCCACGAACTGGTGTTCGGTGAAGCCGCCGACCACGCGCACCCACTGCGGCGCGGGCGT
>NZ_JBSAXF010000138.1:0-257 GCF_053427845.1 Burkholderia sp. AW49-1 | reverse complement strand
ATCGTGCCGTTCGAACTTATCGTCGAGAAATAGCCCGGCAGCTTGTAGTCCTTGATCGACGCCGGCGCCGCCTGCGTGTAGCCACCCGGGCGACTACCGACGAATGGCGCATTGCCGAACGGCAATTTCCAGTCGTATTCGCTGTTGTCGTAGTTGTTGTAGTGATATTGCCCCGAGTAGGACACCGTCACGCCCGGCAGTTTCTGGCCCGACGCCGCCCAGCCGTCGGCGTCGTACTTGGCCGGAATCTTGATGTC
>NZ_JBSAXF010000137.1:0-264 GCF_053427845.1 Burkholderia sp. AW49-1 | reverse complement strand
ACCGAGAACAATATCGACCTGACGTCGGCGAACGTGAAGGCCGGCAGCCTGCACCTGGATGCCGGCAAGGACCTGATTCTCGATACGGCGACGAAGACGAATACGCGCGTGAGCCGCGACGGCGCGACGAGCGTGGCGACCACGCTCGGGCCGACCGCCAAACTCGACGTTGCGGGCGATGCGTCGATCACGACGGGCGGCAACTTCCAGCAGAACGCGGGCAACCTGTCGGTCGGCGGCAATCTCGGGATGAACGTCGGCGGC
>NZ_JBSAXF010000136.1:0-265 GCF_053427845.1 Burkholderia sp. AW49-1 | reverse complement strand
GACCGAGAACAACATCGATCTGACGTCCGCGAATGTGAAGGCCGGCAGTCTGCAACTGGATGCCGGCAAGGACCTCATTCTCGATACGGCGACGAACGCCAGCACGCGGGTGAGTCGCGACGGCGCGACGAGCGTGGTGACGACGCTTGGGCCGATCGCCAAGCTGGACGTCGCGGGTGACGCGTCGATCGTCACTGGCGGCAACTTCCAGCAGAACGCGGGCAACCTGTCGGTCGGCGGCAACCTCGGTATGAATATCGGTGGA
>NZ_JBSAXF010000135.1:0-272 GCF_053427845.1 Burkholderia sp. AW49-1 | reverse complement strand
GATGTCCCGGTGTGCCTCCTGCGCCGACATGTAGCCCACTGACGGTAGCCATTCGGTCTTGAAGCTGCGGAACAGCCTCTCCATCGGGGAGTTATCCCAACAATTTCCTCGACGGCTCATGCTCTGCTGTATCCGATAGCGCCAGAGGCGCTGACGGAATTTCCGGCTTGCATATTGGCCGCCTTGATCCGAGTGAAACAGCAAGCCTTGCGGTCGACCACGTTGCTCATAGGCCATCTCCAACGCCTGCACGACCAGATCGGCATCAGGGC
>NZ_JBSAXF010000134.1:0-272 GCF_053427845.1 Burkholderia sp. AW49-1 | reverse complement strand
CGCCGCCACGTTCGGCCAGTTGTACGTATACGGCGCGGCGCTCGCCTCGCCCAGCCTGATGCCGCCGTTGAAATACTCGACCTTGCTGATCGTCGCGCCCGTCACGCTCGCGTTCGACGTCAGTCTCACCGTCGCCGGGGCGCCACCACTGACTTGCGGCGGGTTCAGGCTGATGCTCGGCGGAACCGGCGTACCGCCTTCCGCCGGCGATACCTTGACCACCTGGTTAGGTGTCTTGAGCGAATTCCCGCGATCGTCCGATACGATCACGT
>NZ_JBSAXF010000133.1:0-273 GCF_053427845.1 Burkholderia sp. AW49-1 | reverse complement strand
AGGAACAGGAAACGGTCTTCCGTCACCTCGACGTTCAAGGGCGCGCCCCGTTCCTTCCAGTCGGGAAACAGCTCGGTGATCGCGCGCGGGTCCATCACCGCGCCCGACAGGATGTGCGCGCCGATCTCGGAACCCTTCTCGAGCACGCACACGCCGATCTCGGTGCCTTTCTCGGCGGCCAGCTGCTTGAGCCGGATCGCCGCCGACAGCCCGGCGGGGCCGCCGCCGACGATCACGACGTCGTATTCCATCGATTCGCGCGGGCCGTATTGC
>NZ_JBSAXF010000132.1:0-277 GCF_053427845.1 Burkholderia sp. AW49-1 | reverse complement strand
TGACCTTGAATCTGTCCGGATCGTGCATCGTCATCGTGATCCGATCCGTTGCAGCCATCGCAACCTCCGACGCTGGATTCCCGTAGCGGCCGATCAGCTTACGATGGGTCGAAAAGCAATGGGATGGACGCCCCCACTCGAAACGGCGCGGTCGCGGCTGGTAGACCTTCGGCGGTCGTTGCCGGCGCGGAATCCAGAGCCCAGCGTCTGTCATCAGCTTCCTGACCGTTTCCTTCGACAACTGCAGCCCATGGCATTCGCAAAGCTTCTCGCAGGC
>NZ_JBSAXF010000131.1:0-292 GCF_053427845.1 Burkholderia sp. AW49-1 | reverse complement strand
GATACGCGCCTCGAGTTCCTGAATACGCTGTTGATCCGGCGTGATTGCCTTGCCCTGCGGCGTGACGCCCTGGCGTTCCATCTGAAGTTGCTGCACCCAGCGGCGCAGCACCGTCTCGCCGACGCCGACCGAGCGGCTTGCTTCCATATGGCTATAACCCTGGTCGAGCACCAGACAGGCGGCTTGCTGTTTGAACTCCGGGGAAAACGTACGTCGTTGCTTGCTCATCAGACACCTCTTCATGGCGACCATTCTCGCCTAAATCAGTGTCCGGATTCATTAGACCACTACA
>NZ_JBSAXF010000130.1:0-295 GCF_053427845.1 Burkholderia sp. AW49-1 | reverse complement strand
TCAACGCCAGCGACGTCAGGTTGCCTTCCTCGTCTTTACCAACGAGACCGGCAGCTTTCAGCTGCGACACGTTCACCGCGTCGTGATCCTCGACACCCTCCGCCACGTTCTTCAGTGCCACTGGATTCGTCGCATCCGATCCACCCAGCGTCACCGAGCCACGATTCGCCGTGCCGTCCTTGTTACGGTCGTACGTCACCGCCGCGATCGATGCTCCCGTCTTCTGGTCAACCAGACCGCTGCCCTTCAGTTGTTCCGTCAGATCCGTGAGCGCACCCGTATTCTGCGTCGTGCG
>NZ_JBSAXF010000013.1:0-179413 GCF_053427845.1 Burkholderia sp. AW49-1 | reverse complement strand
TGCACGACAGCGCGCCGGCGTGGAACGACGACGTGTTCGTGTCGTGGTCGCCGGCCAGCGGCGTCGTGCTGACGCAGTGAGGGCGACATGATGAGAACTTCCGCTTCCACTTCGTCCGCGCCGGTGCCGACCGGTGCCACCGCTGCGACCCAGGCCGTCAAACGCCGCAGCCGTTTCGCGGCGCTGTCGCGCTTCCTGCCGTCGGGCCGCGGCGTCGCGATCGGTGTGCCGTTCCTGTGGCTCACGATTTTCTTCGCGCTGCCGTTCGTGCTGGTGTTCAAGATCAGCTTCGCCGATCAGGTGATGGGCATTCCACCGTACACGTCGCTCGTCGAGATCAAGGACGGTGTCGTGCACTTCGCGCTGCAGTTGTCGCACTACGCGTTCCTGCTGCAGGACGACCTGTACATCGCGACCTACCTCAGCTCGCTGAAGATGGCCGCCGTGTCGACGCTGCTGTGTCTGCTGATCGGCTACCCGATGGCGTACTACATCGCACGCTCGGAACCGGGCCGGCGCAACGTGCTGATGATGGCTGTAATGCTGCCGTTCTGGACGTCGTTTCTGATTCGCGTGTACGCATGGATCGGCATCCTGAAGGATGACGGCCTCCTGAACCACACGCTGATCGCACTGGGCATCATCCACACGCCGCTGCGCCTCTATCACAGCGACGCGGGCGTCTACATAGGGATGGTCTATTCGTACCTGCCGTTCATGGTGATGCCGCTGTATGCGCACCTCGTGAAGATGGATCTCACACTGCTCGAGGCCGCGTACGACCTGGGCGCCAAGCCGTGGGTCGCGTTCACGCGCATCACGCTGCCGCTGTCGAAGAACGGGATCATCGCCGGCAGCCTGCTGGTGTTCATTCCGGCGGTCGGCGAGTACGTGATTCCGGAGCTGCTCGGCGGCGCCGACACGCTGATGATCGGCCGCGTGATGTGGGATGAGTTCTTCAACAACATGGACTGGCCGATGGCGTCCGCGGTGACGGTCGCGATGGTGCTGCTGTTGCTGGTGCCGATGGCGCTGTTCCAGTACTACCAGGTCAAGGAACTGGAGGAAGCGAAATGATCAAGCCGAGCAAACCGCTGTCGACGGGCGTTCTCGCCTTCGGCTTCCTGTTCCTGTACATCCCGATCATCAGCCTGGTCGTGTACTCGTTCAACGAGTCGAAGCTGGTGACGGTGTGGTCGGGCTTCTCGCTGAAGTGGTACGCGGCGCTGTGGCAGGACGACGAACTGCTCACGGCCGCTTGGCTGTCGCTGAAGATCGGCCTCCTGACGGCCACCGCGTCGGTCGTGATCGGCACGTGGGCGGGCTTTGTGCTCGCGCGCTTCGGCCGCTTCAAGGGCTTCACGCTGTACACGGGGATGATCAACGCGCCGCTGGTGATTCCGGAGGTGATCCAGGGGATCTCGCTGCTGCTGCTGTTCGTTGCGCTGGAGCAGATGTTCGGCTGGCCGAAGGGTCGCGGGATGGTGACGATCTGGATCGGCCACGTGATGCTGTGCGTGTCGTACGTGGCGATCATCGTGCAGTCGCGCGTGAAGGAGATGAACAAGTCGCTGGAGGAAGCCGCGCTCGACCTGGGCGCGACGCCGCTGAAGGTGTTCTTCGTGGTGACGCTGCCGCTGATCTCGCAAGCGCTGCTGTCGGGCTGGCTGCTGTCGTTCACGCTGTCGATCGACGATCTGGTGCTGTCGGCGTTCCTGTCGGGGCCGGGCTCGACGACGCTGCCGCTGGTGGTGTTCTCGCGCGTGCGGCTCGGGCTGAACCCGGAGATGAACGCGCTGGCGACGCTCTTCATCACGGCGGTGACGATCGGCGTGATCGTCGTGAACCAGATGATGATCGCGCGCGAACGGCGCCGGGTGGCCGACTTGAAGGCGGCGTTCGCGGCGGCCTGACTTCCCTCTTCCTTTCCATCGATAACAAGACCCGCGCGCCGCACGATGCGGCGCGCGAACCGATCACACATTGACAGGCCCACGACAAGGAGAATCCGCAATGAAGAAGAAACTGATCTGCCTGCTGGTGGCCGGCGCGTTGCCGGGCATCGCGCTGGCCGACTCGACCTCCGCCGAAATCAAGGCACTGCAGGCGCAGGTCGCCGCGCTGCAGAAGCAGATGAAGGCGATGCAGGCGCAGCTCGCGGCGAAGCCGGGCGGCGCACCGCTCGCGCAGGCCGGCGCGACGACTT
This sequence comes from Burkholderia sp. AW49-1, assembly GCF_053427845.1. Taxonomy (NCBI): domain Bacteria; kingdom Pseudomonadati; phylum Pseudomonadota; class Betaproteobacteria; order Burkholderiales; family Burkholderiaceae; genus Burkholderia; species Burkholderia sp. AW49-1. The sequence continues at coordinate 177,207 of NZ_JBSAXF010000013.1, read as the reverse complement.
CGGCCAAGCCGGCCATCGTGGCCGCCGATCCGTCCTCGCCGGACTACGGCCGTGCCCAGGCCACGCTGACCAACGACGAAGTCAGCGAAATGAAGCAGCAGATCGCGAACCAGCAGCTGAAAGTCGACTCGCTGACGGACGCTGCCAACACCGGGCCGCTCGCGGGCCTGTCGGTCACGGGCTACATCGACCCGACCTACATCTACAACCGCGCGGCCGGCACGTCGTCGTTCCTGTTCGCGAACCACGAGAACGCGTACAACTACTTCAACAGCACGTTCGGCGATCTCTACCTCGACATCAAGAAGACCTTCGGCGTCGGCCCGATGGCGCCGTCGGCGGAGATCACGCTGATGCCGAACCGCGGCAACGGCATCACGCTGCTGCAGAACTCGCGCGGCTCGATCACCGACAACCTGCTGAACACGGCGGTCGTCAACGTGCCGATCACCGCGTCGACGACGCTCGTCGCCGGTTTGATCCCGAGCTTCGGCGGCTACGAGGTGCAGCAGTCGAACCAGATGCTCACGCTCACGCACAACCTGCTGTACGATTTCTCGGATCCGGGCAGCTACGTCGGCGTCGGCGCGAACTACACGAAGGGCAACTGGGCGTGGAAGTTCTTCCTCGGCAACGAGCAGTACCGCACGTACGGCTCGGTCACGCAGACGGGCACCAATGCGCTCGGCGACCCGATCAGCACGAGCAACAAGGTGCCGACCTTCACCGCGCGCGCGGACTACACGTGGTCGAGCGCGCTCGATATCGGCGGATCGTTCAACATCGGGCGGCAGACACTGGCGAGCGCGATCGACGATCAGGGCGTCGTGCACTACGGCCCGGGCGGTGCAGCGCCGAGCGCCTATGGTTCGTTCTTCTTCGGCGAACTCGACGCGACCTACACGCTCGCCGACGTTCAGTACAACGCCGAAATCGACTACGGCCGGCAGCAGCATGCGGCGTTCAACGGCGGGCTCGCGCAGTGGTACGGTCTGTCGCTGCTCGCGCACCGCAAGTTCAACGCGCCGGTGGTCGGCCGCATGGGCGTGACGCTGCGCTACGACCTGCTCGCCAACACGAAGAACGGCGGCGGCGGTGGCGGCATCGCGCTGAACGGCAACGGGATGGATCCGAACAACGGCTTCGGCGTCGACGCGGATTGCCTCGCGATGTCGAAGGCCGGCGGCGGCCTGGGCTTCGAGTGCAAGGGCGCGGTGCGCCAGGATGTCGCGCTCGACCTGCTGTTCTATCCGACCCAGCAGATCACCGTGAAGGTCGAATACCGGCACGACTGGGCGAACAACAAGGTGTTCCTGCGCAACGACGGTTCGTACGGCAAGTCCAACGACCTGCTCGCGACGCAGTTCATCTATTCGTTCTGATGCGGGCCACGCGGGACGCCGTGCCGCGTGCATGGCGCCCCGCATCGTTTCACCCGGCCGGATCGCGGTGCGTCGCGCACTGGCGCCGGCCGTCCTCGAGGGAGTCGGTTTGATGACGCAGTCTTTCACCGCCCGCGCCGACGCGCTCGCGCGCGACTCGTACTACGAAGCGACCGCCGCGCGCCCCGCGGTCGACGATCCCGCGGCCGGCGCCCCGGCGCTGGAAGACGCGATCGACGTCGACGTGTGCGTGATCGGCGCGGGCTTCGCGGGCTTGTCGACGGCGCTCGATTGCCGCGCGCGCGGGCTGTCGGTCGCCGTGATCGATGCGCACCGGCCCGGCTGGGGCGCGTCCGGCCGCAACGGCGGCCAGGCGATCACGGGCTTCGCGAAAGACGAGGTGATCGAGCGGCAGCTCGGTGCCGCCGGTGCGCGTGCCGCGTGGTCACTGTCGCTCGACGGCGTCGCGCTGATCGCCGAGCGCATCGCGCGCCACGGCATCGACTGCGACTTCACGCGCGGCTACCTGACGGTCGCGACGAAGCCGCGCCGCATCGACGACCTGCGCGCATGGATGGATGCCGCGACGTCGCGCTGGGGCCATCCCTCGCTGTCGTGGCTCGACACCGGTGCGATCCGTGCGCGCATCGCGTCGTCCCGCTATCTGGCGGGCGTCTACGATCCGCTGTCGGGCCACCTGCATCCGCTCAAGTATTGCCTCGGCCTCGCCGACGCCGCGCGCCGCGAAGGCGTCGCGCTCCATGCGCACACGCCCGCGCTCGACGTCGTGCGCGGCGCGCGGCCGGTCGTGCGCACGCCGTCGGGCGAAGTGCGCTGCCGCTTCGTCGTGTCGTGCTGCAACGCGGGCCCCGGCGGCATCCTGCCGGCCGCCACCGCCGCGCGCATCGCGCCGATCGCGTCGTACATCATCGCGACCGAACCGCTCGGCCGCGCGCGCGCCGACGCGCTGATCGCGCAGCGCGAAGCCGTGTGCGACAACAACTTCTTCCTCGACTATTTCCGGCTGTCCGCCGACCATCGCATGCTGTTCGGTGGCCGCGCGAACTCCGCGGGCGCGTCGCCCGACACGCTCGCCGAAACGATCCGTCAGCGCATGGTCGGCGTGTTTCCGCAGCTCGCCGACGTGCGCGTCGACCACGCATGGGGCGGCTTCGTCGACGTCACGCGCAACCGCGCGCCGGACTTCGGCGCGCTCGATCCGAACTTCTTCTACGTCCAGGGCTTCAGCGGGCACGGCGTCGCGTTGACCGGCATCGCCGGACGCGCGATCGCCGGCGCGATCGCGGGCGACACCCGCGCGTTCGATCTGTTCGCGCAGTTGCGCCACCGGCGCTTTCCCGGCGGCGACGCGTGGCGGCAGCCCGCGCTCGAACTCGGGATGCTGTATCACCGCGTGCGCGAGCTGTTCTGAGCCCCTTCATTCGTTTTCCTGATCATGCAGACATTCGCCAACCAGCCGCACGTCGCGTCGTATTACGCGGCGACCGCCAACGATACGACCCGCCATGCGCCGCTCGCCGGCGCGATCGACGCCGACGTGTGCGTGATCGGTGCGGGCCTCACCGGTTTGTCCGCCGCGCTCAACCTCGCCGAGCGCGGCCATTCGGTGACCGTGCTCGAAGCGTCGCGGGTCGGATGGGCGGCGAGCGGGCGCAACGGCGGCCAGCTGATCGGCGGCTTCGCATGCGGCATCGACACGTTCGGCAACTTCATGCCGGAAGGCGACGTGAAGCGGATCTGGGACATGGGGCTCGAAACGCTGTCGCTCGTGAAGTCGCGCATCGCGCGGCACGACATCGACTGCGCGCTCATGCCCGGCTACCTGACCGCCGCGAACACCGAGCGCGACGCCGATGCGCTGAAGCGCTGGCGCGACGAGGCCGCGAAACGCTTCGGCTACGACCGCTTCCAATTCGTCGAAGCGGACGAGCTCGGCGACTACGTGCAGTCGGCGCGCTATCGCGGCGGCCTGTACGACCCCGACAGCGGCCACCTGCATCCGCTGAACTACACGCTCGGGCTCGCGCGTGCGGCCGCCGACGCCGGCGTGCGGATCCACGAGGACAGTTGCGTGACGCGCGTGCGCGACGTGTCGGGCGGCCACCTCGTCGAAACCGCCCAGGGGCAGGTGCGCGCGCGCTTCGTCGTGCTCGCGTGCAATACGTACGTCGGCACGCTCGCGCCCGCGCTGTCGAAGAAGATCATGCCGGTCGGCACTTACGTGATCGCCACCGAGCCGCTCGGCGAAGCGCGCGCCGCCGCGTTGATGCCCGCGCGCGCGGCGATCTGCGACAGCCGCTTCGTGCTCGACTATTTCCGGCCGGCGCCCGACACGCGGCTCGTGTGGGGCGGCAAGGTCAGCTATTCGACGCGGGAACCGCGCGATCTCGCTGCGGCGATGCGCGCGGACATGCTGAAGACGTTCCCGCAGCTCGCGGACGTCAAGGTCGACTACGCATGGGGCGGCTTCGTCGACATCACGATGAACCGCGCGCCGCACTTCGGGCGCGTCGCGCCGACGATGTATTTCGCGCAGGGCTTCTCGGGGCACGGCGTGAACACGACCGCGCTCGCGGGCAAGCTCATCGCCGAGGCGATCGACGGCCAGGCGAGCCGCTTCGACCTGTTCGGCAAGATCCGGCATCGCGACTTCCCCGGCGGCGCGACGCTGCGCACGCCGGCGCTCGTGCTCGCGATGAGCTGGTACCGGCTGCTCGACGCGTTCGGCATGCATTGAGCGGGCCGCATCGGAGCGAAACGAAAAACGGCCGCGCAACAAGCGCGGCCGTGCAATCGAATCGCATGACATCGGTGCGTCGGGCACATGCCGTGTCCACGCACTGCGTGCGACATGCCCGATCAGTCCGTCCCGTACTTCGGCGAATGCGGACCGTACAGCAGCCCGTTGGGCGGCCCGGCCGACAGCAGCCGCGTGCTGGTGAACGCGGCGACGTCATGGCTCTGGTCCATCAGCGTATTTGCGATCTGCTTGACCGCTGCCGTCACCAGCATGCCGATCAGGCCGCCACCGCCATTGTTGCCGCCCTCGTCGCTGCTCGCGCTCGCGCGGCCCTGCCACAGCACGTCGCCGGTACGCAGGTCGACGAGCTTCGCCGAGGCCGACACGACCGTTGCGCTCGCAAGGATCCGGTAGACGGTGCCGTACTGCGACACCTTCGAATACAGCGCGGCATCCGCACCGAAGATCTCGCGCAGCTTCGCGGGCGGCGTCTGCTGGATCTCGGCCGCGTTGGTCAGGCCGTTCTGCTTGAACGTCTCGTCCATCACGGCGACCGGCACCACGTAGTAGCCGGATTCGGCGAGCGGCAGCGTCATCTGCGACAGCATCCCGTAGGTCGCCGCGACGTCGGACGTCTCGTTGACGGGCGGCAGGACGAGGATCGAGCGCGGCTGGCTCTTCTTGAACGCGGTGTAGTCGGGTCGTTTCACCGGCTGCGCGCACGCGCTCAGCAGCGCGACGATCGACAGCACGGACATCAGCTTGAATGAGAGTGTCTTGAACATGGCGGGCGCGTTACTGTTTGGCGGTGGTCGGGGCAGTGTCCTTCTGGCCGGCGATCGCCTGGGCGGCCGGCTTCTGATCCGCGGTCTGCGACGCGCCGGTCTTTTTCTTCATCAGGAAATCCATGAAGGTCGACGATTCCGGGAACGACTGCTTCTCGGCCTGCAGTTCCTGCTCGGCCTGCTGCTCGTTGCCGACGCTCGCATACAGCATCCCCAGATGCGCATGGAAGCCCGGCGGCGGCATTTTGCCCTTCGCGCGAATCTCCTGCAGCGCCTTTTCGAGCGCGTCGATCTGCTCCTGCGGCGACTTCTGCCCCTTGAAGTACTCGTACACCTGCGGCTGATAGCCGGTCCACTGGTAAAGCGGCGGCGTGGAGCTCGCGCAGCCGGCGAGCAGCAAGGCGGCGGCCGTCGCCGGCAGCCAGTTACCCCGTTTCATGGTCTGTTCTCTTTTGATGTCGTTGTCAATCGGTCCAGCGCGGCGCCGGCCCCGGCGCGCGCTGCTGCAATGGCTGCGCCGCTTACCGCGGCGCCTTCAGCGTGCCGGCGTCGACCTGGTCGACGAGATGATTCACGGCTTCCTGGATCGCCAGGTCCAGCACCTTGCCGTTGAGCGTCGAGTCGTAACCGGCCGTGCCGCCGAAGCCGATCACTTCCCGGTTCGACAGGCTGAATTCGCCCGCGCCCTGGCTCGACGCGACGACTTCGGACGTCGTCGTGTCGACGATGTTCAGGTTCACCTTCGCATACGCGACCTGCGTCTTGCCGCGGCCGAGGATGCCGAACAGCTGGTGATCGCCGACGTCCTTGCGGCCGAACTCGGTCACGTCGCCGGTCACGACGTAGTTCGCGCCCTTCACGGCCTGCGCCTTCTTCATGAAGCCCGCTTCCTGCTTGATCTCGTCGAGATTCTCGCGATCGAGCACGTTGAAGCGGTGGCTCTGCTGCAGGCGCGTGACGAGGATGGTCTTCGCCTGTCCGCCGAGGCGGTCGATGCCGTCCGAGAAGATGCCGCGCATGTAGCTCGAACGGTTGTCGAACTTGCCGACCGCGATCGCGACGGGCTTGCCCGCATACGGCTTCTGAGCGCTGCTTACGGCCGGCACGTCGAGCGTGCGCGACGATTCGGTCGCGCAGCCTGACAGCGCCGCGACGAGCGCGGCCGCCACGAGAACGGTGCGTCGTGTCTGAATGTTCACTGCTGGTCTCCTTGCATGAAAAGATTGCCCGGAACGGGCATGCCGGCTCGTTGACGAGCCGGCGGTCGATGCGGCAATCGAAACGGTTGGGGCGCGCGCCGCCTCAGCGCCCGGATGGCGATGGAGAGGACGGCATGCAAAGGGAAAGTGCGCGCAACGAACGTGCTGCGGCAAGACGCGAACGCGCGGCGCATGGATCGACCACCTCGCGTGCACCGGCTACCCCGTGATTTTGCTTACTGCGCTGTTGATCGCGCATGATCGGCCCCGTATATGATTTTGGCCGATCATACCAAGACTGATTATTGAGACGGGCTTACTTGAGAAGAATTGACGTTTATTCGGAACAACTGCACATCCGCGATACCTCGTGCAGCGACGGCGCGTGCGCCGGCCCGCGAGCCGGCGCGCCGGTTGCGGTCAGTCGGCCACTTTCTGTCGCATCGTCACGAATTCCTCGGCCGCGGTCGGGTGAATGCCGATCGTGTCGTCGAACTGCGCCTTCGTCGCACCCGCGCGAATCGCGATCGCGATGCCCTGGATGATCTCGCCCGCGTCGCGGCCGACCATGTGCGCACCGATCACACGCTGGCTGTCGCGTGCGACCACGAGCTTCATCAGCGTGCGCTCGTCGCGGCCCGACAGCGTGTGGCGCAACGCCTTGAACGACGTGCGGTAGATGTCGATCTCGTCGTGCAGGCGACGCGCATCGGCCTCGGTCAGGCCGACCGTCGCGACCTCGGGCTGGCTGAACACGGCCGACGGCACGTAATCGTGATCGGCCGCGACGCGCGCGCCGCCGAACAGCGTCCGCGCGAGCAGGCCACCGTCGCGGGTCGCCACCGGGGTGAGCTGCGGCCGCGACGTGACGTCGCCGATCGCATGGATCGAAGGCACCGACGTCGCCGAATACGCATCGACGGCGATCGCGCCGCGCGCGTCGAGCATGACACCCGCCCGTTCGAGCCCGAGCCCGTCCACGTTCGGCACGCGGCCGGTCGCATAGAGCACCGCGTCGTACGGCCCGTGCTGCGCGTCGCCGACACGCACGGAGAGCGTGCCGTCGTCCGCGCGCGCGATCGATTCGACCACGGCGCGCGCATGGATCGCGACGCCTTGCCTGGTCATTTCGTCGGTCAGGAATTGCCGCACGTCGTCGTCGAAGCCGCGCAGGATCTTCTCGCCGCGATAGAACAGATCGACCTGGCTGCCGACGCCGTTGAAGATGCCCGCGAACTCGACCGCGATATAGCCGCCGCCGACCACCGCGATGCGTGCGGGCAGCGTCGCGAGCGACAGCGCCTCGCGCGACGTGATCGCATGCTCGATGCCGGGCCGCGGCGGCAGCGACGGGCGCGAACCGGTCGCGATCGCGATGTGGCGCGCGCGGATCGTGCGATCGCCGATCGCGACCGTATGCGCGTCGACGAGGGTCGCGCGCCCTGCGTGCATCGCGACGCCGGATTGCCGCAGCAGGTCGATGTAAATATCGCTGAGCCGGTTGATCTCGCGATCCTTCGCGGCGATCAGCGCGGGCCAGTCGAGCGTGCCGGCGCCGAAGGTCCAGCCGAAGCCCTTCGCGTCCTCGAGCTCGTGCGGATAGTGCGATGCGTAGACGAGCAGTTTCTTCGGAATGCAGCCGCGCAGCACGCAGGTGCCGCCGATCTGCTCTTCTTCCGCTATGCCGACGCGCGCGCCGTATGACGCCGACATCCGGGCGAGCCTCACGCCGCCGGAGCCGGCCCCGATGACGAACAGGTCGTAGTCGAAATCCATCGCAAGCCCTCATCGCAGTTCGGATGACGGCACGATAACAAGATTCCGGAGTTCGTGCGGAACGTGGCGCCGCAGGACGCGCGCGCCATAAAAAAAGGCGAGAGACGTCGCCTCTCGCCGGTCAAACCAGCTGCCGGGTGTGCCATGCGTCACCGATCGACCACATGCCCGGCCTGCCGGCCGCGCGGCACCGGTCCGTCCGGGTGCGCGAACGGCGCACCTGCGGCGAGACCGGCCGCCATGCTCAGGCCTGCGACGTGTCGCTGCCGTCGGTCGCCTGCGTATCGTCCGCCTGCTGCGGCTGCTCTTCCTTCTTCTCGAGCATGCCTTCGATTGCCTCGGCGCCCTTGAAGCCGGCGACGGCTGCCGCCGCCTTGGTCAGCAGGCCCGCATCCGGATCGACCTTCTCGGCCGCCTCGACGGCTGCCACCGCGCCAGCGATTTCACCCACGGTATTCAGGATACCCATCGTCATCCCCTTTCAAGAAAATCGTGAGCGCATCGTCCCACGAAAAAAAACCGGCAGACCGTGTTTGTCATCACCGGATACACAAGTTACGCACCAGGCCGGCCGCACGCGAAACGCGCGCCGGAACGACGCCCGCGCGTGCGTTGCGGCACACGGCGGGCCCTGCACGCAGCGTAGCGGAATCGCTTCGCGCGCACTGTCAAAGTATGTTCTGGAATGCCGACGGAATCCTTACGGGCAGGCCGTGCCCGATGGAGCGATCGCTGAATGGTCGTTCGCGCGCATGAAGGTCGCGTGACGAAAAAAAGAGGCTCCCGCGGGAGCCTCTGCGATGCGCGCCGAGCCTGGGCCGGCGCGTGCGTTCCGATTTTCGTCAGAAGATATTGCGCAGGCCGATCGCGATGCCGGTCTGGTTGCTGCGACCCGGCAGTTCGACGTTCGCCGCGCCGTTCGTCTTGTTGAAGTCGATGGTGCCGTAGACTTCCGTGCGCTTGCTGAGCGCGTATTCGGCGATGCCGACGATCGCGTAGCGGTTGCCGCTCGCGAGCGTGCCGTTCGTGGTCATCGCGTTGCGCATGTGGTCGTAGTAGAACGCGCCGGTCAGCGTCAGCGGCGTGCTGACCTGCCAGCTCACGCCCGCGAACGGACCGTCGTCGATCCGGCCCGTGCCCTTCGCGACCGGAATCGACTGCTGCGCGAGCAGGCTGTCGACGAAACCGGTGTCGTCCTTCGAGCGCAGGTAGCCCGCATAGACCTTCGCCTTGCTGAACGCGTACACGACGTTCGCGTGGTAGATCGTCTGCTTGCGTGCGGAGTTGTCGCTGTTCTGCTGCGCGCCGGCCGCGATGCTGAGCGGGCCCATCACGTACGACAGCGACACGCCCCATGCATTGCCCTTGCCGAGCGAGCCCGGGATCTGGCCCGAGAAGCCGCCCGCGCCGGTCGACTCGTAGTTCGTGCCCGTCGAGTACATCGCCTTCGCGGTGAGGCCCGCGAACTTGCCCGTGTACTTGATCTGGTTGTCCGCGTACAGACCGCCACCCAGCGCGACCGGCAGCCACGCGTTTTCGAGGTAGTTGCCGACCGTCAGCGGATCGTAGGTGTCCGACAGCAGGTCGAACAGCGGGGTCTTCTGGCGGCCGAGGGTCACCGTGCCGTACGGGCTCTGCAGGCCGACGTACGCCGCGCGATTGAACAGGCGGCCGCTGTCGGCGAATGCACCGTTCTGCAGGTTCACGCCGCTTTCGAGGTTGAACAGGGCCTTCAGGCCGCCGCCGAGGTCTTCCGTGCCATAGATGCCGAAGCGGCTGTTGGTGATCGCGCCGTTGGTCATCGACAGCAGGCCGTCGTTCTTGGCGTTTGCGTTGGTCAGATAGCGGACGCTGACGTCGGCGACGCCCCAGAGCGTGACCGAGCTTTGTGCTGCTGCGTACTGGCTGGCGAAGGCCAGCGCCGCGCCCCCTGCGATGGCTGCGAGTCGGGTGGTCTGCTTCATGAGCTTTCCTTTTTGTAGGTGTCTCCATTCATGGCCGGCCGCGTGCGCAGCCGGGTGGCGATCGCGCACGTTCATGGCGCGCGCGATGTGGGCTGAATCATAAGACCAGTGCGCGCCCTGAAAGAAATTGAAATGCGCGGTAACGCGCGATTGTCGCCCTGGAACAACGGTTCCCGCACCAGGCTTGCCGCTCGCGTGACGGACGCGGAGTGCGGCGATGGCGAAACGAGGGCGGGTGCTGTAAGGATCGGCCGGGGCAGCCGGCTGGCGTTCGGGTCGTGTCGCGGGTCGGTGACGCGACGAACCGGTGATTCGGTCACGCAGCGCACCGGCAGGCCGCATGGTGGCGGCCCTGCACACGTCAGGCAGGCCGCGGCGCCCCGCCGTCGGGGTTGCGGCCGTCGGCGTCGCCGCCGGTGCTGCCGTTGCCGGCCGTCCCATCGCCACGATCACTCCCATCGCCCGCCCGCCGCGCCCGCCGCACGATCTCCGCGAACGCGCCCGCAAGCAGCAGCACCGCGCCCCACAGCGCGACCTCCGGCACGAGCCGCGTCACGAAGCCGCCGGCCACGGCGCCGCCCAGGAAGCAGAAGCTGATCGTCGCGAGCAGCGCCGAGTCGTGCAGCGCGCCCGCGTCGTAGCGCGGAATCAGCCCGACGAACAGCTTCTGCGCGGCGCGCCGCAGGTTGCCGGTCGTCATCACCGACGTGTACGACAGTTCCTCGAGATGGGTGAACGACAGCGTCTGCAGCGTCGCAACGAACGAGATGCCGGGAATCAGCCACGCGCTCGATGCGCCGACGAGCCCGCTCGCGGCAATGCCGAGAAACGCGATCTCGACGATCAGGCTCGCGAACGCGGTGTGGCGCATCCAGCCGCGCCGCGCGGCGAGACCGAGCAGGTGCGCGACGAACACCGCGACCACGAAGCCGCCGAGCGGCGGCACGTGATGCAGCGCGGCCGCCCATTCGCCGGCCGACAGGTTGATACCGAGCAGCGCGACGTTGCCGGTCATCGTGTTCGCGAACACGTGGCCGTGACCGACGTACGTGTACGCGTCGAGGTAGCCGCCGGACAGCGTGAGCAACGCGGCGACAGTGAGATTGCGGCTGGCGCCGTCGAGATCCATCGATCCTCCCGTGAATATTCGCGCCAGTATGCGGGACGGGGAGATGGCTTGTCCTTCGCTCACTGGCCGATGCCGGTGAGCCCGATCAGCGCGCCCACCGCCAGCAGCCAGAGCGGATGGATGCGCGTGCGCCACGCGAGCACGGCGCATGCGGCGGTGATGCCCCACTGGATCGCGGTGCGGTTCGACGCTTCCGAGATCAGCACCGCGCTGGCCGCGACGAGCCCGGCCGTGACCGGCATCAGCCCCTGCTGCACGTAGCGGCGCCATGGCCGGTCGCGAAAGCGCTCCCACGCGTGCAGCGCCAGCACCGTGACGAGCGACGACGGCCCGAACTTCGCGATCGACGCGACCAGCAGCCCGGCCCAGCCGGCCACGTGCCAGCCGACCAGCGACACGATCATCATGTTCGGCCCCGGCGCCGCCTGCGCGAGCGCGAACAGCGCCGTGAACTCGTGCGCGCTCATCCAGTGGTGCACGTCGACGACCTGCCGCTGCATCTCCGGCAAGATCGTGTTGCCGCCGCCGAATGCGAGCAACGAAAGCTGGCTGAAGATCGTCGCGATCGCGATCAGCGTGTCGTTCATGACCGGCCTCCGTCGCGCGCGGCGGCGTGCTGCGGTGCAGGCGTATCGCGGCGCCGCGACGCGAGCCAGATGCTCAGGGGCGTCAGCACCAGCATCGTGGTCAGGAGCGGAACGCGCAGCACCGCGATCGCGACGAACGCGAGCGCCGCGATGCCGGCCGCGGTGCGCGGTGCGTGCCGCAGCGGTTTCACGACCTTCACGGCCATCGCGACGAGCAGGCCCGCGGCCGCGGCGGCAAGCCCGCCGAACAGGTGCTGCACGCGCGGATCGCCCTGCGTCTTCGCATACAGCACGCCGAGCGCGACGACCACGAGCGTCGGGCCCGCGATCAGCCCGAGAATGCCGGCGAACGCGCCCGCGACGCCCCGAAAGCGCATGCCGACGGCGACCGACAGGTTGATCACGTTGCCGCCCGGCAGGAACTGGCACAGCCCGAGCAGGTCGGTGAATTCGTCGGCGGTGAGCCATTTGCGCTCGTCGACGATCGTGCGCCGCGCGAACGGCAGCGCGCCGCCGAACGACATCAGGCCGAGCGACAGGAAGCCGGTGAACAGCTCGGCGAGGCCGATCCGGCGCGGGGATGCCGCGGGCGGCGGAGAAACGGAATGCATGGGGCTCCTCATCAAACGGTGTCCCGAGATTACCGCCGTTGCGCACCCCGGCAAAACGATTTTATCGGCACGCCCTTGTGATCTAGAATCACAAGCATGGCACGCGACCTCCCGCCCTTTTCCGCGCTTCGGGCCTTTGAAGCAGCGGCACGACACGAAAGCTTCAGCGCCGCCGGCGACGAGCTGCATGTGACTCACGGTGCCATCAGCCGGCAGATCGCCGGGTTCGAGGCGTGGCTCGGCAAGCCGGTGTTCCACCGCTACGGCAAGCGCGTGAAGCTCACCGACGAAGGCCGCCGCTATCTGGATACCGTCCGTGCCGCGTTCGACAGCATCGCGCTCGCCACCGAGCAGCTGCGCAACACCGGTGCCGCGCGCGTGCTGCGCATCAATGCGCTGCCGACCTTCGCGATGAAATGGCTGCTGCCGCGCCTGTCGCGGTTCCAGCGCGACGTGCCGAACGTCGAGCTGAAGCTGTCCACGTCGAATGCGCCGCTCGACATGCTCGACGGTTTCGACGTCGCGATCCGCCGCGGCCCCGGCCACTGGCCGAAGTGCACGAGCGGCCACTTCCTCGACGAAAGCGTGATTCCGGTCTGCAGCCCCGCGCTGCTCAAGCGCGCGCCGATCGCCCGGGCGGACGATCTCGCGCGGCACGTGCTGCTGCATTCGGATACGCGGCCGGAAGGCTGGCGCGACTGGTTCGCGGCGGCCGGCGTGACGATGAAGGGGCGCAAGCGGCAGTCGTTCGATCACTTCTACCTGGCGCTGCAGGCGGCCGTCGACGGGCTGGGCGTCGCGCTCGGCCCGCTGCCGCTGATCGACGACGAGCTCGCGAGCGGCCGCCTCGTGATGCCGCTGCCCGGGCCGCGCATCGCGACGCGCAGCTACTGGTGGATCGCGCCGGGCGCGCCGGCCGGCGATCCGCTCGTCGCGCAGTTCTGCGCGTGGCTGCAAGCGCAGTCGAATATCGGCGCGTAACGACGTGCCGGCGGGCGGCATTGCACCGCCCGCTGCCAAGGTCAGACCACCGGGCCCGGTTCCTTTTCCTTGCGCAGGATCGCGTACAGGATGATCGCGCCGAACGTGGCGGTGCCGATCCCGCCGAGCCCGAAGCCGCCGAACTTCAGCGAGAAGTCGCCGGCGCCGAGCACCAGTGTGACGGCCGCGACGATCAGGTTGCGGTTGTCGGAGAAGTCGACCTTGTTGACGACCCAGATCCGCGCGCCCGTCACCGCGATCAGCCCGAACACGACGATCGACACGCCGCCGAGCACCGGGCCCGGAATCGTCTGGATCACCGCGCCGAACTTCGGCGAGAAGCCCAGCCCGATCGCGATCAGCGCGGCGATCGCGAACACCAGCGTCGAATAGATCCGCGTGACGGCCATCACGCCGATGTTCTCCGCGTAGGTGGTCACGCCCGTGCCGCCGACGCTGCCCGACACGATCGTCGCGAGCCCGTCGCCGATGAACGCGCGACCGACGTAGCGGTCGAGGTTGGTGCCCGTCATCGCGCTCACCGCCTTGATGTGGCCGAGGTTCTCCGCGACCAGGATCACCGCGATCGGCGCGAGCATCAGCATCGCGTGCGGATCGAAGACCGGCGCACGGAAGCTCGGTACGCCGAACCACGCGGCGCGCGCGACGATCGAGAAATCGACCGGCTTGCCGAGGCCCATCCCGTTGGTCGCGATCGCATAGATCACGTACGCGATCACCAGCCCGACGAGGATCAGCAGGCGCTGCATCATCCCGCGCGCGAACACCGCGACGCCGCCGACGCACAGCACCGTGACGAGCGCCATCACCGAGTCGAAGGTCGATGCCGACACGCCCTTGACCGCGATCGGCGCCAGGTTCAGCCCGATCACCGCGACCACCGCGCCGGTGACGACGGGCGGCATCAGCGTCTCGATCCAGCGCGTGCCGATCGCCTGCACCAGCGCGCCGAGCGCGACGTACACGACGCCGCATGCGACGATCCCGCCGAGCGCGACGGGGATGTTCGGGTTCGGCCCGCTGCCGCCGTAGCCCGTCACGGCGATCACGAGGCCGATGAACGCGAAGCTCGAACCGAGGTAGCTCGGCACGCGGCCGCCGACCAGCACGAAGAACAGCAGCGTGCCGATGCCCGACATGAAGATGCACAGGTTCGGGTCGAAGCCCATCAGCAGCGGCGCGAGCACGGTCGACCCGAACATCGCGACGACGTGCTGCACGCCCATCGCGACCATCTGCGGCCACGCGAGGCGTTCGTCGGGGCCGACCACGCGCGAGGCGGCGCCGGTCGGTTGCACCCGCCAGCGCGGGAAGTAGGAATCGGACATGGGGAAAAGGGCTCCTGTCGAACGCCGGCTGCGGACGGTGCGCCGGTCTGGAATCTGGCGCGAGTTTACGGAGCGGAAATGGGGCTGGCAAGCGCGAACCGCCGGCGCGGCGGTGGCGCGGTGCGGCGCCGTGGTCGTGCCCGCCGGGCGGGGTGCCGGACGGCACGATCGCGCCGATGAAGGCCGACGGCGGCCGGCCTGCGCCCGCCACGGTGTAAGCGGGCGCTCACATCGTGACGGACGTCGTGGGGATCACGGATTGATGTACTGGAACAGCGACATGTTCTGCAGCTGCGCATACGCCTTCTGCGCGCCGCTCAGCGCGTTCTGCACCTGCAGGTACTGGCTGATCGTCGTCACCATGTTGGTGCTGGTCAGGTCCGACAGGTTGCTGGTCGTCTGCAACGCCGCGGTCTGGTTGACGACCTGCATCGCCTTGACTTCCTGCTCGCGGCCGCCGACCGACGCCAGCACCGTCGTGACGTTGCGCATCGAGTTGTTGATCTTCGTCGCGGCCGTGCCCATCGCGTTCGACAGCGCGGCGCTCGCCGTCTGGTTGCCGGTGACGGGCGTCTTCAACGCCGTGATCATCGAATCGAGCGTCGAGAACACGTCGACCCCGCTTGCCTGCGGCGCGGGCGTGACCGAAAAGGTGTCGTTGACCGCCGGCGTGCCCGACACGGCCACCTTCATCCCGCTGCCGAGCGCGATCGCGGTGCCCGACGTGTAGGCCTGCGCGGGCGTGGTCGTCGGCGGCGACGCCGTATTGTCGGTCACCGTGTAGGTCGGCGCGGCCGCCGTGCCGCCGAAGGTGATCGTGAACTGGTGGCCGTTCGTCGCGGCCGACGGGTCCGTCACCGTGACGTTGCCGATGGTGGCCGTGCCCGTGTTGCTCGCGCCGGCCGCCTGGACCGGCGAGCTGCCCAGCGCCTGCACCGACATGAACACCGAGAGGCCCGAATCGCCCTGCGGCACGCTGCGCGAATCGTCGATCTGTACCGTGCGCGTGCCCGTATCGCCGACGTAGCTGATGCCGCCGGCCGCGTTCTTCGTGAACGGCGCCGCCGCATTCTTGAAGCCGGCGAACAGGTAGTTGCCCGCGCCGTCCGTCGCGTTCGCGAGCGACATCAACTGGTCGCGATAGCCCTCGAGCTGCGTCGCAAGCGCCGCACGGTCGCTGTCGGCGAGCGAACCGTCGCCGGCGCGCACGATCACCGACTGAACGCTGCCGAGCACGGTGCCGACGCTCTGCAGCGTCTGGTCCTCGGCCTGCAGCGACGCGAGCGCCGTGCTCTGGTTCGCCGCGTACTGCGACAGCGTGGCCGACGTCATCGACAACTGCACGGCCTGTGCCGCGCCCACCGGGTTGTCGGCCGGCGTCGTCAGGCTCACGCCGCTCGAGATCTGCTGGTAGAGCTGCGCGAGCTGGGCCTGCTGATCGTTCATCTGGCCGACGTTCAGCTGGTAGAACTGGGTCGTGGAAATCCGCATCGTTTCTATCCTCTCGAATCCGGTCAGCTGAACAGGCCCAGCACGGTCTGGAACAGCGAAGACGCCGTCTGGATCACTTTCGCGTTCGCCTGGTAGAGCTGCTGGTACTGCATCAGGTTCGCGGCTTCCTCGTTCTGGTTCACGCCCGACACCGACTGCTGCGCGGACGTGATCTGGCCGACCAGCGCCGTCTGTGCGGTGCTCGACGACTTGAGCTGGCTCGCGGTGTTGCCGATGTTGTTCACGTAGTTCGCATACGCGCCCGTGAGCGTCGTCGTGCCGCCGCCGAGCGTCTTCGCGTTGACGAGCTGCGACAGCGCGAGTGCGTTGCTGCCGTCGCTCGTGCCGCCCGCGTACGGCCCGATCGTGAACGAATCGCCGTCCGACGGCGTGCCCGACAGCGTGACGGTCACGCCGTTCAACGCCCCGGCGGCCGTCCCCGACATCGTCATCGCCGCACCGGTCGACGGGTCGTACGGCACGGAATCGGTCGGATTGTTGATCGTCACGGAAGTCGGCGGCGTGCCCGGGATCGTCACCGTGGTGCCGACCGGGAAGCCCGACAGCGATTTCGTCGCCGCGTCGTAGGTCAGCTTGGTCGACGGCACCTGGTAGCCGGCGCTCACCCCGCTCAGCGCGATCTTGCCGGTGCCGATGTTGGTGCTCGACGCCGACGTGATGGCCGGCGACGCGGCCGCGATCGCCGAGCCGCTCGTCGTCGCGAGGCCGAAACCCGTCAGTGCGCCGCGCGTCGGCAGCACGGTGAACTGGTCGCCGGCATTCATCGCGCCGGACGAGAACGAGAAGTTCAGCCCGCCGAGCGAAAGCGGCATCGGCCCTGCCTTCTGGTCGACCACCGCGCCGCTCGCACGGTCGGTCAGCGTGTAGTTCGTGCCGTCGTACGACAGCGTGTAGTCGCTCGTCGTCGGCTGCGACGCGTTGGCGAACGAGACGGACAGCGACGCGTTGCCGGTATTGCCCTGGTTCGAATAGACGGACGGGGCCGCCACCGTGAACAGGTTGCCGCCCGGCTTGCCGGACAGGTCGATGCCGAGCGCGTTCTGTGCGTTGACTTGCGCGGCGAAGCTGGCCGCGACCGCGCCGAGTTGCGCCTGCGCGGGGTTGAGCGTCTGGCTGCGGAACGCGAGCAGGCCACCGAGCGTGCCGCCCGACAGCGACGCATCCGGCAGCGCCTGATTCGGGCCCGGCGGGTTCGCGCCGGCGATCCCCTGCGACACGACGGTCAGCTCGCTCGGATCGGACGGCGACGTGACGGCCGCGAGCTGATAGCTCTTGTCGGCGAGGACGAGCGGCTGACCGCCCGCGAGGAACACGCTGTAGCCGCTGTCGTTGCGCACCACCTGCACGCCCGCGAGGCTCGACAGGTTCGACACAGCGAGGTCGCGCTGGTCCATCAGCTGGTTCGGCGGCTGCCCCTGGCTGCTCGCCGCCGAGATTTGCTGGTTCAGTTTCGCGATCTGCGCGGTGTACGTGTTGATCTGCGACACCGTGCTGGTGAGCTGCGTATTCACGCTCTGGCGCAGCGCGTCGTACTGCTGGCCGGCCGCGTTGAGCTGGTTCGCGAGAATCTGCGCGTTGCTGATGGCGGTCTGCCGCACCGACGGATCGGCGGCGCTGTTCGCCACGTTCTGCAAACCGGTGAAGTAGCCGGTGATCGCGGTCGAGATCCCGGCCGTCGGGCTGCCGACGTAATTGTTCAGCTGCGCGACGAGCGAATACCACGTCGATAGCGCGCCGCCCTGCGACTGCGCGCTGTTCAGCTGGTCGCTCAGGTACTGGCTGTACTGCCGCTGCACCGTGACGGTGTTCACGCCCTGCGGCATGTAGCCGCTCGACGTGTACTGGCCGCTCGCCTCCGCGTAGACCGGGCGTTCGACCGAATAGCCGGGCGTGGCAGCGTTGCTGATGTTCTGACCGGTCGTCGTGAGGCCCCAGAGCGCGGCATTGAGGCCGCTGACACCGAGGTTCATGAGTGTGTTGGACATGCGCGATCCTGATGAGCCGGCCGCGCTGCGGCCGCCGGGTTGCGTGACTCCCGGTATAACGGCCGCGGATCGGAAAAATTGAGGGAAAAATGCGCATGCGACGCGTGCGTGCGCGTCGTCTGTCGAGCGCCCCGGCGGGCGCTGCCGGCACCGGTGCGAAAGCGGCCCCGGGCGGGGCCGCGAGAGGGGCGTACGTCAGGCCCGCGCGAGCGAGCGGCGCTTCATCTCGAGCTGCGTGATCAGGCGCTGCAGCGTGTTCTCCGCGCTGCCCGGCAGCGACATGAAGCGAAACCCGAGCTGGAAGCGCCGCGAACCGTTCGGCATCTGGGTCGAACGCTGCGACACGAGCCGCAGGTCGAGCGACAGCTTGCCGTGGCCGGTCAGCTCAAGCTCGACGTCCGGCAGCAGCGTGCCGACCTCGAGCGCCTCGACACGCTCGTCGGCCGTGCGCAGCCCGACGCCGCCGAGCGACAGGTTATGCACCTCGAACACGAAGCTCTCGCCGTCCGGCAGCTTGCCGCGGCACAGGAACGGATCGACGATCGGCGCATCGACGCGGAAGTACTCGCGGCGCTGGATGCACATCAGCACGTCGGGAAAATCGGCGACGAACGCAGGCAGCCCCTCGTAACGCGTCTCGCGCGGTGTGCTCGTGCTGAATTCGACGCGCACGCCTTCGGGCGCCGCCGCGAACGTGCAATGCGACGCGCCGAGGATGCCGGCGTTCTGCTCGGACAGCGCGCCCCAGTCGAACGTGAACGTACGCGCGCCGACGTCGACCTCGAGCAGGCGCGTGACGAGCTGGCCGCCCGGGTACTGGACGGTCAGGAAGTCGCCGCGGTTCACGAGGTTGCGCAGCTGCACGCCGATCTCCAGCGGATTGCGGCGGGCGTAGTCGGGCCCGGAATGGCCCGCATCCAGGCTCGGATCGGTCGACGTTTCGATATTCATGGCTAGCCGGTTTTCTTGTCATGGGCGCCCGGGCGACCGGTGCGCAGTAAAACCGGGCCAGAACATGGCCCGGTTGCAGGTCTCACACACTTAGCGGCAGTGCTCACCGAAAGTTTAGATCGAATTGCCAGTTTTTTTCGCGCAAACGTTGAAACCGCGCGCGGCGGGGTGCCGGGCGCGGTCCGTAAGACTGCAAGAATGGGCGGCAGGCGGGGCCGTTCCGGCCCCTGCCCCGTCAGCCGATCTGCTGCATGATCGAGATCAGCTTCTTCGCGTAGTTCGGGTCGGTCGCGTAGCCGGCCTTCTGCAGCCCGTGCGCGAAGCCCTCGACGCTGCGGCTCGCGCTCAGCACGCCCGCGTAGCGCGGGTTGTTCTTCAGCAGGTTCGCATAATCGGTCATCGCGTGCTCGTACGAATCGTACGCGCGGAACTTCGCGACGACGCGGCGCGGCGCGCCGTTCACGTATTCGGTCGTCAGCGCCGACACCGTGCGGCCCGTCCAGCCCTTGTTCGCCTTGATGCCGAACACGTTGTAGCTCGTCGAGCCGTCGCTCGCGCGAATCTCGCGCTTGCCCCAGCCCGATTCGAGCGCGGCCTGGCCGACGATGAAGCGCGCCGGGATGCCGGTGGTCGCGCTCGCCGCCTGCGCCGGGCCGGCGAGGCGGTCGACGAACGCGTCGGCGTCCTGCGCGCCGCTCGCGCCCTTCAGCGGCGGCGTCAGCGCGCTGCCGGCCGTGTAGCCGCGCGCGCCGGCGAGCCCGCCGTTGTTCGCCGCGTTCGCGTAGGCCCTTGCCATCGCGTTCATCGCGGCGAGGCTGCCTTCGTTGCCCGACGTGCCCGAGCCGGCTGCACCCAGGCCCACCGCGCCGAGCCCGGCCGCGCCGGCGTCGGCCGCCGTGTCGCCGCCCGTGCCCTGCCCCGCGTTGCGCAGCAGCTGCTTCATCAGCGCGTCGGCCACACCGATCCCGCGCTTCGACATCTGCTGCGCGAGCTGCTGGTCGAGCATCGACGTGTACATCTTCGACGTGTGCGAATCGAGCAGCCCGCCGTCGGGCGACGCGTCGCGCATGCTCTTGAGCATCATCTGCGTGAACATCGCGTCGAACTGGCCGGCGACCGCCTTCGCGCCGGCCTGCGGCGACTGCTTCGCCTGCGCGCGCAGCGCGTCGAAGCCCTGCACGTCGAGGGCGAAGCGCTGCGTCAGGTCGTTCGCGTTCGGGAGAGTGGCTGCCATTTAGATCACCTCCAGATCGGCGCGCAGCGCACCGGCCGCCTTCATCGCCTGCAGGATCGACATCAGGTCCGCCGGCGTCGCGCCGAGCGTGTTCAGCGCCTTCACGACGTCGGCGAGGTTCGCGCCGGCCGTCACCATCTTCAGCGCGCCGTTGTCCTGCTTCAGCTGGATCTGCGATTGCTGCGCGACCACCGTCTGCCCGTTCGAGAACGGCCCCGGCTGCGACACCACGGGCTGCGTGTTGACGACCACCGACAGGTTGCCGTGCGCGACCGCGCAGCTTTGCAGCGTGACCATCTGGTTCATCACGATCGAGCCGGTGCGCGCGTTCAGGATCACCTTTGCGGCGGCCTTGTCCGGGCTCACGTCGAGGTTCTGCAGGCGCGCCATGAACGCGACCTGCTGCGCGGAATCCGCCGGCGCGGCGAGCTGGATCGTGCGGCCGTCGAGCGCCGTCGCGGTGCCCGGGCCGAAGCTCGAATTGACCGCGGACACGATCCGCTGCGCGGTGCCGTAGTCCATGTCGTTCAGCTGCAGCTGCAGCACGCCGTTCATCTGCGCGATCGCGTTCGGCACCGAGCGCTCGACGATCGCGCCGCCGACGATCCGGCCGGCCGCGAGCTGGTTCACCTGCACGCGGCTGCCGTTCGCGCTCGCCCCCGCGCCGCCGACCGCCATGTTGCCCTGCGCGAGCGCGTACACCTGGCCGTCCGCGCCCTTCAGCGGCGTGAGCAGCAGCGTGCCGCCGCGCAGGCTCTTCGCGTTGCCGAGCGACGAGACCGTCACGTCGAGCGCCTCGCCCGGCCGCGCGAACGGCGGCAGCGTCGCGGTCACCATCACGGCCGCGACGTTCTTCAGCTGCATGTTGTTCAGCGACGACGTGCCGCCGTTCGCCGAGCCGTTGTTGATCGAGATGCCGAGGTTCGCGAGCATGTTCGCGAGCGTCTGCGTCGTGAACGGCGTCTGCATCGTCTGGTCGCCCGTGCCGTCGAGACCGACGACGAGGCCATAGCCGATCAGCGGGTTGTCGCGCACGCCCTGGATCTGCGCGAGGTCCTTGAGGCGCTCCGCGTGCGCGGGCGCCGCGCCGAGCACGCATGCCGCCAGCACGAACGCGGCGGCGAGCCGCGCGACGGCAGGCACGCGCGACACACGGGACGACAGGCGGTGGAAAAGAGGCTGCTGCATCGTCGTCACCACGGTGCGATGTTGAGGAAGAAGCGCTGCAGCCAGCCCATCGTCTCGGCTTCGTTGATGTAGCCCTTCGCCGAGTATTCGATCCGCGCGTCGGCCACCTGCGTCGAGTAGACCGAGTTCGCGCCCGAGATCGTGTTCGGGTTGACGACCCCGGAGAAGCGCACGAACTCGTTGCCCTGGTTGATCAGCATCTGCTTCTCGCCGCTGACGACGAGATTGCCGTTCGGCAACACGTTGGTGACGGTCACCGTGATCGTGCCGTTGAACGTGTTCGCCGCGCTGGCGCCGCCGGTCGCCGCGAACTTGTTGTTGCCGGCCGCCGACAGGTTCGCCTTCGCGAACAGCCCGCCAAGGAAGCCGGCCGTCGGCACGTTGAAGCTGGTGTCGCCCGCGCGGTTGGTGTTCGCGCCCGACGACTTGGTCGCGTTGATGTTCTCCGCGATCACGATCGTCAGGATGTCGCCGACGTTGCGCGGCCGCTGATCCTCGAACAGCGGCCGGCCCGCGTAGCCCGGGTTGTAGATCGAACCGGGCGCCTGCATCGACATCGGCGCCGGCGGCTGCGCCGTCATCGGCTGCTGGATGATCGGGTCGCGCGGAATCTGCGCGCAACCGGCGAGCGCGGCCACCGCGACCGCGCACGCGGCGCGGACGGAGGCTGACGGGAGGAGGCGAACCTGCTTCATGGCGACGACGGGACGTTCCGGTTAGCTCTTCATCTGCGTGACGGTCTGCAGCATCTGGTCGGACGTCGTCACGGCCTTGCTGTTGATCTCGTACGCACGCTGCGTCTGAATCATGTTGACGAGCTCCTGCACGACGTTCACGTTGGACGCCTCGACATAGCCCTGATTGAGCACGCCCGCGCCGTTCAGGCCCGGCTGCGACACGTTCGGCGCACCCGACGACGTGGTCTCGGCGAACAGGTTCTCGCCCTTCGCCTCGAGGCCGGCCGGGTTGATGAAGGTCGCGATCTGCAGCGAGCCGATCTGCACCGCGTTGCTCGAGCCCGGCTGCGTGACCGACACGACGCCGTCCTTGCCGATCGTGAGCGACTGCGCGTTCTGCGGCACGGTGATCGCCGGCAGGATCTGGTAGCCGCTCGACGTGACGAGCTGGCCCTGCGCGTTGGTCTGGAACGAGCCGTCGCGCGTGTATGCGTTCGTGCCGTCCGGCATCAGCACCTGGAAGAAGCCCGCGCCGTTGATCGCGACGTCCTTCGAGTTGCCGGTCTGCGTGAGGCCGCCCTGCGTATACAGGCGCTCGGTCGCGACCTGCTGCACGCCGGTGCCGAGCTGCAGGCCCGACGGCAGTTCGGTCTGCTGCGTCGAGTTCGCGCCCGGCTGGCGGATGGTCTGGTACAGCAGATCCTCGAACACCGCGCGCGACGCCTTGAAGCCGTTGGTGCTGGTGTTCGCGAGGTTGTTCGAGATCACGTCCATCTGCGCCTGCTGCGCATTCATGCCGGTGGCGGCGATGTAGAGCGATCGGTTCATGTTGAATCTTCTCCTGGTAGCGAGGGCCGTGCCGCTCAGCTGAAGTTGAGCAGCTGGTTCGCCGACTGCTCGTTCTGGTCGGCCGTCTGGATCAGCTTGGACTGCAGCTGGAACGCCCGTGCGTTGTCGATCATCGCGACCATCGCGGTCACCGGGTTCACGTTGCTGCCTTCGAGCGAATTCGGCGTGACGACCACGTTCGGATCGGTATCGGCCGGATTGCCGTCGGCGGTGCGGAACAGCCCGTCGTTGCCGCGCGTGAGCGTGGCGGGGTCCGGGTTCACGAGCTTCATCTGGTCGACGATCGCGACCGCCGTCGGCGGATCGCCCGGCATCAACGCCGACACCGTGCCGTCCTTGCCGATCGTCACTTCCGCGTTCGGCGGCACCGAGATCGGGCCGCCGTTGCCGATCACCGGCAGGTTGCTCGCGTTGACGAGCTGGCCGTTTTCGTCGACGTGCAGGTTGCCGGCACGCGTGTAGGCCTCGCTGCCGTCGGCGGCCTGCACCGACAGCCAGCCGGCGCCCTGCACGGCGACGTCGAGCGGGTTGCCGGTGCGCGTGATCGGGCCCGGTGCGTAATCCGCGCCGGGCGTCGATGCGAGCACGTAGGTGCGCGTCGTCGTCGGGTCGATGTTGCTGCCGTCGCCGAAGTTCATCGGCACCGCGCGATAGGTCGCGAGCTGCGCGCGAAAGCCCGTCGTCGACGCGTTCGCGAGGTTGTTCGCGACGATCGCCTGCTGGTCGAGCGACTGCGACGCGCCCGTCATCGCCGTGTAGATCAGTCGGTCCATGGCTGCCGGTTATCCGCGCATTACAGGTTGATGAGCGTCTGGTCGACGGTCTGCTGCGTCTTGATCGTCTGCGCGTTCGCCTGGTAGTTGCGCTGCGCGGTGATCAGGTTGACGAGCTGCGACGTGAGATCGACGTTCGAGTTCTCGAGCGCGCTGCCCTGCAGCGAACCGTGGTTCGTGCTGCCCGGCGACGAAATCTGCGGCACGCCCGACGCGGACGATTCGGCGTACTGGTTGCCGCCGAGGTTGACGAGCCCGTTCGGGTTGTTGAAGTTCGCGAGCACGATCTGGCCGAGCACCGACGTCTGGCCGTTCGAGTAGTTGCCGGTCAGCTTGCCGTCGGCGCCGATCGAGAAGGTCGTCAGCGTGCCGCTCGCATAGCCGTCCTGCGCGAGGTTGTTCACGCCGTCCTTGCCGCCGTACTGCGTGGTGCCGGTCAGGTCGAGCGTGAGCTGCTGCGGCGTCGCCGAGCCGTCGGTGTTCGGGACGGTGAACTGGAACTGGCCGAGCGATGCGGTCGGCGCGGCCGGCGTGCCCGTCGTCGTGCTCTGGATCGCGCCTGACGAGTTGAACGTGACCGTGCCGAGGTCCGTCGTGGTGCCGCCCTGCACGCCCGCGTAGGCTTCCCACGTGCCTGCCGCCGACTTCACGAAATACATGTTGACCGCTTGCGAGCCGCCGAGCGAGTCGTACACCTGGATCGACGTCGAGTAGTTGTACGTCGTGGTGTCGGTCGCGCTGAACGGCGTCTTGGTCGGCACCGTGTCCTGCGAGTTCAGGTTGAACTGGCCGGTGATCTTGGTCGTCGCGGTCGGCGCGATGTTGCTGGTCGGCGCCTGCAGCGGCACGGTCTGCGCGGTGTTGATCACGCCGCCCGTGTTGGCCGCGTAACCCATCAGGTTACGGCCTTGCGAGTCGACGATGAAGCCGTTCTTGTCGCGCTGGAACGTGCCGTCGCGCGAGTACGTCGTCACGCCGTTGTTCGACATCTGGAAGAAGCCGTTGCCGTTGATCGCGACGTCGAGCGACGAGTTCGTCGTGTTGATCGTGCCCTGGCCGAACTGCTGCTGCACCGAGGCGAGCGTCGTACCGATCCCGATTTGCGTGTTGACCGACGTCGCGACCGAGTTCGCGTACATGTCGGAGAACTGCGCGGTGCTCGACTTGAAGCCGACCGTGTTCGCGTTCGCGATGTTGTTGCCGATCACGTCGAGCGCGTTCGATGCGCCGGCGAGGCCGCTCAGACCCTGTTGATAACCCATTTCGGTCTCCGTTTTCGAGAAATCTGGATCAGTTGGTGGTGGTCGTGCCGCCGGACGACGACGACGCGGTGTTCGGGAAGATCGACGCGACCTGGGTCAAGCCCACCGTCGTGCCGTTCGACAGCACGAGCCCCGCCGTGCCGTCGGCCTGCTTGATCACGCTCTGCACCTGCGCGGCCGCGAGCACGGTCGGCGCATATGTCTTGCCGTCCGAGCCCGTGTATTGCGCGCTCACGGTGTACTTGCCGTCCGGCAGCGCGTTGCCGGCCGCATCGGTCGGCGTCCAGTTGAACGGCACCGTGCCGGCCGACTGCTTGCCTGCGTTGATCGTGTTGACGACGACGCCCGAGCTGTTCTTCACGGTGATCGTCAGGTTCGACACGTCGTTCGCGAGCGACACGCCGAACGGCGACGCAGCGCCGCTCTTCACCGCGACGCTGTTGCCCGGCGCGAGCACGTTCGTGCCGATCAGCAGCGCGGCCTGCGTCTGCTGGCCGGCCGCGAGCTGCGTCGACAGCGACGTGAGCGACGTGTTCAGCTGCGCGATGCCGCTCACCGTGTTGATCTGCGCGAGCTGCGACGTCATCTGCGAGCTGTCGACCGGGCTCGTCGGATCCTGGTTCTGCAGCTGCGTGACGAGCAGCTTCAGGAACGTCGCCTGCAGGTCGCTCGCCGATGTGCCGTTCGTCGACACGTTGTTGGTGTTCATCGTGTCGGTCGGCAGGGTCGACACGTTGGTGCCGTTGCTGCCGATCGTCGTGCTGGTGGAAGTCATCCTGGGTGGCCTTGTGTCGGAACTGTCGGGTCTGGGTCTCGGTGGGGAAGGACGCCCGGCGCGCGGCTTACGTGCCGATCGTCAGCGTCTTGAGCATCAGCGTCTTCGCGGTGTTCAGCGTCTCGACGTTGGCCTGGTACGAGCGCGACGCCGAGATCATGTTCACCATCTCCTGCACCGGATCGACGTTCGGCATCTGCACGTAGCCATTCGCGTCGGCGGCCGGGTTCGCCGGGTCGTAGGTCGACTTCATCGGCGACGGATCGTCGACCACCCTGGTCACGCGCACGCCGCCGACGCCCTGGCCGGACGCGGTGCGCGCGCCGCCGATCGGATCGGTCGCGAACACGACCTGCTTGGCCTTGTACGGCTTGCCGTCGGGGCCGGTCGCGCTGTCGGCGTTCGCGAGGTTCGACGCGGTGACGTTCAGGCGCTGCGATTGCGCGGACAGCGCCGAACCGGCGACGCCGAAGATGTTCATCAACGAGGGCATGAGGGCTCCTTGTTCGGGGCGAAAGCGGCGCGCGCTTACGAGTTCGTCGAGATCGCGGCGATCATCGCCTTGATCTGCTGGGTCATCACGGTCATCCCGGTTTCGTAGTGCAGCGCATTGTTCGCGAACTGCACGCGCTCGACGTCGAGATCGACCGTGTTGCCGTCGAGCGACGGCTGCAGCGGCATCCGGTACTGCGCGCGACCGTAGTCGTCGGCCGGGCCGCCCGTCGGAATCAGCTTCGCGGTGCCGGCCATGTGGCCGGGCGCCGTCGACACCATCGTCATCCCGCTCGTCACGCCGGCCGGCTGCGCCATCGGCAGCTGCGCGGCGTTGCTCGGCGCGAGGCCGCCGCCGGTCTGCTTCAGCGAGCGCGCGAGGGTCGACGCGAAGTCGACGTCGCGGGCCTGATAGCCGGGCGTGTCGGCGTTCGCGATGTTCGACGACAGCAGTTCCTGCCGATAGGCGCGCACGTCGAGCGCCTGTCGGCCGAACGCGAATTCGGCATCGAGTTTGTCCAGCATGTGTGCGTCTCTCCGTATGAAGCGCTGCACGCCCCCTTGCGCCGGATGGCGACCCAAGGGGCTTTTTTCCATGACAGCGATGGTAGGCGTCGGGCGCAACCGGCAATCGGACGAATAACGCGGCAAAGGCCCCCTCTATTCATCGTTTGCGCGACGGCCGGGCTCCCTAGAATGCGAATCGGATCAACGGCTTCGAGGACACGGCGATGACAGGCGCACTTCGCGGAAACGACGGACGCGGCACGCGCATGGCGCGGGCGTTCGCGCTCGCCGCGGCGCTGTGGCTCGCGGTGCCGCTTGCGCACGCGGACGACGGGATGATCGTGATTCCCGGACGCGGCGAGACGGCCGAAACCGCGCTCGCGCATGCGAACGCGGCGAGCGGCGGGCAGTTCGGCGGGAATGCGGGCACGGCTTCGGGTACGGGCATGGCGATGGCGGGCGGTGCCGTTGGCGCGGGTGGTGGCGCCGGCATGACCGGCGCGGCCTCGGCCGGCTCTGCGGCGCTGCCGGCCGGCTCGATGGTCGTGACGAGCGTCCCGCCGCCGGCCGCCGTGCCGGCGCCCGCGCCGCGCCCCGTCTACGCCGCCGCGCGCACGAACGCGGGCGATGGCGCACGGCGCGCCGCCGATCCGGGTGCCGTCGCGACCGTCGTCGCCGGTACGGCCGAGCCCGCATCGAATTCCGCGAATTCCGCACGACCGGCCATCGCCGCGCGCATGGCCGCGGCCCGGGCCGCTTCAGCCGCGCCGGCGCCGCGCGCGCCGGCCGCTGCCGCCAACCCGGCCCAGGCCGCCGCCACGCTCCAGCCGGCCACGCCGGCCGGCCAGCAGGACCCAGACACGATCCGGCGCACAGCCCTCGCATTCCTGCAGCAGCAGGTCGCGGGCCTGCCGGGCAAGACCACCGCGACCGTCGCGACCGCATTTCCGCGCGGGCTCGCCGCCTGCACGACGCTCGAGCCGTTCCTGCCGACCGGCGCGCGCCTGTGGGGCCGCACGACGGTCGGCGTGCGCTGCGCCGGCGAGCGGCCGTGGACCGTCTATCTGCAGGCGAAGGTCGCCGTGCAGGCCACCTATTACGTCGCCGCGCGGCAGATCGCGCCCGGCGAGCCGCTCACTGCGGCCGACCTCGTCGCGCGCGACGGCGACCTGACGGTGCTGCCGCTGGCGGTGATCACCGATCCCGCGCAGGCGGTCGGCGCGACCGCGCTGGCCCGGATCTCGGCCGGGCTGCCGCTGCGCCAGGACATGCTGAAGAGCGCCGCGTCGGTGTCGGCCGGCCAGACGGTGCGGGTCGTCGCGGCCGGGCCCGGCTTCACGATCTCGGCCGAGGGCAGCGCGCTCGCGAATGCGGCGCCGGGCCAGTCGGTGCGGGTCAGGATGGCGGCGGGGCAGATCGTCACGGCGATCGTCAAGGACGCCGGGACCGTGGAAATTCCGCTATAGGGACGGATCCCGCCGCAAGATTGCAAAGAATTGTCTATTCGGAGAATGTCGGGCTCACGATGCTAAAGTTCGGGCCGACCCGGCCGTTATCTGGGTCATACCGTACAGGAAACCCATCGTGAAGATCGATTCCACTCCGAACCCGAGCCCACTCGCGTCGACCGGCAACGGCGCGACCCGCGCGCAATCCGGCGCGGCTTCGTCGTCGTCCGCGCAAGCGGCCGACGCAGGATCGACCGGCGGCGACACGACCGTGAACCTGTCGGGTCTGTCCGGCCAGCTGCGTTCGCTGTCGGCCTCCGGCAGCGCCGACATCGACACGGCCCTCGTCCAGTCGATCAAGGACGCGCTGAACAACGGCACGTTGACGATCGACGTGAACAAGATCGCCGACGGCGTACTGAATACCGCCCGCGACCTGCTGCAACAGCAGCGCTCGCAGGGCAACTGAGCCGGCCCGGGGCCCGTCACGCCCGGACCGGTCCCCTGGTTTGCCGGCATGCGGACACGCGTGCCGGCGCGACGAGCATGACGCGATGAGAGAAGAGCTGCTGGCCACGGTCAACGACGAACACGCGACGGTCGAAGCGTTCGCGTCCCTGCTCGCCTACGAGGAAAAGGCACTGACGACGCCGGAGCCGCTCGACGTGCTGCCCGGCATCGTCGAGAAGAAAAGCGCGTTGATCGACCGGCTCGCGCAGCTCGAGCGCACGCGCGACACGCAGTTGTCCGCGCTCGGCTTTCCGGCCGGCAAGAAAGGGATGGACCAGGCCGCCGAGCGCGATGCCCGCCTCGCCGGCCGCTGGCAGTTGTTGCTGCAGGCCGCCGAACGCGCGCGCCAGGCCAATGCGACCAACGGGATGCTGATCCGGATCCGGATGGACTACAACGAGCGAGCGCTCGCGGTGCTGCGCTCGGCGCCCGCGCCGGCCGGGGTCTATGGCCCGGACGGGCGTGTGTCGGCGCTGATGCGCTGATGCCCCGACCGTACCGACTGCACCGACTGCCCCGATTCCACTGACGTACCGATCACGCCGGCGCATCGACGCGCCGGCTGCGCACCGCGCGGCCCTGCCTCGGCCGCGCGCCCCTTCCCCGTCTTACAGCAGCGGACACGCGGTGACCTGCGTGCCGCGTTCCACGCAAAGCCGTTCGTAGTCGCGCAGATACGCGCGCTCGTCGTCGTTCAGCAATTCGACGTCGATCAGGTCCCAGTCGTAGCCGACCGTGACGATGTTCTCGAACGCCACGGTGTCCGACGCGTCGTCGTCCGCGCGCACGATCACGATGTTCTCGATCCGCACGCCACCCTTGCCCGGCACGTAGATGCCCGGCTCGACCGAAATCACCGCGTTCGGCACCAGCCCGTACTTCGCGCCCGGCGCGAACCGCACGCCGCCCTCGTGCACGTGGATCCCGACGCCGTGCCCGGTGCCGTGGCCGAAATCGTAGCCGTGGTCGCGGCACACCTGGCGCACCGTCGCATCGACGTCGCCGCCCGTCGCCGTCTTCGGGAAACGCGTGACGAGCCCCTTGATGCACGCCTTCAGCGCGACCGTGTAGATCTCGCGCTGCCACGGCTGCGCGACCGTCTCCGGCCGCGTGCGACGCAGCACGACGCGCGTGCAGTCCGTCGCGAAACCGGCGTCGTAGTAAGCGCCGCTGTCGAGCAGCACGAGCTCGCCTTCGGTCAGCTCGACGTCGGCGCTCGCCGCCGTGTAATGCGCGAACGCGCTGTTCGCGCCATTCGCCGCGATCGACGGGAACGTCAGCGCGACCGCCGAACGGGCGCCGTACGCGTCGTTGATCGTGCGGGCCAGGTCGTACTCGGTATGGCGCCGCCCCGGCTCGCCGGCCTTCGCCCAGCGCATCGTTTCGGCGATCGCCGCCGAACTGCGCGCGAACGCGTCGCGGAACCGGTCGAGCACGGCCGGCGTCTTGCCGGCCCGCAGCGCCTCCACCGGGTTGAAATCGGCGTGGCGCGCGTGCGGCCACACGCGGCGCACCGACTCGACGAGCGCGCAGTTGACCGATTCGAAGCCGTAGCACACGTGGTCGACCGCGAATTGCGCGAGGAAGCGCTCGAGTTCGGCGAAGTCGCGCCGGATCACGTGCAGCGCCGGATACGACGCCAGTTCGACCGGGCAGCGGTCGCAGCCTTCCGGCAGGAACAGCACGACCTGCTCGCCGACCGCGAACAGGAAGCCCAGGTGCGACGACGCATTCGGGATGTGATAGCCGCGGCTGTTCAGCAGGTACGCGAGATCGTCGGACGCGCACGTGAAGAATGCGGTCTTGCCGGGCGCCGCACCGGTGTGCGCGGCGAGCCGCCGGTTCAGCGCGTCGAGGTTGTGCGCGACGCTCGCGCCGGTCATCGCGTCCGGCAGCTCGAAGATCGGCCGCTCGACCACCCAGCCCGGCAGCGCGATCGCGCGGTCGATCTCGCGCTCGACGAGGCTCGTCCAGTCGAGCGACGCCGCCTGCGTGCGCTCGACCAGCCGGTCGCGCTGCGCGACGCTGATCCGCAGCGCGTCGTAGCCGACCCGCGCGAGCCGGCTCGCGTGCGCGAGCAGCCAGTCGGCCAGCGCCTGCCAGATCGTCACGTTCATCCCGAGCTTTTCGATGCGCACGCGCGCCGGGTCGCACTGCTGTTCGGCCTGCAGGTGATAGCGGCCGTCGACGAACAGCACGAACGGCGGCACGCCGAGCGCCTGCGCGGTCGCCGCGCTCAGGAAGATCCCGCAGCCGGCCGAGCCGTCGAAGCCCGACAGCGCGTAGCGCGGGTTGTTGCTGCGCGGCAGGTATTCGGTGATGTATTCGTCCTGCGACGTGACCACGACCGCGTCGAGCCGGGCGGCGTCGAGCAGTCGCGACAGACCGGCCTGCGTGTCGGCGACGGACGCGTCGTACGAGGGAAGGCCGGAGAAGCTGTATTTCAGTCGATCGATCATCGGATACCCGCTATTGATTGTTGTCGTCCGCCGTCGGCGTCACGCGCCGGCGCGTGCCTGGCGCGCCGCGCCGCCCGCGCGGGGACGACGCGCGGCCCGGCGAGCAGCCGCGCCGTGGCGCGTTCCATCGACGGATTTTCGGGGAAATTTTTGTCTCACTTAACTTTGTTTGATGCGAGCGACAGAATCTAGAGCACGCTGAAATCGAGGTCAAGCCAAAATTTTCGTAGGGCTAAAATTACCGGCACCGCGCGCGGCGGCGGCGGCGCGGCCCCACGCGGCCCTGCCTGGCGCGGGGCGGCCGGGCGCCGCCGTGCGCGGTACAATGCGCCGGCATCGTCGTCCCGACGGCCGTGCTTCGTGCGATTCGCGGAATGCCGCATCCCGGCGACGGCACCGCCCCTCCGCTCGCCTTGCGACTCGTTGCCACGAAAGAGATTCATGGATTCAGACATCATGCGTATCGGCCAGCGCATTCGCCGCCTGCGCCGGGAAGCGAAGAAGACGCTGCTGGAAGTCGCGACCGAAGCGAACCTGTCGGTCGGGTTCCTGTCGCAGGTCGAGCGCCACCTCACCGGCATTTCGCTCTCGTCGCTCGTCAACGTCGCGAAGGCGCTGAACGTGCCGCTCGGCACGCTGATCGACCAGCCGCGCCAGGCGCAGCCCGACTCGCACGCGGGGCGCCGCGAACCGTACGCGGTCGATGCCGCGTCGCAGTGGTACGAGCGGCTGTCCACCACCTTCGACGGCAGTCAGATCAACGCGCTCAAGGTCCGGATGATGGAGGGCTACCGTTCGGAATGGGTCGCGCACGGCGGTGACGAGTTCGTGTACGTGCTGACCGGCCGGCTCTGCTACACGATCGGCAAGAAGGATTACCCGCTGTCTGCCGGCGACTCGCTGCACTTCGACGCGCGGAAGCGCCACCGCGTCGCGAACGTTGGCGACGGGCCCGCCGAAATGATCGCGGTCGGCACGCTGCCGCTGTTCGACGACAACGGCGCCGAGCTGGGATCCGAGGCGATGAAGATCAGACTGCTCGCACGCGATGCCGGCGCGGCGCCGGGAGAACCGCGCGTGAGCCGCCGTAAAGCCGCACCGAAGCGCGAGCGCGATGCGGATTCGAACGCGGCCGCGCCGGACGACACGCCCGCCCGTGCGATGACCAGGCCGGCAGCCAGAAAGCCGCGCTCGGCCGCTGCCAAACGTCAGGCTGCCGCCACGCCGGCCCGCCGCGCCACCGCCCGCACGAAGAAATGACGGCTGGCGGCCGGGCGGCGCACCACGCCACCCGGCGCTTCCGCAGCACTATTCCTCGATCGCCAGCGCCTGCTTGACGGCCTCGATGCGCGCGCGATGCACGGCATCCTTGATCTGCATCGCGTCGTTGGCGACGCCGCGCGCGATCGCGCCCGCGTCGACGCT
The DNA here is from genome assembly GCF_053427845.1 of Burkholderia sp. AW49-1. Classification (NCBI taxonomy): domain Bacteria; kingdom Pseudomonadati; phylum Pseudomonadota; class Betaproteobacteria; order Burkholderiales; family Burkholderiaceae; genus Burkholderia; species Burkholderia sp. AW49-1. The sequence continues at coordinate 144,636 of NZ_JBSAXF010000013.1, read as the reverse complement.
GCGCGCCGCCACCAGCGCCACGCGCAGCCGCTCGGCCTGCGGATACGGCTGCGTGTCGAGCCCGAGCCGGCCGCGCGCATCCGATTCGCACGCCTGCAGCATCTCGGCGAAGCGTGCGGGCTTGCGCAGCGCGTCGCTGCGCTCGAAGAGCCGCACCAGCGCGGCCGCGCCCATTTCCATCACGCGATGCAGGTTGCCGTGCTCGCGCGCGACCACCAGCGCGAGATCGCGGCACTCGTTCGGCACGCGCAGCCGCTCGCACAGCGGCTTGATGAGATCGACGCCGCGGCCTTCGTGCCCGACATGGCGCGGCAGCACGTCGGCGGGCGTCGTCGCCTTGCCGAGATCGTGCGTGAGCGCCGCGAAGCGCACCGGCAGCGAGTAGCCCTGCTTCGCCGCATAGTCGACGACCATCATCACGTGCACGCCCGCGTCGACTTCCGGGTGGTAGTCCGCGCGCTGCGGCACGCCCCACAACGCGTCGACCTCGGGCAGGATGCGCGCGAGCGCGCCGCACTCGCGCAGCACCGCGAACATCCGCGACGGCTTCGCCTCCATCAGCCCGCGCGCGATCTCCTGCCACACGCGCTCGGGCACCAGCGCGTCCGCTTCGCCCGCGTCGACCATCCGCCGCATCAGCGCGAGCGTGTCGTCCGCGACCGTGAAATCCGCGAAGCGCGCGGCAAAGCGCGCGATCCGCAGGATCCGCACCGGATCCTCGACGAACGCGTTGCCCACGTGCCGGAACACACGTGCACGCAGGTCGGCCTGTCCGTCGAACGGATCGATCACCGGGCCGATCAGCGCGCCCTCCGGGCTCACTTCACGCGCCATCGCGTTGATCGTCAGGTCGCGCCGCGCGAGATCCTCGTCGAGCGTCACGTCCGGCGCGTAGTAGAACTGGAAGCCGTGATAGCCGGCCGCCGTCTTGCGTTCGGTGCGCGCGAGCGCGTATTCCTCCTGCGTGTCCGGATGCAGGAACACGGGAAAATCCTTGCCGACCGGCCGGAAGCCCTGCGCGGCCATCTGCTCGGGCGTCGCGCCCACCACCACGTAGTCGCGGTCCTGCACCGGCACGCCGAGCAATTCGTCGCGGATCGCTCCGCCTACTGCGTAGATGTTCATGGCGTCGGTTCGTATTCGGCGATCACGTTGGTTTCGCGGCGCGCGGCATCGATCCAGCGCTGCACCGCCGGCAGCGCCGTCACGCGCGCGGCATACCCGGCGGCCTCGGGCGACAACGCCGGCGCATACGTGTTGAAACGCATCACGACGGGCGCATACATCGCATCGGCGATCCCGAATTCACCGAACAGGAACGGTCCGCCCGATGCCTCGATGCATGCGCTCCACATCTCGTCGATGCGCGCGACGTCGGCGAGCGCATCGGGCGTCGCGCCGCGTCCCGGCATCGACGCGCGCACGTTCATCCCCATCTGCGTGCGCAGCGCGGCGAAGCCCGAGTGCATCTCCGCCGAGATGCAGCGCGCATGCACGCGATCGAGCGGATCGGCCGGCCACATCGGGAACTGCGGATAGCGCTCGGCGAGCGTCTCGGCGATCGCGAGCGAATCCCAGATCGCGATGCCATGGTCGTCGATCAGGCACGGCACCTTGCCGGTCGGCGAATACTCGCGGATGCGCGCGGCCGTGTCGTCGCGGCGCAGCTCGATCGCGATCTCGTCGAACGGGATGCCGAAATGCGCGAGCAGCAGCCACGGCCGCATCGACCACGACGAGTAATTCTTGTCTCCAATGACGAGTTTCATGGCGGGGTTCCGAAAAGCGCGAAAGTGAATGACGGAAGCGACGGCCCGCGATGCCTAGCGGCGCGAGCGGAACCAGTCGAAGCGGGAGCGCCGCGCGGCATGGCCGAGATACGCGGGTGCGATGCTCTCGAGACTCGCGGGCGAGATCCCGAGTTCGGGCGCGAGCGGCCCGGACAGCACGTTCGGCACCGACATCGACGCGAGATTGTCGCGCGTGATCATCGGCTCGCCGGGCAGGCATTCGAACACGCTCGCCTGCAGCCGCGCGAGCGCGTCGGGCAGGCGCACGATGCGTGCCTGCCGGCCGACCAGCGTGCCGCAATAACGCACCAATTGCTCGAGCGTGTAGACGGTGGGGCCGCCGAGTTCGTAGGTCTTGCCGTGCGCGGCCGCGAGATCGAGCGTGTTGACGAACGCGCGCACGACGTCGCCGACGAACACCGGCTGGAAGCGCGCATCGGGCATCGCGAGCGGCAGCACCGGCAGCGTGCGCTGCAGGTTCGCGAACGTGTTCAGGAACGCGTCGCCGGGGCCGAACACGACTGACGGGCGGAAGATCGTCAACGCGAGCGAGTCGGTCGCCGCGACCGCATGCAGCGCGGCCTCGCCGTCGCCCTTCGAGCGCTGGTACATGCTCGGGCCGTGCGAATCGGCGCCGAGCGCGCTCATGTGCAGCAGGCGCCGCACGCCGACTTCGACGCACGCGGCGGCCAGCGCGGCCGGCAGCGCGACGTGCGCGCGCTCGAACCCGGGCCCGTACGGCGTGCCGCGGCCGCCGTGCAGCACGCCGACGAGGTTGACGGCCGCATGCGCGCCGGCGACGAACCGCGCCAGCGTGCGCGGATCGAGCGCGTCGAGCTCGACGATCTCGACCGGCAGCATCTGCAGGTGGCGTGCATGCTCGCGCCGCCGCGTGCCGATCCGCACCCGCTTGCCGGCGTCGATCAACGCATTGACGAGCCGGCTGCCGATGAAGCCGGTGCCACCCAGCAGCGCGATGGTCTGGCGATCCATGTTCGAGACCTCTACAGGGCTGTTCACGCGAATAACGGGCTTGCGCTGGCCCCACAAACGACTCTTCCAGTCAGCGGAACGAGCCCGTCGTTAGCGTGAACGACTCCTTGAACACTGCCGCGTCTCGCGCGGCAGTGGAAAGATTGCGGATCAGGGCGAGATCATGCCCAGGCGTTTCTTCAACGACTGCGGTTTGCCCTCGAAGAGCGCCGCGTAGTAGACGGTATTCGACAGCACGTTCTTCACGTAGTCGCGCGTCTCGTTGAACGGAATCGTCTCCGCGAAGATCGCGCCTTCGACCGGCTGCGTCAACACCTGGCGCCACTGGCGCGGCCGGCCCGGGCCCGCGTTGTAGCCGGCCGTCGCCAGCACCGGCGAGCTGTCGAAGTTGTTGTAGATGTCCGACAGGTACCAGGTGCCGAGCTGGATGTTCGTATTGATGTCGTGCATCTGCGCACGCGTGATCGTGCCCATCCCGAGCTTCTTCGCGACGAGCTGCGCGGTGGCCGGCATCAACTGCATCAGCCCGCCCGCGCCGACCGACGAACGCGCGTTCGTGATGAAGCGCGACTCCTGGCGAATCAGCCCGTACGCCCATTCGATGTCCAGGCCGGTCGACTGCGCGTAGCGCTCGACGATGTCGCGGTACGGCGACGGGTAGCGCAGCGTGAAGTCGTGCTCGGCCTTCGTGCGGTCGGCCGTGTTGACCGTGCGGTCGAGCAGGTCGATGCGCTTGCCGTATTCGGCGGCCGCGAGCAGCTGGCGATCGGTCATCCCGCGCAGCGGCCAGTTCCATTCGCGGTTGCCCTCGAGGCGCAGGTTCAGCCCATAGAAGCGTTGCGCGAGCGCGAATCCGGGGATCTTGCTCATCGCGTCGACGTCGGCGTCGCTCACATTCGTGCGCGGCGGGACCGACGTGCGCTGGCCGAGCTCCTCTCCGGCGAGCTGCCCGTAGAAGTTGAACTGGCCCGCGACCTGCTCGAATTCCTGGTTCGCCTGCAGCGTGTCGCCGCTCTGCTTGAGCGCGCGTGCATGCCAGTAGATCCACGCCGGATCGCTGCGCAGCGACGGCGGCATCTGTTCGATCGACCAGCGCACCATCGGCCAGTTGCCGACGAGCAACGCGGCGCGCGTGCGCCATTCGTAACCGGGGTTCGACAGCGGCGCGTTCGCGGATTTCGCATACCAGACCGATGCGAGCGCCGAGCGCTTGATCGCCCCCTGGTAGCCGATCGCGCCCCATGCGATCGCCTGCTCCTGCTTCGTCAGCGAGCCGGCGATGGACGTCAGCATCCCGGCCGCAGCGTCCGGGTCGTTGCGCGCCATGCGGCCGAGCGCGATCAGCGCGAGCTGATGCGATACCGCGTCGGGGCCGACGCCGCGCGCGAGGTACAGCGGCGGCGCGCTGGTCGCCTGATCGAAGCCGACCGGCCGCGGGCCGAGCGCGTCGACGATCTTCCCGCCGAGCGTCGTGTAGTTCTGCTCGTACGCGAGGCGTGCCTGCTGCCACACGTCGTCGCTCGTGAACTGCTGGTTGACGGTGAGCGCCGTAATCAGGTCGACACAGGCGTCGCCGTAGTATTTCGGCTCGACGAGCAGCGCGCGCGCCGCCTCGGCGACGTTCTCGCCGCGCGCCGCGCGCGATTCGAGCGCGTAGCACTTGACCTGCGTGTCGTCGTCGAGCACGAAGCGCTTGTACTGCTCGTCGAAGCCGCGCCAGTCGTGGCGCGCGCCGAGCACGAGCAGGTAGTCGTTGCGCAGGCGGTCGGCGATCGCCTGGCCGTCGTAGCGCTGCAGGAACGACTGCACGGGGGCGTCGGGTGCGTCGACACGTGCGCGGCCCGTCGAATCGAACAGTTGCGGCTTGATCTGGAAATACTCGACGTAGGACGGAACCGGATAGTTCGGAATCATCGCCGCGAGCTGCGCGGCCTTCGCGGCGTCGTTGCGGCGCGCGGCTTCGCGCAGCTGCACGAAGATCTGGTCGTCCCCGGCGAGCGTGTCGTCGTTCGGTGCGGCGCACGCGGCCGTGCCCGCGACGAGCGCGGCGGCCGAAAGCGCGAGCGCGACCGCGCGATATACTCGGAAAAGGCTGTTCGACATCGTTTTGAATGGAGCACGAAGTGAGCGAAAGCATAGCATGCAACCCTGTGCCGAACCCGAAGGTTGCACTGCGCAAAACGCTGTCCGGCGCGCGTCGCGACGCCGCGTCGCAGCCCGCCGCGAACGCCGCGCTCGACGCGCGGCTGCGCCTGTTGCTCGAGCGGCTCGCGCCGCGCACGGTCGGCTTCTACTGGCCGCTGCCGGGCGAATTCGACGCGCGCGACGCGGTGCTCGCGTGGTCCGCGGCAGGCCCGGGGCGCCGCGCCGCGCTGCCGGTGATCGGCGAGAAGCACACGCCGCTCGCGTTCCATGCGTGGGATGCGCACACGCCGATGCGCGAAGGGCATCACCGGATTCCGGAGCCGGCGTCGGGGGTCGTCGTCGTGCCCGATCTGTTGCTGATTCCGTGTGTGGGATTCGATCTGCAGCGCTACCGGCTCGGCTATGGCGGCGGCTATTACGACCGCACGCTCGCGGTGTGGCCGGGCGAGACGCTGCCGGTGACGGTCGGCATCGCGTATGAAGCGTGCCGCCTGGACGCGCTGCCGGCCGAAGCGCACGATCTCGCGATGCGCTGGATCGTGACCGACGGCGCGCTTTACCCGGCCGCCGGATGACGGGGCGCGCGACGCGAAGGCTGCGGCATGCCGCGCGTCACCGCGTCGACCGTCCCGTCCGCAATCGTTTACAGCGACGCCGCCGCGCGCGCGGCCGTGTCGTAGAGGCCCGATGCGTGGCGCAGCAGCTGCGCCGCGTCGCCGATCTGCTCGTTGGTGAGGCCGCTGTCCTTCAGCGTCTCGATCAGGCAATGCTCGCGCACCTCCCGATACTTCATGCACAGCTCGCGGCCCGCGTCGGTCGCGAAGAAGAACACTTCCTTGCCGCTCTTCTCGCTCTTCACATAGCCGCGCGCGATCAGTTTTTTCAGCGCATAGGTCGCGACGTGCGTATCCTCGATATTGAGCACGAAGCAGATGTCGGCGAGCTTCTTCTTGCGTTCGCGATGGCTGACGTGATGCAGCAGCGACACCTCGACCGCCGTCATGTCCTTCGCGCCCGCGGCCGACATGCAGCGCACCATCCAGCGATTAAACGCATTGCCGGCCATGATGAGCCCGTATTCGAGTTCCGACAGCTCCGCGCTCGAATCGGAAACGAGGTGTTCGGATGACACGATCTTGGTCGCAGGACGCTTCATGGAAAGGCGGCGCAAGCCGGATGACAGGGTGTGCCGAGTGTACGCCAGAAGCCCGGACATACGGGCTAGGCGAAAACGCTTATTGGGAAGTTGTCGATATTTTATTGACAATGTGCGCTAACATTGCCGTCCGAACCGTGCCAGTCCGATGACGCAACCCCGCATTTATCCGCTCGGCGACGCCGCCCTCGTCTGCGAAGTGCCGCCGCCCGCCACGCTCGATTGCCAGCGCCGCGTCTGGGCCGTCGCCGAGGTCGCGCGCGCGTGGCCCGACGTGATCGACGTCGTGCCGGGCATGAACAACCTGACGATCGTGTTCGACGCGCTCGCCGCGACGGCCGAGTCGCTCAAGCCCGCGCTGCGCGACGCGTGGGAAACCGCCGACATCGAGCACGCGGACGGCCGGGAAATCGAAATCCCGGTCGAATACGGCGGTGCGGCCGGCCCCGATCTGGCGGCCGTCGCCGCGCACACCGGGCTGCCGGCCGACGAAGTCGTCGCGCGTCACGCGGCCGGCGAATACGTCGTGTTCTTCGTCGGCTTCCAGCCGGGCTTCGCCTATCTCGGCGGCCTCGATGCGTCGCTGCACACGCCGCGCCGCGCGGCGCCGCGCCTGGAAGTGCCGGCCGGCTCGGTCGGCATCGGCGGGGCGCAGACGGGCATCTACCCGGCCACGTCACCCGGCGGCTGGCAGCTGATCGGCCGCACGTCGCACGTGCTGTTCGACCCGGCGCGGCCGCAGCCGGCGCTGCTGCTGCCCGGCGACCGCGTGCGCTTCACCATTGCCGGAGTCGACGCGACATGACCCAGAACACCGCACCGGGCACGATCGAGGTGGTCCGCGCCGGCCCGTTGTCGACCGTGCAGGATCTCGGCCGCCGCGGCATGCGCCATCTCGGCGTCGCGCAGGGCGGCGCGCTCGACGGCCTCGCGCTCGAAGTCGGCAACCGGCTGGTCGGCAATCGCCCCGACGCGGCAGCCGTCGAAATCACGATCGGCCCGGCCGCGTTCCGCTTCACGCGCGCGACGCGCATCGCGATCACCGGCACCGAATTCGGCGCGACGCTCGACGGCAAGCCCGTGTATTCCTGGTGGAGCCTGCCGGTCGATGCAGGGCAGACGCTCGTGCTGCCGGCCGCGAAACGCGGGATGCGCGGCTATCTGTGCATCGCCGGCGGCATCGACGTGCTGCCGATGCTCGGCTCGCGCAGCACCGATCTCGCATCGCGCTTCGGCGGCCTCGGCGGCCGCGCGCTGCGCGACGGCGATCGGCTTCCGGTCGGTGTGCCGCCGGCCGGCGCCGGCTGCCTCGCGGCCGATGCGCCCGAATTCGGCGTGAAAGCGCCCGCGTGGTGCGCGTTCGTGCGCGTCGACGAACCGCCGCGCCGCCACCGGCCCGCGCATGCGCCGTGGGCGATGCCCGTGCGCGTGCTGCCGGGCCCCGACTACGCGTCGTTCGCGGCCGATTCGCAGCAGGCGTTCTGGGACGAGGAATGGCTCGTCACCGCGAACAGCAACCGGATGGGCTATCGTCTCGCCGGCGCCGAGCTGGTGCGCGAGCGGCCGGTCGAGCTGCTGTCGCACGCGGTGCTGCCCGGCACGATCCAGGTGCCGCCGAACGGCCAGCCGATCGTGCTGATGCACGACGCGCAGACCACCGGCGGCTATCCGAAGATCGGCACGGTGATCCGCGCGGATCTCTGGAAACTTGCACAGGCGCGGCTCAACCTGCCGATCCGCTTCGTGCGCACGACACCCGACGCCGCGCGCGCCGCGCTGACCGCAGAACGTGCCTATCTGCGTCAGATCGACGTCGCGATCGAGATGCGCGAGGAGACCCGCCGCCGCGCGCAATCGCGCGCGGCGTGACAATGGCGGAAGCAGGACGAAGGACGCGCCACGCCATCAGTGGACGAGGAACATCATGGAAATCGATCTGAATGCCGATCTCGGCGAAGGATGCGGATCGGACGAGGCGCTGCTCGACCTCGTCACGTCGGCGAACATCGCGTGCGGCTGGCATGCAGGCGGCGCCAATGCGATGCGCGACTGCGTGCGCTGGGCCGTGCAGAAAGGCGTGTCGATCGGCGCGCACCCGAGCTTTCACGACCCGGAGAATTTCGGCCGCAAGGAAATGCAGCTGCCGGCCGGCGACATCTATGCCGGCGTGCTGTACCAGCTCGGTGCGCTATCGGCGATCGCGCAGGCCGAGGGCGGCCGCATCGCGCACGTGAAGCCGCACGGCGCGCTGTACAACCAGGCCGCGCGCGATCCGATGATCGCCGACGCGGTGGTGTCCGCGATCCACGACTTCGATCCGTCGCTTGCCGTGTTCGGGCTCGCGAACAGCGTGTTCGTCGCGGCCGCGCGCCACGCGGGGCTCGCCGCGGTGGAGGAAGTGTTCGCCGATCGCGGCTATCGCGCGGACGGCTCGCTCGTGCCGCGCAGTCAGCCCGGCGCGCTGATCGATGACGAGGAAGCGGTGCTCGCGCGCACGCTCGACATGGTGCGCGATCGGCAGGTGCAGTCGGTGAGCGGCGAGTGGGTGCCGCTCAATGCGCAGACCGTCTGCCTGCACGGCGACGGCCCGCATGCGCTCGCGTTCGCGAAGCGGATCCGCGCGGCGCTCGAAGCGGCCGGCATCGACGTCGTCGCCCCGGGCGCGCTGGAAGCCGACGAAGGCGCCTGACCGGCGCGCAAGCCGCGCCGCCGCCCGACGAAAACCGCCGCACCAAAGAAAAAAAGCGCCCTCGTGGCGCTTTTCTGTTGGCGCAATCGCCGCGGACTTCGCCGTCTGTCGATTCGCCCCCCGAAACCGTCTGTCGACGGTGACCGGAATAATGCTCCGGATTAAAAAACGTCCGCCGCCGCCCGATTGCTGCTTCCCCCGGTCGGACGACGGAACGTCGCTTATCCGCAAGTCTGTCGCATGCATTTGTTGTCCCGACGATGTTTGGCCCCGCCGTGCATGCAGACACTCCGCGGCCGGCACGATCATCACGTGCCGGCTACGCTAACCCCGCGCTTTGTTTTCTGCTACCCCGTAGAACTTTTTCTATTCTTTTCAATTTTTCAACTTGTGGGATGAAGAATAGAGATCGGCAGAACCGGATGTCAATCGTTTTAAACGCTATTTCCTGAGGATTCAAGGGTTTTCCTTATCGAATCGCGCGGCCGCACAGGCGCCTCGCAGCGCGTGCGTATCGCCGATCAAACAGGGGAGGATCGGTGCGCGGCGCCCGGCGCGATCAGTTCGCGTCGACCTGATACCCTTGCTGGCGCAACAATTCGAGCACGCCGCGCGGGCCGCCCAGATGCAGCGCGCCGATGGCGACGAATACCGGCCGGTTCGGCGCAGCGATTGCCGTCATCCGTGCAACGAAGCGCCGGTTGCGTTCGTACAGGATCTTGTTGTCGATCGACGCCGACAGCGCCTTCGAACGGGCCAGCCGCTCGCTCTTCGCGACCGCCCACGCCGCGATCGCATCGGCGTCGCCAATTTGCCACAGCCGGTGCAGCGCCTTGATGTCGTCGGCGTTCTGCGCCGGCGTCTGCACCATGTCCTGCGCGAGCATCTCGCGCTGCTCGGCGAGCGTCAGCCCGGTGAACGCGCGCATCTGCTCGGCGAGTGTCTCGAGCCCGATCACGCGGCCACCCTTCTTCTTCAGGAATACGTTCTGAAGTTGCGCCTCGGTGCCGTATTCCGTCTGCAGGCCAGCCGACAGCGAGTCGTAGGTTTCGACGACCAGCGCCGCGAGCCACGGCCGCATCCGGCGGATCTCCGCGAGCGCAGCCGGATTGCCGCGCAGGCGCCCCGCGAGGCGCTGCCACAGCGGCTCCGGCAACAGGCGCTGCAGGCACGGGTAGCGGCACACGCCGTACTTCGACACGTCGTCCTGCGATTCGAGCAGATCGTCCGGCGACAGCTCGAGCGCGAGCGTCGGCGACGCCGCGAGCGCGCCGAGAATGCGCGGCCGGAACGGCTGAGCGGGCGGATAGTCGGACGGGTCGCCCGTATGCAGCGTGCCGAGCACGTACAGCGTGACCTTGCCCCGGGTGGCGACATAAAACGGCATGCGTGCGGGCTGCACGCGCACCGTGCCGCGCGCGACCGTGCCGTTCGACACGGACGGCGCATGGAAGCCCGGCAGGCTCATGCCGGGCGGCGGAACCTGCGACGGACGGATCGGCGAACTCGCCGGCACGCGCCCTTCGGCGCGCACCGACTCGACGGGAACGACGAGGCCGGCCGCCACGCACGCGCCGGCCAGCGCCGCGCCCGTGACCGTGCGCACGCTCCAGCGCCGTGCGTTGCGGCACGCGCGCATCACGCGCGCGCTGCCGGCCCCCCAACGGCGCACGCCGGACGCGCGCGCCGCCAAACCATCAGGCATTCGCCTCCCCCACCTCCTCGGCGCGATGGCAGGCCACGCGGCGTCCGTCGACGTCGCGCAGCTGCGGTTCCTCGACACGGCAACGCTCGACCGCGTACGGGCAGCGCTGGTGAAACGCGCAGCCCGACGGCGGATTGAGCGGCGACGGCAGCTCGCCCTGCAGCTTGATCTGCACGCGGCGGTCTTCCTCGAAGATCGCCGGCGTCGCCGACATCAGCGCGCGCGTGTACGGATGGCGCGGCCGCGCGTAGATCGTCGCCTTGTCGCCGAGCTCGGCGACGCTGCCGAAGTACATCACCATCACGTCGTCGGCGACGTGCTCGACCACCGACAGGTTGTGCGAGATGAACACGTAGCTCGTCTTGAACTGCTCCTGCAGATCCATGAACAGGTTCAGGATCTGCGCCTGGATCGACACGTCGAGCGCGGACACCGGCTCGTCGGCGACGACGATCCGCGGATCGAGGATCATCGCGCGCGCGATCGCGACCCGCTGGCGCTGGCCGCCCGAGAACATGTGCGGATAGCGCTTCGCATGCTCGGGCCGCAGGCCGACCGTGCGCATGATCTGCGCGATGCGCGCCGCGCGCTCGGCGGCCGTCAGGTTCGCATTGATCTCGAGCGGTTCCGAGAGCGTCTGCTCGACCGTCTTGCGCGGGTTCAGCGACGCGAACGGATTCTGGAACACCATCTGCACGCGGCGGCGCAGGTCGGCGACCGTCTCGCGGCTCGCGCCGGCCACGTCCTTGCCGTCGATCGTCAGGTGGCCCGAGGTGGGCGTCTCGATCATCGTGAGCTGGCGCGCGAGCGTCGATTTCCCGCAGCCCGATTCGCCGACGACGGCGAGCGTCTTGCCGCGCTTCAGCGTGAACGACACGCCGTTCAGCGCCTTCACCGTGCCCTGCCCGAACATCCCGCGCTTGACCGTGTAGTGCTTCGCGAGCTGGTCGGCGACCAGCACCGCTTCCTCGTCGTGCGGCACGCGAGGCGTTTCTTGGACAGCATTCATCGTGCGCCTCCCGTCAGGTCGAGGTTGGAAACATTGAGCGGCTTGATACAACGCGCGCGCATCGCATCGTTGGCCGGCACCAGCGTATCGAGCGCCGGGCGCGCCTTGCGGCAATCGTCGACGACGTACTTGCAGCGCGGCGCGAACAGGCACCCGGACGGGCGATCATCGCGGCCGGGCACCATGCCCGGCAATGCGGCAAGGCGACGCGCCCCCTGATTGTGCTCGGGAATCGCCGCGAGCAGCGCTTCGGTGTACGGATGATGCGGCGCGCGGAAGATATCCGGCACGCGATTGGTCTCGATGACCTCGCCCGCATACATCACCGCGACGCGCTGCGCGACCTCCGACACCACGGCCAGGTCGTGCGAGATCAGCACGAGCGCCATCCCGCGCTCCTTCTGCAGCTTCACGAGCAGATCCATGATCTGCGCCTGGATCGTCACGTCGAGCGCGGTGGTCGGCTCGTCGGCGATCAGCAGCTTCGGGTTGCACGCGACCGCCATCGCGATCATCACGCGCTGGTTCATCCCGCCCGACATCTGGTGCGGGAACGCCGTGATGCGGTTCTTCGCGTCGGGAATGCCGACCTGGTCGAGCAGTTCGAGCGCGCGCCGGTGCAGCGCGTCGCCGCGCAGGCCTTCGTGCAGCTTCAGCACCTCCTTGATCTGGTAGCCGACCGTGTAGCTCGGATTCAGGCTCGTCAGCGCGTCCTGGAACACCATCGCGATGTCCTTGCCGACGATCTTGCGGCGCGCCTTCGGCGACGCCTTCAGCAGATCCACGCCGTTGAACGTGACCTCGTCGGCCGTCACCTTGCCGGGCGCGTCGATCAGGCCCATCAGCGCCATCATCGTCACGCTCTTGCCCGAGCCCGATTCGCCGACGACGCCCACCACCTCGCCCGGCGCGATCGACAGGTTGATCCGGTCGACAGCGGGCAGGCCGTTGAAGTTCACCGCGAGATTGCGGATGGTCAGAAGATTCTGGGTCATGTCAGGCCATCCGCTTCAGTTTGGGATCGAGCGCGTCGCGCAGCCCGTCGCCGAGCAGGTTGATCGCGAGCACCGAAATCAGGATCGACAGGCCGGGCATCGTCACGATCCACCATGCGTTGTCGATGTAGTCGCGCGCGGACGCGAGCATCGCGCCCCATTCCGCGGTCGGCGGCTGCACGCCGAGGCCGAGGAAGCCGAGCGCCGCCGCGTCGAGAATGGCCGACGAGAAGCCGAGCGTCGCCTGCACGATCAGCGGCGCCGTGCAGTTCGGCAGCACCTGGGAGAACATCAGGCGCAGCGTGCCGGCACCGGCCACGCGCGACGCCGTCACGTACTCCTTCTGCAGTTCGCCGAGCGCCGACGCACGCGTGAGACGCACGTAGGCCGGCAGCGCGACGATCGCGATCGCGAACATCGTGTTGGTGAGGCCCGGGCCGATGATCGCGACGACCGCGACCGCGAGCAGCAGCGACGGCAGCGCGAGCAGCACGTCCATGATGCGCATCACCGGCGTGTCGGCCCATTTCTGGAAGAACGCGGCGACCAGCCCGAGCACGATGCCCGGGATCAGCGCGAGCACGACCGACACGAAGCCGATCCAGAACGACATGCGCGCGCCGAACATCAGGCGCGAAAGGATGTCGCGGCCCGCTTCGTCGGTGCCGAGGATGAACTGCCAGTTGCCGCCCGCGAGCCATGCGGGCGGGATCTTCACGTAGTCGCGGTATTGCTCGACCGGGCTGTGCGGCGCGATCAGCGGCGCGAGGAGCGCGACCAGGATCAGCACCAGCACGACGATGCCGGCGCCGACGGCGCCACGATTGCGCGAGAAGTTGGCCCAGAACTCGCGCAGCGCGAGCGCACGGCCGCCGGCCGGCGCGGATTCGCTCGGCAGGGTATTTTGCAGATTGCTCATGGAATTACCTCGTGTGGCGGATGCGCGGATTCAGCACGCCGTACAGCAGGTCGACGACCAGGTTCACGACGATCACGAGCGTCGCGATCAGCAGGATGCCGCCCTGGACGACCGGATAGTCGCGACGGCCGATCGCATCGATCAGCCATTTGCCGACACCGGGCCACGAAAAGAGCGTCTCGGTCAGCACGGCGCCGGCAAGCAGCGTGCCGATCTGCAGGCCGATCACGGTGACGACGGGAATCAGCGCATTGCGCAGCGCATGCACGACGACCACGCGCGCGGGCGACAGCCCCTTCGCACGGGCGGTGCGGATGTAGTCCTCGCGCAGCACTTCGAGCATCGACGAGCGCGTCATCCGCGCGATCACCGCGAGCGGGATCGTGCCGAGCACGATCGCGGGCAGGATCAGGTGGCTGACCGCCGACTTGAACGAACCTTCGTCCGGCGCGAGCAGCGCGTCGATCAGCATGAAGCCGGTCGGATGCGGGAAGTCGTATTCGACCGCGATGCGCCCGGATACGGGCGTCCAGCCGAGGTATGACGAAAACACCATGATGAGGATCAGCCCCCACCAGAAGATCGGCATCGAATAGCCGGTGAGCGCGGTGCCCATCACGCCGTGATCGACGACCGAGCCGCGCCGCAGCGCGGCGATCACGCCGGCCGGCAGCCCGACGGCGAGTGCGAACACGAGCGCGCACAGCGACAGCTCGACGGTCGCCGGGAAGCGCGCGAAGAATTCGCCCGCGACGCTGGTGTTGGTGATGATCGACGTGCCGAGGTCGCCATGCAGCGCCCGGCCGATGTAGTGGACGTACTGCAGGGGCAGCGGCTGGTCGAGCCCGAGGCGTTTCATCGCCTCCGCATGCATCGCGGGATCGACGCCGCGCTCGCCCATCATCACTTCGATGGGGTCGCCCGGTATCAGGTGAATCAGCGCAAACGCCAGGATGGTGATGCCGATGAAGGTCGGGATCACCATCCCCACGCGGCGCAACACGAATGTGAACATGATGCGTCTCGTATTTTCTTGTGGGAAATGTGCGACCGGCGACGAGGGGCTTTTGGCCCCTCGCCGCCGGATGATTTCAAGCCGGTCTTCTTGATGACGACAGCTTAGGCCAGCCCGGTTACTTCACGCTGACACCGTCGAAACGCGCATAGCCGAGCGGCTCGATGCGCATGTCGACCACGTTCTTGCGCACCGGCTGGTAGACCGTCGAGTTCGCGATCGGCGAGAACGGCAGCTGCTGCGCGAAGATCTGCTGGGCCTGCATGTAGATCTTCGTGCGCGCGTCCTGGCCGGTCGTCGTGCGACCCTTCTGGATCAGCTCGTCGAACGGCTTGTAGCACCAGTGCGAGAAGTTGTTGCCCTTGATCGCCTCGCAGCCGAGCAGCGTGCCGAGCCAGTTGTCGGGGTCGCCGTTGTCGCCCGTCCAGCCGATCAGCATGGTGTCCTGCTCGCCCGTGTGTGCGCGCTTGATGTACTCGCCCCACTCGTACGTGACGATCTTCGCCTTCACGCCGATCTTTGCCCAGTCGGCCTGGATCATCTCGGCCATCAGGCGGGCGTTCGGGTTGTACGCGCGCTGCACCGGCATCGCCCACAGCGTGATGTCGAAACCGTTCGGATAGCCGGCCTTCGCGAGCAGCGCCTTCGCCTTCGCGGTGTCGTTCGGCGCCATCTTCAGGTTCTTGTCGTACGACCATTGGGTCGGCGGCATCGGTGCGCTGGCGGCCTGGCCCGCGCCCTGATAGACGGATTCGAGGATCGCCTTCTTGTTGATCGCCATGTCGAGCGCCTGACGCACTTCGAGCTTGTCGACCGGCTTGTGCTCGACGTTGTACGCGAGGTAGCCGAGGTTGAAGCCCGGCTGCGACGGCATGTCGATGCCCGAGTCGGCCTTCAGCGTCGCGATGTCGGCCGGACGCGGATAGCTCATCACCTGGCATTCGTTGCGCTTGATCTTCTGCACGCGCACGCCCGGGTCGGGCGTGATCGAGAAGATCAGCTTCGACAGCTTCACAGCGCCCTTCTTCCAGTAATCAGGATTCCCGTCGAAACGGATCGTCGCGTCCTTCGTGTAGCTGCGGAAGATGAACGGGCCCGTGCCGACCGGCTTCTGGTTGATGTCGGCGGCCTTGCCTGCCTTCATCAGCTGATCGCCGTATTCGGCCGACAGGATCGACGCGAATTCCATCGCCATGTTCTGGATGAACGGCGCGTTCGGCTCGGCCAAGGTGAACTTTACGGTGTACGGATCGACCTTCTCGACCTTCGTGATCAGCTTGTCGAGGCCCATGTCGGTGAAGTACGGGAACGACACCGGGTAGGCCTTGCGGAACGCCTGGTTCGGATCGAGCATGCGCTCGAACGAGAACACGACGTCGTCCGCGTTGAACTCACGCGTCGGCTTGAAGAAGTCGGTCGTGTGGAACTTCACGCCATGGCGCAGGTGGAACGTGTACACCTTGCCGTCGGACGAGACGTCCCACTTCTCGGCGAGGCCCGGCTCGACCTTGGTGCCGCCGCGCTCGAATTCGACGAGGCGGTTGTAGACGGTGAACGTGGCGGCGGTGAAATCGACGCCGGTCGTGAATTGCGCGGAATCGAAACCCGCCGGGCTGCCTTCTGAGCAGTAGACGAGCGTTTTGTTCGGGATCTGTGCGAATGCAGAACCCGCGACGCCGAGCGATGCCGCTGCCACGCCTGCAATGGCGGTAACACGCAGGGTGTGCAACAGACGGTTGTATTCCATGTTTCCTCCAGGTCTCCAGATCGGAACCGGTCCCCCCTGGGGCCGGGTACGCGGATATTACTTGAGCTAGCGATTTTGCAACAAGCTGGAGAAAAAACTCTTCTAGACGCATTTGCGCGGGTTTTTGCGGATGTCTCGCGCATGCAAAAAGTGCGTCTGCGCGCGCGAGCGGCGAATTCGTTCATCCCGCGCGTGTTTCCTTCGACAACTAAACAATTCGTACGCGCGCGCGAACGATCGCCGCGCCGATTTCGGGGCCAAGGCCCGCATCGTTGCGGATTTCGAAATGACGGTCGCGCTGCAATGCGGCCGTCAGGCCGGCGCGTCGAGATCCGCGCTGCGCGCGGGCACGAACGCGACCGCGACGATCGACAGCGCGAGCCCCGCCATCACGTAATAGGTCGGTGCGAGCGGCGTGCCCGTCACCTTGATCAGCCACGTGACGATGAACTGCCCGAAACCGCCGAACAGCATCACCGCGACGTTGTACGCGATCGACAGCCCCGTCGAGCGCACGTTGGCCGGGAACAGTTCGGCGATCATCGCGCCGAACGGCCCGTAGTAGCCGGCGAGCGTCACCGACAGCACGGCCTGCACCGCGATCAGCCGCCCGATGCTCGGCGCCGCGTCGAGCCACGCGAACAACGGATACATCAACGCGAGCGTCAGCACGAGGGACCACAGCGACAGCCCCTTGCGGCCGATGCGGTCCGACCACGCGCCCGCGACCGGCGACAGCACCATCAGCAACAGGTTGCCGACGATCACCGCATAGAACGATTCCGCATACGGCAGCTTCAGCTGCTTCACCGCGAAGGTCGGCAGATAGCTGATCAGCACGTAGATCGTCACCGTCAGCGCGATCACCGAGCCGAGCCCGCACAGCACCTCGCGCGGATGGCGCGTGAACACTTCGCCGAGCGTCGCGCGGCGGGCGCTTTGCTGCGCGTGCAGGAATGCTTCGGAATCCGCGAGATGACGGCGGATGTAGAAGCCGATCGGGCCGATCATGAGCCCGAGGATGAAAGGCACGCGCCAGCCCCAGCTGCGCAGCGCGTCGTGCGACAGCCCGCGCGTGACGGCCGCGCCGACGAGCGCGCCGATCAGCAGCGCGGCCGCCTGGCTCGCCATCTGCCAGCTGCCGTAGAAACCGCGTTTCGAGAACGGCGCGGCTTCGATCAAGAGCGCGGTCGCGCTGCCGAATTCGCCGCCCGCCGAGAAGCCCTGCAGCAGGCGGCCGAGCACGATCAGGATCGGACCGCCGATGCCGATCGCCGCATAGGGCGGTGCGATCGCGAGCAGGAAGATGCCGGCCGTCATCAGCAGGATCACGAGCGACAACGCGGCCTTGCGGCCCGCGCGGTCGGCGTACAGGCCGAACACGATGCCGCCGATCGGACGCATGAAGAACGCGACGCCGAACGTCGCGGTGGTCAGCAGCAGCGACGAGTATTCGCTGGTCGTCGGAAAGAACAGTTCGGCGATCACGACGGTCATGAAGCCGAACACCGTGAAGTCGTACCACTCGAGCGCGTTGCCGATCACGGCCGCCGCAACGGCCCGCCGGTTCAGCGCACGCTCGGGCCGGACCGTTTTCGTTGAATTCGCAATCGTCGCCATGCGAGCCTCGTCCTCGTGAATTCGCCATCGGGTGGCGCGGCGCACGGGGGGCCGCGGCGCGCTGGTTTGCAGCGAGTGTAGAAAGCGACGGAACCGTTTTCAAGCATAAAAAACGCCCGCCATCGTCCGATGGCGGGCGTTTTGCGGTTTTCGCCACATTGCGGCATCGCACGATGCCGCCGCGGACGTCAGCCCATCTTCGTGAATGCGCTGCACCAGCCCTTCGCCGATACCTGCTTGCCGGGGAATGCGCCGCACGGGCCCGAAGCCGAGCCCTTCTTGCCCTGATACAGCATGCAGGCCGCGCAATCCTGGCCAGCTGCGTATTTCGGATACTTCGTCTTGTCGACCTTCGTGGCATCGGCCTTGTAGCCGAGCGCCACCGCGGCCGGATCCGTTTCCGACAGCATCGGCGCGTCGGCCAGCGCTTCGCGCGACAGCGCCAGCGCGGACACGGCACCAATGCTCGTAATCAGGAAACTCCGACGGGATGTTTTCATGGGGGACTCGCTCCAACGTTATCGGTTTGAAAGCCGTTCTGGCGACGGCCGTTCGACAGAATAACGCTCAAGCGAATGAATGTGCGCGCCGAAATGCCGGAAATAAGGGATTTCACACGGCCGGCCCGCACGAATGCGGGCCGCGTGCGTCACGCATGTGACGTCATGTCGCCGACGCGCTGCGCGAGCGCGAGCGACGCGGTCAGCCCCGGCGATTCGATGCCGAACAGGTTCACGAGCCCGCGCACGCCGTGCTGCGCCGCGCCCTGCACGATGAAGTCTGCCGGCGGCTCGCCGGGCCCCGCGAGCTTCGGCCGGATCCCCGCGTAGGCCGGCTGCAGTGCGTCGTCGGGTAGCCCCGGCCAGTATGTGCGGATCGACGCGTAGAACGCCGGTGCGCGCGCCGGATCGACTTCGTAGCGCAACGCATCGACCCACTCGACGTCCGGGCCGAAGCGCGCCTGCCCTGCCAGATCCAGTGTCAGATGCACGCCGAGCCCCGCGCGGTCGGGCATCGGATAGACGAGGTGCGAGAACGGCGCGCGCCCGGACAGGCCGAAGTAGTTGCCGCGCGCGAGATAGAGCGGCGGTACCCAGCGCGGGTCGAGCCCGCGCGTGCGGCGCGCGAGCGCCTGCGCGCCGAGGCCCGCGCTGTTGATCACGCACGCGGCCTCGATTTCGGTCGGCGCGTCGCCGCCGGTGCGCACCACGAAGCGGCCGCCGCGCAGCACGTCGATCGACTCCACCGGGGATTTCAGCGCGCACATCGCGCCGTCGCGCTCGGCGTCGCCGAGCAGCGCGAGCATCAACTGGTGACTGTCGACGATACCTGTGCTCGGCGAGAACAGTGCCTCCGCGCATTCGAGCGCGGGCTCGAGCGTCTGCGCCTCGGCACGCGTGAGCGGCATCAGGTCGAGCACGCCGTTTTCCGCCGCGCGCGCGCCGATCGCCTTCAACTGCTTCACCTGCGCGGCGCTCGTCGCGACGAGCAGCTTGCCCACGCGCCGGTGCGGCACGTGACGGGTCTCGCAGAACTCGTACAACAGGTCGCGCCCGTGCACGCACGACATCGCCTTCAGCGAACCGCGCGGGTAGTAGAGCCCCGCATGAATCACCTCGCTGTTGCGCGAGCTCGTGCCCGTGCCGATCGCGTCGGCCGCCTCGAGCACGATGGTTTCGCGCCCGCGCGCGGCCAGTTCCCGCGCAATCGCAAGACCGACGACACCCGCGCCGATCACCACACAGTCCATCTGCTCCATGGCGTTTCGCGTCGCTTACGCATCGAGGGGAGAGAAGAGAATTGTACGTCCCGGTTCATTCGCTTGCCGAACGCATCCGTATCGGCCCGCACGCGCCGCGCAGCGACGCACGGCGCGATGCGTCCAGGTCGCGGCGACGCGCGCGCCGCCGCCTCAGAATCCGATCGGCCGGCGCTTCGCCGCCCCCTCGTCGGCGCGGATGTCGGCCGGTGCGATCACGTCGCGGCCGTCGAGCCGCGCGGCGCCGAATGCATGCAGCAGCGCACGGCGCATCGTGCGCGGCGGCGTCGCGGCCAGCACGTCGAGCGCGTCGCCGTCGAGCGTATCGGGAAAACGCCGCCCCCACGCGTGCGACGTGCGGATCTCGCCGTAGATCGTCTGCGCGATCCGCCGCGCGCCGGCCGCATCCGGCGGCGCGATCTCGTACACGTTCATGCGGTTCAGCAACGGCTCCGGAATCGCTTGCGCATCGTTGGCGGTCGCGACCCAGATCACGTTGCCCGCATCGATCGGCACTTCGGCGAATTCGTCGACGAACGCGCGCGCGGTGTCGTGCTCGAGCAATGCGTACAGCGCGCCGAGCGGATCGTATTGCGCGTCGCTGCCGGCCTTGTCGATCTCGTCGACCGCGATCACCGGGTTCGCATAGCTGCCGTTGACGAGCGCATCGAACACCTTGCCGGGCTTCGCATTCTTCCATTGCGACGACGCGCCCGACAGGATCCAGCCGGCCGTCAGGGAACTCATCGGCACGTAGTGATATGCGGTGCCGAGCAGTTGCGCGAGCGCCTTCGCGAAATGCGTCTTGCCGATGCCGGGCGGCCCGAGCAGCAGGATCGGCATCAGTTCGAGCCGGTCGTCCGTCTCGAGGCACAGCGCGACCTGCTTGCGCACGTCGTCGAGCGGCTCGGTGAAATTGGGCAACGCGTCGCCGAGTTCATCGAACGACGGCATCCGGTTCGGCTTCACGCAAAAGCGCAGATTGCCGGTCTTGAGCATGCGCTCGTAGGTGGCGCGCAGTGCGTCGCTCGCGCTCTCGTTCAGGTCGTTCAACGCCGTCTCGACCTGCTCGAGGTCGTACACCGTGCTGAAGGACGCCACCGCCAGTTCCTGTTTCACCATCGCCGTCGTCATACCAACCTCGCCACCGCTACCGTCACACGATCATCGGACCCTTACGATTTCAGTGTAGCGATCCCGCATCGGCGTGCAAGCAAGCAGCCGCCCCGGTCTGCTGCTAACACCGCGCGCGCACTGCAGCGCCGCGCCGCGCGGCGTATGATCGATGGTTCACCGGCCGCCGCGCCGGCCTCGCCACGATGCCCGCACGGCACCGTGCGCTTCGTTTCGAAGGTATGCCGATGTCCGTCCCCGCTGCCGTCCCGCGCGTCGACACCGACGCGATCCGCGCCGTCGACGCCGCGCTCAAGTCGCGCCGCGCGATTCGCGCGTTCCTGCCGACGCCCGTGCCGCGCGACACGCTCGAGGCAATCCTCGAAGCCGCGAGCCGCGCTCCGTCGGGCACCAACATCCAGCCGTGGCGCGTGTACGTCGCGACCGGCGCGACCCGCGACGCGCTCGCCGCGGCGCTCACCGCCGCGTACGACGACCCGGCCCGCGACGAAAAATACGTCGCCGAGTACGACTACTATCCGCGCGAATGGGTGTCGCCGTATATCGACCGGCGCCGCAAGGTCGGCTGGGACCTGTATGGTCTGTTGAACATCGGCCACGACGAAAAAGCCCGCATGCACGCGCAGCATGCGCGCAACTTCCGCTTCTTCGATGCACCGGTCGCGCTGTTCTTCACGCTCGACCGCGTGATGACGCACGGTGCGTGGCTCGACTGCGGCATGTTCCTGCAGGGCGTGATGACGGCCGCGCGCGCACGCGGCCTCGACACCTGCCCGCAGGCCGCGTTCGTGCCGTTCCACCGGATCGTCGCCGAGCATCTCGGCATGCCGGCCAACGAGCAGCTCGTCTGCGGGATGTCGCTCGGCCATGCGGACCCGGACGCGATCGAGAACCGCCTCGTCACCGAGCGCGCGAGCGTCGCGGAGTTCGCGCGCTTTTTCGCTTGAAAACCCGTGTCGCGGCCCTACCTTTCGATCAGGACCGGATCGTGCGGCGAACCTGCGGCGATGCGTCCTGTCACACCACCGTCCAGATCGATCGGGCGTAAGATGTCCGTCCGTTCCTCGCTACCCCGCGTTTCCGGAGAAGTTTCATGCTGAAACACGGCCTGGCCGTCCTGCTCGCGAGCGCCGCGCTCGCGGCCCATGCGCAGAGCCCCGCACCGGCCGTCGTCGCGTGGGAGATCCAGGTGGTGCGCGACGGTCAGACGATCGACACGTTCCAGCAACGCACCACCGTAGGCCAAACCCGTACCGACACCCATCGTTATCCGTCCGCCGTGCCGGTCGGCTGCGGCAATGCCGCGCGCGTCGTGCCGACCGAGCGCTCGCGCTCGGTGACGGTCGCGCCGCTCACCGTCGACGACGCCGCGCGCACGGTGTCGCTCGCACTCGACGTGCAGGAAACCCTCGACGACGAAAACGCGACGCGCAGCGATCCGTGCCTGCCCGCGTCGCCGCGGCAGATCGTCGCGAGCCATCCGGGCCTGTCGGTCGGCGGCGACGCATGGACCGACTGGACGCTCGTCGAGCAGCGCCCGCATCTCGTCTACCGCGTGCGCGCGCACGTCGCGAAGGACTGAACGCCATGTCCGCCGACGCCCTGTCCTTGCCGTTCGCCGAGCCGCACGCCGCGCCCGACGAAATCACCGCGGTCAGCTGGAACCTGCACAAGGGCCGCTCGCCGCTCGGCTTCACCGCATGGAACGCGATGCGCAACTGGATGCAGTCGACGCACGCCGACGTGTATTTCCTGCAGGAAGCGATGGCGCGCCGCATGCCGCGCCCGATGCTCGCCCCCGGCTTCGGCGCGCCGATGGACGACGCGGTCGACGACGTGTGGCATTGCCAGGCCACCGAGATCGCGCAGGCGCTCGACTGGCAGATCGCGCTCGGACCGAACGTGTTCAAGCCGTCGTGGCGGCACGGCAACGCGATCCTGTCGCCGCATCCGCTCGACCTCGGCGGCCGCTGGGACATCTCCGCGCACCGCTTCGAGCGGCGAGGGCTGCTGGTCGCGCGTGCGACGCTCGCGGGCGCACGGCCCGTCACGCTGCTGTGCGCGCACCTCGCGCTCACACGCGCGGCGCGGCTGCGCCAGATGCACTGGATCGCGCACTGGATCGTGCGCAACGCCGGCGACGACCCGCTCGTGCTCGCCGGCGACTTCAACGACTGGCGCAACGATTCGGTCGCGCTGTTCGGCGAGATCGGGCTGTCCGAGGTCGCGACGCTGCTCGGCCAGTCGGGCCGCACGTTCCCCGCGTTCTCCCCGGCGCTCGCGCTCGACAAGATGTTCGTGCGCGGGCTGACGCCGCTCGAATGGCAGGCGCCGTCCGGCGAAACCGCGTGGCTGTCGGATCACCTGCCGTATATCGCACGGCTGCGCCTCGATCCGCAGTGATGCGGTAGCGCGCTGCGCTACAGTAACGTTTTGCCCGCTCCGCCGCCGCGCCCGCCATGAGTTACCTTCCGATCCTGCTGCAAATCGCCGTCGTCTACCTCGTCGCGGCGATCACGCCCGGCCCGAACTTCTTCATGATTTCGCAGCTGTCGCTCGCGGGTCGGCGCAGCCTCGGCGCCGCGTCGGCGCTCGGCGTCGGCACCGCATCGGTCGCGTGGGCGACGCTCGCGATGCTCGGTCTCGCGGCCGTGCTGCATCAGGTCGAATGGCTGTACGAGACGATCCGGATCGGCGGCGCCGTCTATCTCGTCTACTTCGGCATCAAGCTGCTGCGCGCCGGCGTGCGCCGCGACCCGGCACCGGCCGACGTGCCGGACGCGCACACGCCGCTGGCCGCGCCGCATGCGCGCGACTACCTGCGTGCGTATCGCGGCGGGCTGTTGACATGCCTGACCAACCCGAAATCCTGCGCGTTCTGGACCAGCGTGTTCGCGGCGATGCTGCCCGCGCACGTGCCGCTGTGGTTCAACGGCGCGGTGCTGATGACGATCGGCGTGCTGTCGGCCGGCTGGTATACGTGTGTTGCGTTCCTGTTCGCGAGCCCGCGCGCGCAGCGCGGCTATCGCCGCGTGCGGCGTCCGCTCGACGCGCTGTGCGGCGCCGCGCTCGTCGGCCTGGGCGCGAAGCTCGCGGCCGATCGATGAAAGCTCGTTGAAATATTTCGTTGCGCCAAATCCGCGCAGCCGCGCGGGTCAAGCCCGCATCTGCCCCAAGCAGGGTAAAATAACGAGTTCCTCAAACGTCTGTCATCGAGAAGGCGCGTGTCCGACGCGCCGGCCGGCCGATCCGCGATCGGGCCGACGCACTCGGTTTTTTTGCCCGTTTTTGGGCCCGTTACACGCGTCCGCTACGCGCGTCCGTTTTCAAAGCCATGAGCAAATACGACACCGCCACCGTCCAATCCGTCCATCACTGGACCGACACGCTTTTCAGCTTCACCTGCACCCGTGAGCCGAGCCTGCGCTTCAACAACGGCGAATTCACGATGGTCGGCCTCGAGGTCGACGGCAAGCCGCTCGCGCGCGCCTACTCGATCGTCAGCCCGAACTACGAAGAGCACCTCGAATTCTTCAGCATCAAGGTCCAGAACGGCCCGCTGACGTCGCGCCTGCAGCACCTGAAGGTGGGCGACTCGGTGCTGATCGGCAAGAAGCCGACCGGCACGCTCGTCGCCGACAACCTGCTGCCCGGCAAGACGCTGTGGATGCTGTCGACCGGCACGGGCCTCGCACCGTTCATGTCGATCATCCGCGACCCGGACATCTACGAACGCTTCGACAAGGTCATCCTGACGCACACCTGCCGCCTGAAGGGCGAGCTGGCGTACATGGACTACATCAAGCACGACCTGCCGGGCCACGAGTACCTCGGCGACATCATCAAGGAAAAGCTCGTCTACTACCCGACGGTCACGCGCGAGGCGTTCGACAACGAGGGCCGGATCACCGACCTGATCGCGACGGGCAAGCTGTTCACGGACCTCGGCGTGCCGGCGTTCTCGCCGGAAAACGACCGCGTGATGCTGTGCGGCAGCACCGCGATGCTGAAGGACACGACGGACCTGCTGAAGCAAGCCGGCCTGGTCGAAGGCAAGAACAGCGCGCCGGGTCACTACGTGATCGAACGCGCATTCGTGGACTGATCGAACCCCGAATTTGTGCCACGTCAAGAACCGGAGCAAAAGCTCCGGTTTTTTTTCGTCCCTACTTGGCGAATTCGTAACAAGCCACGATCATTTCATGTCAAATCGTTACATTTGGATACGGGCGATCCGAGTGCTTTCGCGTCAGTGTTTTTCCTACAACAGCTTCACTCGGATTATTCACATTTACCCTTAAATGTCCGCCCAGCATGACGTTTTCCAAATTTTTGAGATATTATTCGCCCCGCGTGGTCGCCGATCGGGCGACCATTTGAGGGTCGGACTCAAACGTTACAAGATGTAACTTTTGTTACCTCGGCACGGGGCGATTCTCTGGCGGGTGCCGTCATCGAAACGGCAGCCGATCCACGCAGCCAGCCGGTGTCTGAACCGCTTTCTGACAGCAGGGAGAGTCATGGATACGTCGCTCAACGCGCCCACGGGCGCTCACGCCCCGTTCCCGTCGCAACCGCTCGTGCACGGCTGCGACGCGGCCGCGCCCGCGGCCGAAGCCCTGCCCCAACGCGACACGTCCGCCGCCCGGATCGCGGCGCTGTCCCTCCAGCTGATGGTTGCCGACGAGGCGGCCCGCCGCCATCTCGCCGGCGAGCTGCATGACGGACTCGGCGCCGAACTCACCGCCGCACGTTTCGCGCTCGCAAACGTTCAAACGTGGCTGCCGGCCAACGCACCGGACGGCTGCCTGCGCGCGCTCGAGCTGGCGCAGCAGGCGCTCGATTCCGCCACCGACGCCAACCGCCGGCTGATCGACGAGCGCGACACGCCGGCACTCGACGGCGGCGTCGTCGGTGCCCTGTCGTCGTGGGTCGACAGCCACACGGCCCGCACCGGCCTGCGCACGAGCTTCGTCTGCGCGGCCGACGCACGGCTCACGCAACTCGGCGGCCCCGGCGCGCTCGCGATCTTCCGCGTCGCGCAGGAAGCGCTGTCGAACGTCGCGAAGCATGCGCGCGCGACGTCCGTCGACGTGCAGATCCACACCGACGACTCACATATGTCCCTGATCGTCACCGACGATGGGACCGGTTTTGCTCATGGCCGGCGCGCCGGCTACGGCCTCGCCGGGATGCGCGCACGCTGCGAGGCGTTCGGCGGCAGCTTCGACGCGAGCGCACCGGAAGCGGGCCGCGGCACGCGCGTGACCGCGCGCTTCGCGTGGGACTCGCTGTTCGCGGTGCCGGCCGCCGCGCGCCGCGCGTCGCTTTCATGAGGCCGTCATGAGCCTGAACATCCTGCTCGTGGACGATCACGCGATCGTCCGTCAAGGGATCCGCCACCTGCTGATCGACCGCGGCATCGCACGTAACGTGATCGAAGCCGAGACCGGCAGCGATGCGGTGGCCGCCGTCGACCGCCAGGCCTTCGACGTGATCCTGCTCGACATCTCGTTGCCGGACACGAACGGCATCGAGGTGCTCAAGCGCATCAAGCGCAAGCTGCCGAGCGCGCCGGTGCTGATGTTCTCGATGTACCGCGAGGACCAGTACGCGGTGCGCGCGCTGAAGGCCGGCGCGGCCGGTTACCTGTCGAAGACGGTGAACGCCGCGCAGATGATCGGCGCGATCCAGCAGGTCGCGGCCGGCCGCAAGTACGTGAGCCCGGCGATGGCCGAGGCGCTTGCCGAATACGTGTCGTTCGAGAACGAACCGCTGCCGCACGAGAAGCTGTCCGACCGCGAATACCAGACGCTCTGCATGCTCGCGTCGGGCAAGCGCCTCACCGACATCGCGAACACGCTGTCGCTGTCGGTGAAGACGGTCAGCGTGTACCGGTCGCGGCTGCTCGAAAAGATGCGGCTGTCGAACAATGCGGAACTGACGTTCTACGTGATGAGCAACCGGCTCGTCGACATGGCGCCCGCGTCAGGCGCCTGACTCATCGTCCGCGCCGGCCCCGGCGCGCCGAACGCCGCACACAAGCACTTGTTTTATCGGACGATTCTCGAGCGCACTGCTGCGTCGCAGCGGGTCTTCCACGCCAAATCGGCTAAAATTGCGGGTTTTCACTCACTCGGCGCCGCCGCGCTCGCGCGCGCTGGAGACCATCCGCAATGTCCCTCTTCCGCAAGAAAAACGTCGATCGCATGATCGCCGGCGCGCACGGCGCCGGGCTCAAGAAAGCGCTCGGCGCAATCGACCTCACCTTCCTCGGCATCGGCGCGATCATCGGCACCGGCATCTTCGTGCTGACCGGCACGGGCGCCGTGCAGGCCGGCCCCGCGCTGATGCTGTCGTTCGTGATCGCCGCGATCGCGTGCGGTCTCGCTGCGCTGTCGTACGCCGAATTCGCGTCGACGATTCCGGTCGCGGGATCGATCTACACATACTCGTACGCGACGCTCGGCGAGCTGGTCGCCTGGATCATCGGCTGGGATCTGATGCTCGAATACGGCCTCGCGGCGTCGGCCGTGTCGGTCGGCTGGTCCGGCTACCTGCAGTCGCTGCTGCAGGGCTTCGGGCTCACGCTGCCGACCGTGCTGACGGCCGCGCCCGGCGCGATTCCGGGCGTCGTCACGTGGTTCAACCTGCCGGCATTCCTCGTGATGCTGGTGATCACGACGCTGCTGTCGATCGGCATCCGCGAGTCGACCCGCATCAACAACATCATGGTGTTCATCAAGGTGTCGGTCGTGCTGCTCGTGATCGCGGTCGGCATCTTCCACGTCACGCCCGCGAACTGGAAGCCGTTCATGCCGCACGGCTGGAATGGCGTGTTCGGCGCTGCGGCCGTGATGTTCTTCGCGTTCATCGGCTTCGACGCGGTGTCGTCGGCGGCCGAGGAAGTGAAGAATCCGAAACGCGACCTGCCGATCGGCATCATCGCGTCGCTCGCGGTGTGCGCGGTGCTGTACGTGACGGTCGCGGCGGTCGCGACCGGCATCGTGCCTTCGGCGCAGTATGCGAACGTGTCGCACCCGATCTCGTATGCGCTGCAGATCGCCGGCGAGAAGTGGGTCGCGGGCTTCATCGATCTCGGCGCGGTGCTCGGCATGCTGACCGTGATCCTCGTGATGAGCTACGGCCAGACGCGGATCATCTTCGCGATGTCGCGCGACGGGCTGCTGCCGGCGGCGCTGTCGCGCGTGCATCCGCGCTACGCGACGCCGTTCCTGACGACCTGGCTCGTCGGCCTGTTCTTCGGGCTGATCGCCGCGCTCGTGCCGCTCAACGTGCTCGCCGAGCTGATCAACATCGGCACGCTCGCCGCGTTCTCGATGGTGTCGATCGCGGTGCTGGTGCTGCGCCGCACGCACCCGGAACTGCCGCGCGCGTTCCGCTGTCCGGGCGTGCCGGTAGTGCCGATCCTCGCGGTCGGCGCGTGCCTGTTCCTGATGCTGAACCTGCAGCCCGTCACGTGGGCCGCGTTCGGCATCTGGCTCGTGATCGGCCTCGTGATCTACTTCCTGTACTCGCGGCATCACTCGAAGCTCGCGCACGGTCAGCACGACACGCATTGACCGCCGTCGCTGCGCGCGCACGCCGCGCGCAGCGGCACGACGCCACGCCGGGCCATCACCGGCCCCGTGCGCGCCCCCTCCCCGCCCGAACCGTCCGGCCATCGGCGCCCCCCGCGCGGCGCGCGGCGCACGACGCACGACGCGCGCCGCCGCGCCCCGCACGCGCGCGATCGCTGCCCGATCGTCTCGATTTCTTGCCCGATCGTCCGGATTTGCCCGCACGATTTGCACGCTGCCAGCACGCGCGCGCCGGGCGGTTCATAATCCGGCCATCGAACGACGGCCCGGCCCGGCGGGCCGTCCGGCAACAGGAACAGGATGATGGAAAGCGTCGATCTCGATGTACTGAAATCCAGCGCGCGCTGGCTCGACGAAGGGCGCCGCGTGCTGCTCGTGACGGTCGTGAAGACGTGGGGCTCGTCGCCCCGCCCCGAAGGCGCGATGCTCGCGGTGCGCGAGGACGGCCTCGTGGTCGGCTCCGTGTCCGGCGGCTGCATCGAGGACGACCTGATCGCCCGCGTGCACGCAAGCGGGATCGCGGCCGATGCACGCCCGGAAGCCGTCAAGTACGGCGTGACGGCCGAGGAAGCGCACCGATTCGGGCTGCCCTGCGGCGGCACGATCCAGCTCGTGCTGGAGCCGCTCACGCGCGACAGCGGGATCGCCGCGCTGTGCGCGGAAGTCGAGGCCGGCCGCCTCGTCACACGCACGATGACGCTCGCGACCGGCCGCGCGTCGCTGTCGCCCGCGCAAGCAACCGACGGGCTCGCGTTCGACGGCGAGCGGCTCGTGACGATCCACGGGCCGCGCTACCGGATGCTCGTGATCGGCGCGGGGCAGTTGTCGCGCTATTTGTGCCAGATCGCGGTCGGACTCGATTATCAGGTGACGGTCTGCGATCCGCGCGAGGAGTACACGAATGCGTGGGACGTGACGGGCACGCGCGTCGTGCACACGATGCCCGACGACACGGTGCTCGACATGAAACTCGATGCGCGTTCGGCCGTGATCGCGCTCACGCACGACCCGAAGCTCGACGATCTCGCACTGATGGAGGCGCTGAAGACGCCCGCGTTCTACGTGGGCGCGCTCGGCTCGCGACGCAACAACGCCGCCCGGCGCGAGCGGCTGCTCGAATTCGACCTGAGCGAGGCGGAACTGGCTCGGCTGCACGGACCGGCCGGCATCTACATCGGCAGCCGCACGCCGCCGGAAATCGCGATCTCGATCCTCGCCGAGATCACGGCCGCGAAGAACAACGTATCGCTGCCGACGATCCTGCAAGTCGAGGGCGCGAAGGCCGCACGCGAGATCGCGGCAAACAGCGGCGCGAGCTGCGGCCTCTGAGGCCGGTCGCCCCGGGGGCGCAGGGGCGCGCCGCCGGCGCCGTCGTGCGCCGGCGGGAAACCGGTGCGCGTCGAGGGTGACGTCAGGCGAGACCCGCGGCGAGCGCCGCGGCGACGGAGCCGGCCACCAGCACGACGCCGACGGTGCGGCGCTTGTTCAGCTCCGTCCACAGCAGCACGCCCGTCAGCGACAACAGGATCAGCGAACCCGCGATCGTGTCCATCAGCAGCACCCAGCCGAGATTCATGCCGACGCCGCGATGCAGATTGTTCAGCGTCGTCAGAAACGTATTGCCGGTGCGCTTCACCGATATGTAGCCGTTGCCGACCCAGTATTCGGCCTGCAGGTTCTGGTGCGGACCGAACAGGCCCATCTGCCAGTGCTCCGGCTGCATCACGCGCTTGTCGCCCCAGGCGACCGGCTGCGCAGGCTCCTTGCGCACGCGGCCCGGCCGGCCGTCGAAGTGCAGTTCGTGCTGCAGCCACTTCGTCATCGCGGCCGGCGACTTCGGCGCCGGGTCCGGCAACGCAATCTGCATCTGCTCGACCTGCGGTTCGCCGGTCGGGATCTTCAGCGGCGGCGCACGGTGGTTGAGCAGCACGCCCGTCACGCCGAACAGCAGCCCGAGCACCGCGCCCCAGAGCCCGACCCAGCCATGCACCTTGCGCAGCCATTTGATGAAGGTCGCGCGCCGCGAGCGCTGGCGGCGCGCCGCCAGTTCGGCGTCGCTCAGGGGCCGCGCCGCCGGGTGCAGCACCGTGACGCCCGCGGTGGGCCTGCCCGCCTGCGGCGGGGCGATCGTTTCGGGCGCGTTCACGCGAGAGTGTCCATTCGTTCAAAGCAACGGGCGGCGCACGGAAAACGTGCGCCGCCCGGATAACATGAAAATGAGAATGGATATCATTACACAAATGACGCGGCCGCTCAATCCGCCGGCGCACGTCGGGCCGACGAGACAATCCGGCGATAACCGACGAAGCTCGCATATTGCACGCCGATCTGGGTCAATAAAAGAGAAATGCCGGTGAAATGATCGCGAAAGTCCGGGACAGGATTTCGCAAGAAAAACGGCGCGGCGAACGCTCAGCGGCGCAGCGGCGGTAGCGGAAAATGCGGCGCGGCGTCGCCCGGCCCGGGCTCGGTCCGATCGAGCGCGTACAGCCACGCCAGCAGATCCGCGACGGCCTGGTAAAGCTGCGGCGGAATCCGGTCGTCGAGATCGACCTGCATCAGAAGCGACACCATCTCCGGCGCGGTATGCACGTACAGCCCGGCATCCCGCGCACGAGCGACGATCATTTCGGCGAGCAGGCCGTACCCCTTCGCGACCACGCGCGGCGCGGCATCGCCCCCCTTCGGATCGTAGACGAGCGCCGCCGCGCGCTTGCGGGAGGTCATGCTCATCGCGGCACCTCGTCGTCGGCGCCCGGTGTGCCGCCGGCCGCGCTGCGCGCATACGCGGCGGCGGCCGCCTGCACGACGAGCGGGTCGAAGCCGTCCGGTTCATCACCGACCGCACGGATCGACAGTCCGCCGAGCTGCAGCCCCGATCCCTCGAACCGCTGCCGCAGGGCGGCCTCGTTCCGCGTGAGCCGGTCGGCGCCGGCCGAATTCGCGCGCAGTCGCGCGACGAGCTGCGCGCCGTTCAGCACCAGCTCCGCGTCGACCGTGCCGAGCGACGGCAACGTGAGCGTCAGCCGCGTGCGCCATGCGATCCCGTCGCCTGCGTCGTCGCCGCCGCGCGACGCGTGGCCGCCCGGATCGTCGGGCTCGATCGTCCAGTCGAGCCGCGCGCCGGGCCATGCCTCGCCCGCCCAGCGGAACTGATCGGTCGCGAGCGCATCGAGTTGCTGCCGCACGATCGGCACGGCGGCCGGATGCACGGGGGCCGGTGCCTGCGCCTGCGGATCGGCGGACGCGGCGGCCAGGTCGGCGCGCGCGGGCGTCCAGCGTGTGTCGGGGCGGTCGCCGAGCGAGTTGGTCGTCGCGGCCGTCGCCGACGCCGCACCTTGCCGAGCGGCGGCAGCCGCGTTCTGGGCAAGCTCGCGCGGCATTGCACCGCCCGACGCGGGCGCGCCCGGCTGCGTGGCCGTTCGCGCCGCCGTCGGCAGCGGCAGGCGCTGTGCGAGCAGTTCGTCGAGCACGTCGGGCGCATCGCGCTGCGCGGCATCCGGGGCGGGCTGCACCGGCGCGGCCGTGAGGCGCGCCTGCGGTTCGCGCATCAGCGCGGCGAGCGGGCGCTGGCCGGCCAGCCACTGCGCGAGATGGGATTCGTAAAAGAGGCCGCTTTCGCTCACGGCCTGCGCGAGCGCCGCACGCAGCGCCGCGACGGGCGGCGCGGCCGCCGCATCGCGCACAGCCACGACGTCGGAGGCCGGCGTTGCGGTGGAAAACGCGGCGGCGGACGCCGCCGGACCGGCGGCCTCCTGCTCGTCCGGCGGCACGGCCGCCGCCGTGCTCAGCAACACGGCAGGATCGGCCAGCAGCGGCGTGCGCCCGGCGACCACGGGCGTCGCGACGCCGCCCGAGCGCGAGATCGCGTCGAGCACGAGCGCGACATCGGACAACGCCGTCTGCGCGGATGCCGGCGGCGGCGCCGGCGGGGCCCCGGCCGAAGACGGCGACGGCGCGCCGGCGCCCGGCGTGCCGACCTGCGCAGTCGCGCCGCCGGCGGGTGCCGTCACGGGGCCGGTCAGCAGGCTGTCGAGGCGACTCGCCAGCAGGGCGGCCGCAACGGAGTCGATACCGGTCATGATCGGAGCCTGCTCACCTCAGCGACATCGTTGCGAAGCCGGGCATGCGGCAGCCGCCGCCCCGGAAAACGGGCACTACCCGCGAGCGCGGTAGAGATCGGTCAATACCTGGGTCGAGCGCCGCGCCTCGAACAGCGCGGACAGCCGTGCGACTTCCGGGCTCGCGAGATCGCGGATCGCGGCGTCGTCGGCGAGGATGCGGCGAATCAGCTCGAGCTTGCGGCCGAGGTCCGCCTGGTCGAGCGCGACGCCCGGATGGGCTTCCTTCAGCCCGTCGACGAGACGCAGGAATTCGGCCTGCAACTCCGGCAGCGCGCTCCACTGTGCGCCGCGCGCCGCGGACAGCATGCGGCCCGACACGGCCGCAAGCGCCTCGTAGCGAGCGAAGTATTCGGCCTTGAGATTCATCGCGCCGCGCCCGCCGCCTGTTGCGCGGCCATGCGCGCGACTTCCGGCGCGATGCCCGTCCACGCTTCCTCGAGCGTCGCGAGCAACCCGTCGACCTCGACCAGCATCGCGTCGCTGGCATGCATGTTGGCTTCCAGCAGGCGCCGGCCGATATACGTGTACAGCGCGTCGAGGCGCCCAGCGATCTGGCCGCCCGCGTCGCGGTTCAGCGACGCCTGCAGGCCGCTCTCGACGATCCCGATCGCCTTGCCGATCGCTTCGCCGCGTGCGGGTACGTTGCCCTGCTGCAGGTGCATGCGCGCGAGCGCGATGGCCTGGCGCGCGCCCTGGTACAGCATCGCGATCAGCCGGTGCGGGGAGGCGCCCATCACCCCCGTCTCGACGCCGACACGCGCGTACGCACTGGCTCCAGCGTGTCCTGGGGAAAACATGCGCTTCTCCTTGTGATGCGTTGGCTATGCGGTAGCCGCCGCCCTGCAATGCATGACGCGGCCTTGTTCCAGAGTTATCGGAAGGGAATTGAAAAGCTTTAGGCGCACGACCCGCCTGCCGGACCGGCCGGCCGCCCGCGGATGCCCGTCGCCGGCTGGCCGCCCCCGGTCGGCGGTCGCGTCACACGGACATCTGCATGATGTCGTTGTACGCGCTCACGAGCTTGTTGCGAACCTGGAGCCCGAACTGGAAACCGATGTTGGCCTTCTGCATGTCGACCATCACGTCGTTCAGCGACACGTTCGCCGCGCCGACCTCGAACGCCTGCGCCTCGCCGAGCGCGTGCTTCTGGTCGCCGCTGATCTTGTCGAGCGACGCCTTCATCGCGCTCGCGAACGTGCCGGCCGTCGCCGCGCCCGAACCGGCGAGCGCCGCCGTCGGGCTCGCGACGCCGCCGCTCGCCTGCGCGGCCATCGCCTGCATCTGTTGCAACACCGAACCGATTCCGCTGACGTTGGCAGCCATGCTGTCCCCAGACATATAGAGAGAAGAGACCCGGACGCACCGGGCGGCCCGGCGGCGCCGCACGATGCGCACCATGCCGGATCGCGAAAAAGGATAGCAGCGCGGCGCGCGCCAAAGCCGCGAAAGTACGGGGGAAACCCCGCTCTTTTCGGTCGATCGGAGTCGGGCCCCGGTCCCGATAATCGCATCGTGTCATTGTCCGTCCGCTCGTCCGAGCGGCTCAGTCGTCCCGCTCCGGAGAAATTCCACGCATGGATTCGCAGGCCAACTCGCTGATCAACCCCGACGCCCGCACGGGCCTCGCCAGCCCGGTGCCAGGCGCCACCGCGGCCGCTGCGTTGCCGGGAGCAGGCGGCGCCGGCGCGGACTTCGGGTTCGGCGGCTTCGCGGAACGCATCCCCGGCATCACGCGGATGAAGGGCAACCCGAAACTGCCGTTCGTGATCGCCGTCGCGCTCGCCATCGCCGCGATCACCGCGCTCGTGCTGTGGAGCCGCACGCCCGACTATCGCGTGCTGTACAGCAACCTGTCGGACCGCGACGGCGGCGCGATCATTACCGCGCTCCAGCAGGCAAACGTTCCCTACAAGTTCGCCGACGCCGGCGGCGCGATCCTCGTGCCGTCGAACCAGGTGCACGAAACGCGCCTGAAGCTCGCCGCGATGGGCCTGCCCAAGGGCGGCTCGGTCGGCTTCGAGCTGATGGACAACCAGAAATTCGGCATCAGCCAGTTCGCCGAGCAGGTGAACTACCAGCGTGCGCTCGAAGGCGAGCTGCAACGCACGATCGAGTCGATCAACGCCGTGAAGACGGCGCGCGTGCATCTCGCGATCCCGAAGCCGTCGGTGTTCGTGCGCGACAAGGAAGCGCCGAGCGCGTCGGTGTTCGTCGATCTCTACCCGGGCCGCGTGCTCGACGAGGGCCAGGTGCAGGCGATCACGCGGATGGTGTCGTCCGGCGTGCCCGACATGCCCGCCAAGAACGTGACGATCGTCGACCAGGACGGCAACCTGCTGACCCAGACCGCGTCGGCCACCGGCCTCGACGCGAGCCAGCTCAAGTATGTGCAGCAAGTCGAGCACAACACGCAGAAGCGCATCGACGCGATCCTCGCGCCGATCTTCGGCACCGGTAACGCGCGCTCGCAGGTCAGCGCGGACATCGATTTCTCGAAGCTCGAGCAGACCTCGGAAAGCTACGGCCCGAACGGATCGCCGCAGCAGACCGCGATCCGCAGCCAGCAGACCAGCAGCGCGACCGAACTCGCGCAGGGCGGCGCATCGGGCGTGCCGGGTGCGCTGTCGAACACGCCGCCGCAGCCGGCTTCCGCGCCGATCGTCGCCGGCAACGGCCAGAGCGGGCCGCAGTCGATGCCCGTCAGCGACCGCAAGGACCAGACGACCAACTACGAGCTCGACAAGACGATCCGCCACGTCGAACAGCCGATGGGCAACGTGAAGCGGCTGTCGGTAGCCGTCGTCGTCAACTACCAGCCGGTCGCCGACGCGAAGGGCCACGTGACGATGCAGCCGCTGCCGCCCGCGAAGCTCGCGCAGATCGAGCAACTCGTGAAGGACGCGATGGGCTACGACGAGAAGCGCGGCGACTCGGTGAACGTCGTGAACAGCGCGTTCTCGACCGTCAGCGATCCGTACGCCGACCTGCCGTGGTGGCGCCAGCCGGACATGATCGCGATGGCGAAGGAAGCCGCGAAGTGGCTCGGCATCGCCGCGGCCGCGGCGGCGCTCTATTTCATGTTCGTGCGCCCGGCGATGCGCCGTGCGTTCCCGCCGCCCGAGCCGGCCGCGCCGGCACTCGCGGCGCCGGAGGATCCGGTCGCGCTCGACGGCCTGCCCGCGCTGGAACAGGCGGACGAGCCCGATGCGCTGCTGCTCGGCTTCGAGAACGAAAAGAACCGCTACGAACGCAACCTCGACTACGCGCGCACGATCGCCCGCCAGGATCCGAAGATCGTCGCCACCGTCGTGAAGAACTGGGTGTCCGATGAACGCTGAAGGCCTGACCAAGAGCGCGCTGCTGCTGATGTCGATCGGCGAGTCAGAGGCCGCTGAAGTATTCAAGTTCCTCGCGCCGCGCGAGGTGCAGAAGATCGGCGCCGCGATGGCCGCGCTGAAGAACGTCACGCGCGAGCAGGTCGAGGACGTGCTGCAGGAGTTCGCGAAGGAAGCCGAGCAGCACACCGCGCTGTCGCTCGATTCGAGCGAGTACATCCGCTCGGTGCTGACCAAGGCGCTCGGCGAGGACAAGGCCGGCGTGCTGATCGACCGGATCCTGCAGGGCAGCGACACGAGCGGCATCGAGGGTCTGAAGTGGATGGACTCGGCGGCCGTCGCGGAACTGATCAAGAACGAGCATCCGCAGATCATCGCGACGATCCTCGTGCACCTCGACCGCGACCAGGCGTCCGAGATCGCGTCGTGCTTCACCGAGCGGCTGCGCAACGACGTGATGCTGCGGATCGCGACGCTCGACGGCATCCAGCCGGCCGCGCTGCGCGAGCTCGACGACGTGCTGACGGGCCTGCTGTCCGGCAGCGACAACCTGAAGCGCAGCCCGATGGGCGGCATCCGCACCGCCGCCGAGATCCTGAACTTCATGACGAGCAATCATGAGGAAGGCGTGCTCGAAAGCGTGCGCCAGTACGACGCCGACCTCGCGCAGAAGATCGTCGACCAGATGTTCGTGTTCGAGAACTTGCTCGACCTCGAGGATCGCGCGATCCAGATGGTGCTGAAGGAAGTCGAGTCGGAAACGCTGATCATCGCGCTGAAGGGCGCGCCGCCCGCGCTGCGCCAGAAATTCCTCGCGAACATGTCGCAACGCGCGGCCGAGCTGCTCGCCGAGGATCTCGACGCGCGCGGCCCGGTGCGCGTGTCCGAGGTCGAGACGCAGCAGCGCCGCATCCTGCAGATCGTGCGCAACCTCGCCGAGAGCGGTCAGATCGTGATCGGCGGCAAGGCGGAAGACGCATATGTCTGATTCCGCGCGCGAGCACGCCGGCACCCTCACCGCGTACCAGCGGTGGGAGATGGCGTCGTTCGATCCGCCGCCGCCCCCGCCGCCGCCCGACGACGCGGCTGCGGCCGCCGCCGCGCTCGCCGAGGAACTGCAGCGCGTGCGCGACGCCGCGCATGCCGAAGGCCACGCGACCGGTCACGTCGAAGGCCAGGCACTGGGTTACCAGGCCGGTTTCGAGCAGGGCCGCGAGCAGGGTTTCGAGGCCGGCCAGGCCGAAGCCCGCGAACAGGCCGCGCAGCTCGCGGCGCTCGCCGCGTCGTTCCGCGAAGCCGTGTCGAGCGCCGAGCACGACCTCGCGTCCGACCTCGCGCAACTCGCGCTCGACATCGCGCAGCAGGTCGTGCGCCAGCACGTGAAGCACGATCCCGCCGCGCTCGTCGCGGCCGTGCGCGACGTGCTCGCCGCCGAACCGGCGTTGTCCGGCGCGCCGCATCTCGCGGTGAATCCGGCCGACCTGCCCGTCGTCGAGGCCTATCTGCAGGACGATCTCGATACGCTCGGCTGGAACGTGCGCACCGACGCGTCGATCGAGCGCGGCGGCTGCCGCGCGCACGCCGCGACGGGCGAAGTCGACGCGACGCTGCCCACCCGCTGGCAGCGCGTCGCCGCCGCGATCGGCAAGGTGAGCGCATGGTGACGCCCACGCCCGAATCGATCCTGTACGACGGAATGACGCCGCTCGAGCGCGAACTCGCGCTCGCGTCGTTCGGCCCCGAGAGTCCGCACGGCACCGCGCACGGCGCGCCGGCGCACGCGACGGACGCTGCGGCCGACACGCCGCGCGCGCCGCACAATCCGCATCTCTCGCACTGGCGCACGCACCTGAACGACCTCGCGGCCCGCAGCCACCGCGCGCTGCCGCTGCGGCCGTGCGGGCGCCTCACGCGCGCCGCGGGCCTCGTGCTCGAGGCGATCGGCCTGCGCCTGTCGGTCGGTGCCGAATGCACGATCGAATTGCCGCCCGGCAGCACGCTGCCGCATGCGGAAGCGGAAGTCGTCGGGTTCTCCGGCGATCGCCTGTTCCTGATGCCGACCACCGACGTCGCAGGCGTCCTGCCCGGCGCGCGCGTGTGGCCGCGGGAGGCCGCGCCCGTCGCCGATCCGCTCGCGGGCGCCAAGCGCCTGCCGGTCGGCTGGGAAATGCTCGGGCGCGTCGTCGACGCGTCGGGCCGCCCGCTCGACGGCCTCGGCCCGCTCGCGTCGAAGGTCGACGCACCGCTGTCGGCGCCGTCGATCAACCCGCTCGATCGCGAGCCGATCCACCACGTGCTCGACGTCGGCGTGCGCGCGATCAACGCGCTGCTCACCGTCGGCCGCGGGCAGCGGATGGGCCTGTTCGCGGGCTCCGGCGTCGGCAAGTCGGTGTTGCTCGGCACGATGGCGCGCTACACCAGCGCGGAAGTGATCGTGATCGGACTGATCGGCGAACGCGGCCGCGAAGTGAAGGAATTCATCGAACAGATCCTCGGCGAGGACGGGCTCGCGCGCTCCGTCGTCGTCGCGGCACCGGCCGACGTATCGCCGCTGCTGCGGATGCAGGGCGCCGCGTACGCGACGTCGCTCGCCGAGTATTTCCGCGATCAGGGCAAGCACGTGCTGCTGTTGATGGATTCGCTGACGCGCTACGCAATGGCGCAGCGCGAGATCGCGCTCGCGATCGGCGAGCCGCCCGCGACCAAGGGTTATCCGCCGTCGGTGTTCGCGAAGCTGCCCGCGCTCGTCGAGCGCACCGGCAACGGGCCCGAAGGCGGCGGCTCGATCACCGCGTTCTACACGGTGCTCACCGAAGGCGACGACCAGCAGGACCCGATCGCCGACTCGGCGCGCGCGATTCTCGACGGCCACATCGTGCTGTCGCGCGCGCTCGCCGAAGCCGGCCACTATCCGGCGATCGACATCGAGGCGTCGATCAGCCGCGCGATGACCGCGCTGATCGACGAAACGCATCTCGACCGCGTGCGGCAGTTCAAGCAGATGCTGTCGCGCTACCAGCGCAATCGCGACCTGATCGCGGTCGGCGCCTATGCGCCCGGCCGCGACGCGCAGCTCGACCGCGCGATCGCGCTCTACCCGCGCATCGAATCGTTCCTGCAGCAGGGCTTTCGCGAATGCGCGCCGTTCGCGTCGAGCCTCGGCGCGCTCGATGCGCTGTTCGACGTACACGGAGGCTGACCCCGATGGCACACGGCTTTCCCCTTCAACTGCTGCTCGACCGCGCGCAGGAAGATCTCGACACGGCCGCGAAGCAGCTCGGCACCGCGCAGCGCGACCGCACCGCGGCCGCCGACCAGCTCGATGCGCTGCTGCGCTATCGCGACGAATATCACGCGCGCTTCGCGCAGTCCGCGCAACACGGGATGCCGGCCGGCAACTGGCGCAACTTCCAGGCGTTCATCGATACGCTCGACGCGGCGATCATGCAGCAGCGCAACGTGCTGGCCGCGGCCGAAGTCCGCATCGACGAGGCGCGCCCCAACTGGCAACAGAAGAAGCGCACCGTCGGTTCATACGAAACCCTGCAGGCGCGCGGCGTCGCGCAGGAAGCCCAGCGTACGGCGAAGCGCGAACAGCGCGACGCCGACGAACACGCCGCGAAGATCCTGCGCATGCGGGCCGATGCGGCCCGTTCGGCGTAACCGCTCACCGCTTTCGAACGAGAGAATCGTCATGCCTCCCCTGCCCCTGCTCGGCGTGCTGCTCGACACCGCCGGCACCGCACTCAAGGCGATCCGCGACGCGGGTTCGTCCGCCTCCGCCAAGTCCGCCGGCAACGATGCCGCAAGCGGCCCGGCCGCCATGCCGTTCGCGCAGACGCTGAAGCAAAGCGTCGTCACGCGGCACGACGCGGCAACCGCCGACCAGCCGGACGCCTCGACGAAACAGGCGTCGTCGACATCCGCCGCCGGCACGAAATCCGCCGACCGCGACGACGACCCGTCGACCGAAGACGCCATCGCGACGCTCAATCCCGACGCTGCCGCGCTCGCCGCGGCAGCCGCCGTGCAGGCGCAACTGCAGGCGCGCGTGAACGACGCGGCGCCGGCCGATGCCGATACCGCCGCCACGACAGCGACGGCCGTGTCCGGCCAGCCCGACGCCACGGCCGCGCTGACGAATCACGCAAGCAAGGATGCGGCCGCCGAACCTGCCGTGCCGGTGTCGGGTCGCGACACGCTGCAGGCGGCACTCCAGAAGCTGACCGGCGGCGCAGGCGCCATCGCGATGCCCGCGGCGGGCACGGCCGCGACAGCGGCAGCACCCGCGGCGGCGACGTCCGCATCGGCCACCGCCGCACAGCCGACGCCGAAAGTCCCGACCTTCGACCGCACGCTCGCCGACGCGAAAGGCGCGCTCGCGACGCAGCAGGCGCCCGCGCAGGCCACCGCACCGGCGCTGCAGGCCGGCGCAACGGCCCAACCCGCCTCGCAGCATGCATTCGCGGCCGCCGAAGAAACCGCCGGCCCGGCCGTCGACGCGACGGTCGCCGCCGCCGCGACGGCCGCGGCAGCCGCACAGGCGAACCTCCAGGCATCGCCCGCCGCAAGCTCGATCGCCGCGGCCAACGCACACGTGCTGGCGCCGCACGTCGGCACCGCCGACTGGACCGATGCACTGAGCCAGAAGGTCGTGTTCCTGTCGAATGCGCACCAGCAGAGCGCCGAGCTGACGCTGAACCCGCCGGACCTCGGCCCGTTGCAGGTCGTGCTGCGCGTCGCGGACAACCACGCGCACGCGCTGTTCGTGTCGCAGCACGCGCAGGTGCGCGACGCGGTGGAAGCCGCGCTGCCGAAACTGCGTGAAGCGATGGAAGCGGGCGGGCTCGGCCTGGGCAGCGCGAGCGTCAGCGATGGCGGCTTCGCGTCGCAGCAGCAGAACCCGCAGCAAAGCTTCGCCGGCGGCCGGCCGTCGCCGCGCGCGCGCGCCGGATCGTCAGCCGTCGACGCACCGGTCGACGCCGCGCAATCCGCAGCGGCCGGCGCGACCGTGAGCCGCGCGGGCCTCGTCGATACGTTTGCCTGAGCATCGCGTCGGTCGCGTGCCGGTGCGCGCCGCTCAGCGGCCGTGCGCCGCCGCGGCCGCCTCGTTGCGCGGCACGCCGCCGCCCCGGCGCGTCGCGACGATGAAGTCCGCCGCGCGCTCGCCGATCATCACCGACGGCGCATTCGTGTTGCCGCCGATCAGCGTCGGCATCACCGACGCATCCACCACCCGCAGTCCTTCGACGCCCCGCACGCGCAGTTGCGGATCCACGACCGCGCGCGCATCCGAGCCCATCCGGCAGGTGCCGACCGGGTGATAGATCGTGTCGGCATGCGCGACGATCGTCGCGCGCAGCTCGGCTTCGCTCTGGTCCGCCCGCGTGTACAGCTCGCGCCCGCCCTGCGACGCGAGCGGCGCCTGCGACAGGATCCGGCGCATCGCCTGCGCGCCCCGCACGAGCAGGTCGAGATCGCGCGTATCGCTGAAGAAGCGCGGGTCGATCAGCGGCGCGTCGCGCGCATCGCCGCTCGCCAGCGCGACCGTGCCGCGGCTGAACGGGCGCAGCGCGCACACGTGCAGCGAATAGCCGAAGCCCCAGTGCATCTTGCGGTTGTGGTCGTCGACGAGCGCCGTGCAGAAATGCAGCTGCAGGTCCGGACGATCGAGCGACGGGTCGCTCTTGATGAAGCCGCCGGCTTCCGCGACGTTGCTCGTCATCATCCCCGTGCGGCTCGAGAAGTAGCGCGCGAGCGCCGGCGTCATCTTCGCGATCCCGCGCAGGCAGACGCCGACCAGCTCCGACGAATTCACGCGCGTGTTGATGATGAAGTCGATATGGTCGATCAGGTTGGCGCCGACGTCCGGCGCGTCCTGCACGACGGCGATCCCGTGCCGGCGCAGCTGTTCCGCCGGACCGATCCCCGAGCACATCAGCAGTTGCGGCGAATTGAACGCGCCGGCCGACAGGATCACTTCCGCGCGTGCACCGAGCGTCTCGACGCGTCCGTCGCGCGACACCGCGACCCCGACCGCGCGCTTGCCGTCAAAGCCCACGCGCAGCACCGTCGCATCGGTGATCACGTGCAGGTTCGGCCGGTCGCGGTCGTAGATATACGCGCGCGCGACGCTGCAGCGCGAGCCGTCGCGATGCGTGACCTGATAGAAGCCGACCCCTTCCTGCGTTGCACCATTGAAGTCGTCGTTGAGCGGATACCCGGCCGCGTGCGCCGCCTGGATGAATCGTTCGGAGAACGGATTGCGAAAGCGCAGATCGGACACCGTCAGCGGACCGTCCGCGCCGTGCCATGCATCGGCGCCGCGTGCGTTGCCTTCCGCGCGGCGGAAATACGGCAGCACGTCCTGCCAGCCCCAGCCCGTCGCGCCGAGTTGCGCCCACTCGTCGTAGTCGCCCGGGTGGCCGCGCGTGTAGATCATCGCGTTGATCGCGCTCGAGCCGCCCATTCCGCGCCCGCGCGGCTGATAGCCGCGGCGGCCGCCGAGGCCCGGCTGCGGCACCGTCTCGTAACCGTAGTTCGTGCCGAGCTTGAACGGCACGAGCGCCGCGATTCCCACCGGCATGTTGACGAGCAGGTTGCGCTCCGTGTGCGAGCCGGCCTCGATCAACGCGATCGTCGCGTCGGGGCATGCATCGGCGAGGCGGCTGGCGAGGCTCGAGCCGCCCGACCCTCCGCCGACGATGATGTAGTCGTATTGCATGTCACGTCTCCTTCGTGTCATGAACGGCGCCCGGCGCGGCCGGCTCCCGCTTGTAATGTTCGGGCATTGTAGGAATGGCCGTCGCGTGCGCGGCACGCCGATTCAAGAGCGATTCCTCTAAACGCCCGCGTGAACTGAATTTAAGATGTATCGATTGATGCGACGCGATGCATCGGCCGCCAGAAGCCGCGCCGTCGCGAAACTGGGGAGACGACGATGCAGCGCGACGTTCTGCAGGCCGCGTGCCGACCGGGTTGTCCGGACGCACCGCGCGCGGCCCGCATTTCATTTCAAACGGATGCCCGGACGGTGACGTGCAACACCGTGCGCGCGGCCGGTCGAAATCGAACGACGCCACGTATCGCCGACCGTTTGGACGGCTCGTCGCATGCGCCACACGACCTGCCGGTGCGTGCGTCGCCGCGCGCATCGCACTGCCCTGCTTCGATGCGCCGGCAAGTGCCCGCCGCGCGCGATCGCACACTGGCCGGACATCGCATCCGGTCGTACGCGCGGGCCGTGCAATCCCGTTTTCGGACACGAGCACCGTCGCGCGGATGCGACGCTTGCCGCACGCTACGCCCTGTTTTCGCCCGTGCATCGCATCCGGCCCCGTGCCGTGCGACGCGCCCCATCCCGACCCGACCCGCCACGCTCGCCGAGCGGACACGTGCGGCCTGACTGCTGGCCGACGTGCCACGCCCAACTGGAGGAGACGACATGAAGAACGATTTGCCCGAACTGGCCCCGCAAGCGCTGCCGTCGGTCGATGCCTTGACGTCGCTGCTGCACGACCAGCGCGCAGCCTACCTGCGCGCGCCG
Organism: Burkholderia sp. AW49-1; assembly: GCF_053427845.1. Classification (NCBI taxonomy): domain Bacteria; kingdom Pseudomonadati; phylum Pseudomonadota; class Betaproteobacteria; order Burkholderiales; family Burkholderiaceae; genus Burkholderia; species Burkholderia sp. AW49-1. The sequence goes on along the minus strand of NZ_JBSAXF010000013.1, from coordinate 101,354 downwards.
TACCCGGAGTGGGACACCCGCGCGCAGCATCTGCGCGCGCTGCGCACGATGCTGATCGATCACGCGGATGCGCTCGCCGATGCGATCAGCGCCGACTTCGGGCATCGCGCGAAGCAGGAAGTGCTGCTGTCGGAAATCTGGATGGCGAAGGAAGAGATCGACGACGCGCTTAAGCACGGCAAGCGCTGGATGAAGCCGATCCGCAAACCGATGAACAAGTGGCTGCGGCCGGCGCGCGCGAAGGTGCTGCCGCAGCCGCTCGGCGTGGTCGGCATCGTCGTGCCGTGGAACTACCCGATCCTGCTCGCGGCCGGGCCGCTGATCTGCGCGCTCGCTGCCGGCAACCGCGCGATCGTCAAGATGTCCGAACTGACGCCGCGCACGTCGGCGCTGTTCGAACAGCTGATCGCGAAGACCTTCTCGCGCGACCACGTCGCGGTCGTGAACGGCGATGCGGAAGTCGCCGCCGCGTTCAGCGCGCTGCCGTTCGATCACCTGCTGTTCACCGGCTCGACGCACGTCGGCCGCCACGTGATGCGCGCCGCGGCCGACAATCTCACCCCCGTCACGCTCGAGCTCGGCGGCAAGTCTCCCGCGATCGTCGGCCCGAATGCACGCTTCGACGCGGCCGTCGACGCGATCATCGGCGGCAAGACGCTGAACGCGGGCCAGACCTGCATCGCGCCCGACTACGTGCTGCTGCCGCGCGGGATGGAAGCCGCGTTCATCGAGCGCGCGCGGGCGCGTTTCGCGAAGCTGTATCCGGACCTGTCGAGCAACGGCGACTACACGACGATCGTGTCGCCGCGCCATTACGCCCGGTTGCAACAGCTCGCGACCGACGCGCAGGCCGCCGGCGCGCAACTGCATCCGCTGTCGGACGCGCCGTCCGATCCCGCGTCGCGCCGCTTCGTGCCGTGCGCGGTCACGCACGTGCCGGCCGCGTCGCAGCTGATGCAGGAGGAAATCTTCGGGCCGTTGCTGCCGCTCGTGCCGTACGAGCGGCTCGACGAAGCGATCGCGTACGTGAACGCGCGCCCGCGGCCGCTCGCGCTGTATCTGTTCGATGAGGATGGCGGCACGGTCGACCGCGTGATGCGCGAAACGATCTCCGGCGGCGTGACGGTCAACGATGCGTTGCTGCACATCGCGTGTGGCAGTTTGCCGTTCGGCGGCGTCGGCGCGAGCGGGATGGGCGCGTATCACGGCTACGACGGCTTCGTGACGTTCTCGAAGATGAAGCCCGTGCTCACGCAGGCGCGCCTGAATACCCGCGGGCTGATCGCGCCGCCTTACGGCAAGCGCTTCGCCGCGGTGATCAGGATGATGTTGAAGTTCTGAGCGGCGCGGGCCGCCCGCCTCACGCGTCGGCCCACCCGAAAATGCCGCGCGGCGACGTTGCCGCGCGCGCCGTTACACGGGCCAGAGCGGCCCTTCCTGCATCGCGCCGATCTGCTCGCGCAGCTCGAGCACGCGTGCTTCCCAGTAGCGATGCGTGTTGAACCACGGGAACGCGGCCGGAAACGCCGGATCGTCCCAGCGGCGCGCGAGCCATGCCGCGTAGTGGATCAAGCGCAGCGTGCGCAGCGCTTCGACCAGATGCAGTTCGCGCGGCTCGAATTCGCAGAAGTCCTCATAACCGGCGAGCAGATCCGCGAGCGCGCGCGACGCGCCTTCGCGATCGCCGGGCAGCAGCAGCCACAGATCCTGGACCGCGGGCGCCATCCGGCTGTCGTCGAAATCGACGAAATGCGGGCCCGCGTCGGTCCACAGCACGTTGCTCGGATGACAGTCGCCGTGCGTGCGCAGCAGGCGGATCTCGCCCGCCCGCTCGAAAGCGGCCTCGACGCCTTCGAGCGCGAGCGTCACCGCCGTCTCGTAGGCGGGCCGTACGTCGTCGGGAAGAAAATCGTGCGCGAGCAGATAGTCGCGCGGCTCGTAGCCGAACGTGTGGATGTCGAGCACGGGACGCGCGACATACGGCTGCATCGCGCCGACCGCGTGAATCCGGCCGATGAAGCGGCCGAGCCATTCGAGCGTGTCGCTGCGGTCGAGGTCGGGCGCGCGACCGCCACGCCGCTCGAAGATCGAGAAGCGGAAGCCGTCGAACGCGTGCAGCGTGCGGCCGTCGATGACGCGCGCGGGCACCGCTGGAATCTCGCGCGCGGCAAGTTCGGCGACGAACGCGTGCTCTTCCAGGATCGCTTCGTCCGACCAGCGCGCAGGCCGGTAGAACTTCGCGACGACGGGCGGGCCGTCCTCGATGCCGACCTGGTAGACGCGGTTTTCGTAGCTGTTGAGGGCGAGCAGGCGCCCGTCGGTGCGCAGCCCGGTCGGCATCAGCACGCTGTCGAGCGCGTCGAGCACGCACTCGGGCGTGAGGCCGGCGAACGGCGGGCCGGCGGGAGCTGCTGGGGCGGAAGTGACGTCTTTCATGCCCCGCATTGTGCCGTCAGCCGCGCCGAAACACGAGCGTCCGGTGCGGCACGCGCGCTCAGTGGATCGCGGCGCCGGCCGGCAGCACGGATTCGCCGGTGTCGATCAGGTCCTCGAGAAAGAACGGCTCGGTGTTGAGTTCCTTCGACTCGCCCGGCACGCCCGCGTACCAGGTCACCATGGCCATGTCGCCCAGAACACGCTGAACGATGCCGCGCGCGCCCTTCGGCACCGCGATATGGGTAGTGCAGACAATCGACCCGACATGCATGATGGTTCCCCACTCTTGAAACTTGAAACCCGGCTCGCTGGCGAGCCGGCAAATGCACGATCCGCGCCGCCCTCGTCGGGGTGTTGCGCGTGATCCCATTGTTCACGGTTTATCGAAGCGCGAAAAGAAGAAGAAGCAGGCGAAGTGCCGCGAATTCGTCGAATGTCTCCAATCAACCACTGCGCCGCGCGTGCGCTTGCACGGGCGGATACCCCCATCATACCCTGTCGAATGTGACCGTCCGCCGAATCCGGCCACACACGCGGCACCGGCCTCCCGCCGACCGTGGTTGCATCAGGCGGCCGCCCTGCGTTACCTTTGACGTTCATTCGCGTTCAAGCGCATTTCGACACGATGCACCCGCTCACGTCCGCTCTCGCAAATTCCCGGCCGCAGTTCGACTCGCGGCCGCAGGCGTGCGCGCATCCGTCGGTCCTCCCTCCTCCTGTCGCACCGCCGCTCGTCGGCGCCGCGCCGCCCCCGCCGGCGGCACGCGTCGGCTAACCAGCCGGCTTCCGGTTTCCGGTTTCCCTTCGCCCGTTTGCGGCCGTTCGTGCGCCATGGCGCACGGCGCGTGCCCGCGCGCGCGACGTGGAACGTTTCGATCCGTTCGACAGGTGGATTCACATGGTTTCGTTCAAACGCGCGCTCGCCGCGCATGGCGTGACGTCGCTCTTCGTCTTGCTGTGGAGCAGCGGCGCGATCTTCGCTGAACTCGGTCTGCGTCACGCATCCGCGTTCGTCTTTCTCACCGCGCGCTTCGCGCTCGCGTCACTCGTGCTGCTCGTGCCGGCCGTCATGCGCGGACGCTGGCTGCCGCCGCGCGGCGAGCGGCGCATGGCCACGCTGACCGGCCTGCTGATGATGGGCGGCTATTCGATCTTCTATCTGCTCGCGCTCGAGCGCGGGATCGCGCCGGGCGTGCTGGCGACGATCCTCGGCGTGCAGCCGATCCTCACGCTCGCGATCGTCGAGCGGCGCTGGCAACCGATGCGCGTCGCGGGGCTCGGGCTGTCGCTGGCCGGTCTCGCGCTCGTCGTGTACCGCGGCGTGGGCGGTGCGGGCCTGCCGATCATGGGCGTCGCCTGCGCGCTCACGGCGCTCGTCGCGCTGACCGCCGGCTCGCTGCTGCAAAAGCGTGTGCGCGCGGCGCCCGCCGACGTGTTGCCGCTGCAGAACGCGATCGGCCTCGCGCTGTGCGTGGCGATCCTGCCGTTCCGGCCGATCTCGGTCGAGGTCGGCTGGGCGTTCATCGTCCCGCTGCTGTGGCTCGGCATCGTGATCTCGGTGATCGCGCAGTTGTTGTTCTACCGGTTGATGCAACGCGGCGATCTCGTCAACGTGACGAGCCTGTTCTATCTCGTGCCCGTCGTCACCACGCTGATGGACGCGGTCTGGCTCGGCAACCGGCCCGAACCGCTCGCGCTCGCCGGCATGGGCGCGATCGTCGCGGGGCTCGCGCTCGTGCTCCGCACGCCGGCCGCTCGCGCGCGACCCGATCGCGCGTAGGCGGACGGGCCGCCGCGCCTGCGGGTGCGGCGGCCCGTATCGAACATGTCCGACGTTTCAGCGCGAACCGAAAGGAGCGGGAAAGAATGGTGCAAGGCATTCGTCCGACTCGCCGGAAAAGTGCGAAATCCCCGGGGTTTTCCGCATACTTTTAATGGTTCGGATAGCGAAAAACGCAGCGAGGTTGCCTATACTCGAACTGACGGCCCCGTTCGCAATGGGGTCGGCCCAATACGAGAAATGCCCGGCATGGGGCTGGAAGACGCGGGTGCGCCTGTTCCGGCCGGCTATGGAGACACGCATGACGACCTATTTCACGATCGGCGACTTCATCCTGTTGATTCCGATGGCGCTGGCCGGCGCGCTATTTCTCGGCGCGGTGCCGTGCGCAACCGAATTCCGCCACAACCTGCTGCGCGTGCTCGGCGTCATCCTCGGCGTCGGCGTTGCGGTGTTGCTCGTCGAAGGCCTGCCCGCGCTGCTCTAGCGACGCGTTGGCGCGAGCCGGTCACGCCGCTGCATTGCAGCGACGTAACCGCTTGTGTGCATGCACACCGATACGGCATGCACTGTTTCGCACACCGTATCGACCGTCCTTGATGCCGATCAGATTGCCTGATCGGTGGACGGTTTTTCCCACAGATTGATGCCGCCCTCGGTCGCGTAGCGATCGATCTCCGCGAGTTCGTCGGCCGAGAATTCGAGATTCTTCAGCGCGCCGACGTTTTCACGCACCTGCTCCGCACGGCTCGCGCCGATCAGCGCGGACGTCACGCGGCCATTGCGCAACACCCATGCGAGCGCCATCTGCGCGAGGCTCTGCCCGCGCCGCTCCGCGATGCCGTTGAGCTTGCGCACATGCTCGAGGTTGTCCGTGCTCAGGTGATCCTGCTTCAGCGAGCCACCGCCCGGCTTGTTCACGCGCGCATCGGCCGGCACGCCGTTCAGGTATTTCGACGTCAGCAGCCCCTGCGCGAGCGGCGTGAACGCGATGCTGCCCGTGCCGATGTCCTCGAGCGTGCCGAGCAGATCCTGCTCGACCCAGCGGTTCAGCAGGTTGTACGACGGCTGGTGGATCAGCAGCGGCACCTTGTATTGCGCGAGCAGTTCGGCCATCTCGCGCGTCTTCGCGGCCGAGTACGACGAAATGCCGATGTACAGCGCCTTGCCCTGCTGCACGGCCGATGCGAGCGCGCCGGCGGTTTCCTCGAGCGGCGTGTGCGCGTCGAAGCGGTGTGAATAGAAGATGTCGACGTAGTCGAGCCCCATCCGCTGCAGGCTCTGGTCGAGGCTCGCGAGCACGTACTTGCGCGACCCGCCGCCGCTGCCGTAAGGCCCCGGCCACATGTCCCAGCCGGCCTTCGTCGAGATCAGCAGCTCGTCACGGTACGGCCGGAAATCTTCCTTCAGCAGCCGGCCGAAATTGGTTTCGGCGCTGCCGTACGGCGGCCCGTAGTTGTTCGCGAGGTCGAAGTGATTGATGCCGAGGTCGAACGCGGTGCGCAGGATGTCGCGCTGCGTCGCGATCGGCGTCGAGTCGCCGAAGTTGTGCCACAGGCCGAGCGACAGGGCGGGCAGTTTGAGCCCGGATTTGCCGCAGGTGCGGTATTGCATGTCGGCATAACGTTCGGAAGCTGCTTCGTAGGCCATGAGTCGGTTCCGTGAAGACGTCGGGGATGGGACGCGCGCCGCGCGCGAACATCGCGCGCCGGCGGCGAGGGAAACGTACGACGGTTATGGTATCGAACGTGGCCGAAGCGCGCACGGTAATGGACGCGACCGCGTGCGTCGCCTACACTGCGGCGTCTCGAATCACCGTTACAGCGAGGTTGGTATGTCCCGCGTCATCTCGGTTGCGCTGCTCGTCGGCGGCGTCGTGCTGCTGTATTTCGGCGGCCAGTCGTTCCATTCGATCAACGACAACGTGTCGCGCTTCTTCACCGGCTCGCCCGCCACGAAGACGATCCTGCTGATCGCCGGCGGCGCCGTCGCATCGCTGATCGGCCTGATCGGCCTCGCGATGCCGGGCAACAAGCGCTGATCGCGCGGCCGCGCGACCCACGCCGGCGGCCCGCATCGCACGAGCGGGCTGCACGAAACGCAACGGGCGGCCCAGGCCGCCCGTTTGTTCATCCGCCCGCGCGGCCGCAGCACCGCATCGGACAACCGGCGCGGCTGCGCCGCCGCCCGAACCGCCGTTAGAACTGCACTTCCGGCTTCGCCGCCGAACGCGTGCCCGGCATCGGCCGGTTGCTCACGCCGTGGTACGTATAGACGAGCGAGAACTTCACCTGGTCGGAACGGTTCTGCCCCGCCGAATGCAGCGTGTTGCAGTGGAAGAACACGACGTCGCCCGTCTGGAGCGACGGGCAGGTTGCCGCGTCGATCATCTTGCGGTTTTCCGGCAAGTCGCTGCGGAAGAACTTCGCGTCGTCGAACGCTTCCGGCCCGAATTCGGCCGTATGCGAACCCGGCACCAGCCAGAGCGCACCGTTTTCGTTCGTTTCCGGACCGAGCGCGAGCCACACCGACACCATGTCCGCGCGTTCGAACGACCAATAGCGGAAGTCGCGATGCCAGCCCGTCAGGCTGCCGTACGCGGGGTGCTTCGTCATCATGCAGTTGTGATGCGCGCGCGACAGCACCGGCTGCTCGCCAAAGTACTCGCGCATCCACGCGCCGATTTCGGGCGCGATCGCGCGCGCGGCGAACGCCGGATCGCGCGTGTAGGCATCCAGCAGCCGCCGCACCGTATGCCCGCCCGGCGCATGCTTCGATTCGGGCGCGCCCGGGTAGCGCAAATCCGCCTCGAACTCGATCGGCTCCGCCGCTTCCTGCAACTGGCGCGCCGCGATCTGCTTGAGCGCCGCGCACTGCGCGTCGTCGACGAGGCCGCGCGCGACGACGAAGCCGCGTTCGCGCAATTCCGCGACTTGCGCGCGGATCGATTCCGACTGCAATGGAGACGACATGGGATGCCAGACGCTTATCGTGTGAATGTGACGATTGTAAATCGGCGCCGGATGCCGCGAACAGCGCCATTGTCGTGCGCAGGGGCATGCCAATCGTCGATTTGATCTAGCGCAAGGGAACTGTGCGGCGCGGCGCGAGCCTCAGCGACAGGCGGTATGCAGCCACACGCTTGCGGCACAAGGGTTTATCGCGACTTTTGCACGTCATGAATCCCTTGTAGCCTGTCGCGGCCTGTCAATTCTGGCGGGCGCGGCGCGCAACGACTTTCGTTAAGATCCGTTGCGCCCTCCGAGGCCGTTCATACCAGTGCGCTTTTCAAGGGCGCCATTCATACAAGCGAAGCATCGTTCACATGCCATTCCGTCTGACTTCCCGTCTCAACCGCACTGCGAAGCGCATCGCGCCGTCCGCTCCCGCCCGCCCGCTGCGCCATCACCGCGCACGTACGCAGGCGCTCGCCGAGCACACGCACGCGCACAGCCGGCTGGACGGCATCCGTGCCTGGTTCCACGCGTTCTTCTCGATGATGAGCGCGCAGGCGTTCGCACGCCGCGCCGGCCTGCGCTCGCTGCTGCAGAAACCGTCGTCGCTGCGCGCGCTCGCGCTGCGCCGCACATTGGGCCCGCAGCGCCGCATCAACCGCCCGCGCCGCCTCGCGGCCAGCAACGGCTGGTTCGGCTTCGGCGCACGCTGAAGCCGCGCCGGCGGGCAACGCCCGCCACGATCTCCGCGACGCCGTCATCCCGACGGTGATCGACGCACATAAAAAAACCCCGGCACGCCGGGGTTTTTCGTTTCGGGCGAACGACGCTTACGCGACGCGTGCCGTCGGCTCGACGCCGGCCGCTTCGGCCAGTGCGAGCGCCTTGTCGGTCGCTTCCCACGAGAATTCCGGCTCTTCGCGGCCGAAGTGGCCGTAAGCTGCCGTCTTCTCGTAGATCGGGCGCAGCAGGTCGAGCATCTTGATGATGCCCTTCGGGCGCAGGTCGAAATGCTCGCGCACGAGCTTCGTGATCACCGCATCCGACACGCGGCCCGTGCCGAACGTGTTGACCATCACCGAGGTCGGCTCGGCGACGCCGATCGCGTACGACACCTGGATCAGCGCGCGCGATGCGAGGCCTGCCGCGACGATGTTCTTCGCGACGTAACGGCCGGCATACGCTGCCGAACGGTCGACCTTCGACGGATCCTTGCCCGAGAACGCGCCGCCGCCGTGCGGTGCGGCACCGCCGTAGGTATCGACGATGATCTTGCGGCCCGTCAGGCCGCAGTCGCCCTGCGGACCGCCGATCACGAACCGGCCGGTCGGGTTCACCAGGAACTTGATGTCGCCCTTGATCAGGTCTGCCGGCAGCGTCGGCTTGATGATTTCCTCGATCACGGCTTCGCGCAGCGCCGGCAGTTCGATGTCCGGTGCGTGCTGCGTCGACAGCACGACGGTGTCGATCGAATCGGGCTTGCCATCGACGTAGCGGATCGTCACCTGCGACTTCGCGTCCGGGCGCAGCCACTGCAGGCGGCCGTCGCGGCGCAGGCTCGCCTGGCGCTCGACGAGACGGTGCGACAGGTGGATCGGCAGCGGCATCAGTTCCGGCGTTTCGTCGCATGCGTAACCGAACATCAGGCCCTGGTCGCCCGCGCCTTGATCGAGGTTGTCGTCATGCGCGCGGTCGACGCCTTGCGCGATGTCCGGCGACTGCTTGTCGTACGCGACGAGCACCGCGCAACCCTTGTAGTCGATGCCGTAGTCGGTGTTGTCGTAGCCGATGCGCTTGATGGTGTCGCGCGCGATCTGGATGTAATCGATGTTCGCCGTCGTGGTGATTTCACCGGCCAGAACGACGAGACCCGTGTTGCACAGCGTTTCAGCTGCAACACGGGAATATTTGTCCTGCTCGAGGATGGCGTCGAGAATCGCGTCCGAGATTTGGTCCGCGACCTTGTCCGGATGGCCTTCGGAGACGGATTCGGACGTGAAGAGATAATCGTTTGCCACTTTTTCAGGCTCCTGTGTGGTTACGGTTGGTTTCACGTAGCCAGCTTCGTTGGGCCTGAAGCGGCGACGCTTTAGCGGATTACCAGGACCGGGCAGCGCGCTTCGCGCCAGCCGGCTTCGCCCCGCAAGTTGTCAGTTAACTCGGCGAAGCCCGTATTATAGCGGCTTTCGTGAATTGTCACAGAGCGCCGCCCGTGCTGCATCGTCCGCTGTCCTACCCCCCTGTTCGCAACGTGCCGGCCAGCCGGCCCCACGGAGATTCCGCATGCTAGGCCGCCTCGGCACGCACCTCGCCATCGGCTTGCTGAAGCTGCTCGCCCTGCTGCCGTACGGCTTGACCGCACGGTTCGGCGACGGCCTCGGCTGGCTGCTGTACCAGATTCCCAGCCGGCGAAAGCGCATCGTACATACCAATCTGAAACTCTGCTTCCCCGACTGGAGCGACGAACGGCGCGAGGAAGTGGCGGGCCAGCACTTCCGCCACGCGATCCGCAGCTACGTCGAGCGCAGCGTCCAGTGGTTCGGCTCCGAGCGCAAGCTCGCGAAACTGATCCAGGTCGACAGCGCGGTCGATCTCACCGATCCGGATCTGCCCCCGACGCTGTTCCTGGGCCTGCATTTCGTCGGCATCGAAGCCGGCTCGATCTGGCTGAACCGGTCGCTGCAGCGCCGCTGCGGGTCGCTGTACCAGCCGTTCTCGAATGCCGTGCTCGAGGAAGAGGCGAAGCAGGCCCGCGGGCGTTTCGACGCCGAGATGGTCGGCCGCGCGGACAGCGCGCGCGTCGTGCTGCGCTGGCTGCGCGACCGCAAGCCGGTGATGCTCGGCGCCGACATGGACTATGGTCTGCGCAATTCGACGTTCGTCCCCTTCTTCGGCGTGCCGGCGTGCACGCTGACGGCCGTCGGCCGGCTCGCGAAGACGGGCCGCGCGCAGGTCGTGCCGTTCATCGGCGAGGTGCTGCCGAACTACAAGGGGTACCGGCTGAAGGTGTTCAAGCCGTGGGACAACTACCCGACCGGCGACGACGATCTCGACGCGCGGCGGATGAACGAATTCCTCGAGGAGCAGATTCCGCTGATGCCCGAGCAGTATTACTGGGTGCACAAGCGCTTCAAGACGCGCCCGCCCGGCGAGCCGAGCGTCTACTGAGCCGAACCCGCGGGCGCGCCGTCAGATGCGCGCCTGCACCTGTGCCACCTTCGGCGCGCCTGCCAGAAAATCGCGGGCCGACTGCTGCGCGAGCCACGGATCCGCCCTCCCGCCGTTTTCCTCGCCCGGCCATCCGAATGACGCCCCGCCCGCGCAGGACGCCCCTGTCGGCTGCATGTATCATTTGCGGTTGAGATCAGCACGACGAACGACGCCGCCCGCCCTGGCGGCACGCCGCGTCCGCCGTGCCGACCGCCCTGTTCGCCATGGAATTCCGGACCCAGTGAAACTCTCGTTCACCAAGATGCACGGCGCGGGCAACGACTTCGTCGTGCTCGACAGCTATTCGCGCGCGCTGCCGCCGCTCACCAAGGCGCAGGTGCGCGCGCTCGCCAACCGACACTTCGGCATCGGCGCCGACCAGTTGCTGCTCGTCGAGAAACCGACCGTCGACGGCGCGGACTTCAAGTACCGGATCTTCAATTGCGACGGCGGCGAAGTCGAACATTGCGGCAACGGCGCGCGCTGCTTCGTGAAGTTCGTCAGCGACCGCGGCCTGACCGACAAGCGCAGCGTGCGCGTGCAGGTGATGAAGGGCCTGATCACGCTGACGATGCAGGACGACGGCCAAGTCGTCGTCGACATGGGCGCGCCCGTGTTCGCGCCGGCGCAGGTGCCGTTCGACGCCTCGGGGCTCGACGGCCGGACCGAAGGCAACGACACGCTGTGGCCGCTCAACGTCGGCGGCCACACGCGCTGGATCTCGACGGTGTCGATGGGCAACCCGCACGCGGTGCAGGTCGTCGACGATTCCGAAGCGTATCCGGTGCTCGACGAGGGCCCGCTGATCGAGCTTCACGCCCGCTTCCCGCAGCGCGTGAATGCCGGCTTCATGCAGATCGTATCGCGCAACGAAGTGAAGCTGCGCGTGTACGAGCGCGGCGCGGGCGAGACGCTCGCGTGCGGCACCGGCGCGTGCGCGGCGGTGGCGGCCGGCATCCGGCGCGGCCTGCTCGATTCGCCTGTGACCGTGCACACGCACGGCGGCACGCTGACGATCAGCTGGGACGGCGCGCGCGACGAAACCGCCGCGCTGATGATGGCCGGGCCCGCCGCGACCGTGTTCGAAGGCGAGATCGACCTGAACGTCTGACCCTTCAACGTCCTGATAACTGAACGCTCCAGTCACATGAACGATCGCGAAGTCGCCGACTACCTGCTCGCCAATCCCGAATTCTTCGCGCAACACGCGGAACTGCTCGCGACGATCCGTCTCGCGAACCCGCACGGCAAGGCCGCGATCTCGCTGCAGGAGCGGCAGATGGAGATGCTGCGCGACAAGAACAAGCATCTCGAGCGCCGGCTCGCCGAGCTCGTGCGCTACGGCCACGAGAACGACAGCCTGTCCGCGAAGTTCAGCCGCTGGACCGCGCGCGTGATCGCGGAACGCGACCCGTACGCGCTGCCGCGCACGATCGCCGAAGGCATCGCCGACGTGTTCGACGTGCCGCAGACCGCGCTGCGCGTGTGGGACGTCGCCGACACCTACGCTCAGGCCGATTTCGCGCGCCAGGTCGGCGAGGAAGTGCGCCTGTTCACGAACGGGCTGTCGACGCCGTACTGCGGCGCGAACACCGGATTCGAAGCGGCGCAGTGGCTCGCGCCGGCGCTCGCGGCGCCGGCCGTGAATGCGGCGGAAGGCGCTGAAGCCGCGCCGGTCGGCGACGGCGCGGCCACGTCGGTCGCGCTGCTCGCGCTGCGCGCGCCGCTCGGCGGCACCGACGCCCCCGCGTTCGGCCTGCTGGTGCTCGGCTCGCCCGATCCGCGCCGCTTCCACGACGGGATGGCGACCGACTTCCTCGCGCAGATCGCGACGCTCGCGAGCGCCGCGCTCACGCGCCTGCTGCCGCACTGACGCCGCGCCCATGACCGACGATCCGATCGCCGCCTACCTGTCGAACCTGAAGCACGTCAGGCAGCTGTCGGAACATACGCTGCGCGCGTATACGCACGAACTCGACGAACTGAAGAAGCTCGCCGCCGGCCGGCCGCTCGACGCGCTGACGGCCGCCGACATGCGCGGCGCGGTCGCGCGCGCGCACGCGGGCGGGCTGTCCGCGCGCTCGATCGCGCACCGGCTGTCCGCATGGCGTGCGTTCTACCGCTGGCTCGCGCAGCGCATCGAGATGCCCGCGAACCCCGTCGCCGCGGTGCGTGCGCCGAAGCGACCGAAGACCCTGCCGAAGGCGCTGTCGGTCGACGACGCATCGGCACTGATGGACGCGCCGCTCGCCGGCACGACCGAAGGCATCCGCGATCACGCGATCCTCGAGCTGTTCTATTCGTCCGGGCTGCGCCTCGCCGAACTGGTCGGCCTCGACGTCATGTACACGCAGGCGGACGGCTACCGCTCGGCCGGCTGGCTCGATCTCGCCGAAGCCGAAGTCACCGTGCGCGGCAAGGGCAACAAGGAGCGCAAGGTGCCGGTCGGCCGCAAGGCGATCGAGGCGCTGAACGCGTGGCTCGCGGTGCGCGGCGAATTCGTGAAGCACGATCCGCATCCGCTGTTCGTGTCCGTGCGCGGCAACCGGATGGCGCCGGGTGTCGTGCGCGACCGCGTGAAGCGCGCGGCGCTGGCCGCGGGCATCCCCGCCAACGTCCACCCGCACGTGCTGCGCCATTCGTTCGCGACGCACGTGCTGCAGTCGAGCGGCGACCTGCGCGCGGTGCAGGAACTGCTGGGCCACGCGAGCGTCGCCGCGACGCAGATCTACACGTCGCTCGACTTCCAGCATCTCGCGAAAATTTACGACAGCGCGCATCCGCGCGCGAAGAAGCGCGACTGACGCGCGTCCCGCCCTACCCGCCGCGCACGGCGGCCGGCAACGGCCGGCGCCATGCGCGGCCCCTTTCGATCCGACCATGCAAACCGTCACACTCAGACCGTCCAAGGAAAAATCGCTGCTGCGCCGGCATCCGTGGATCTATGCCAATGCGATCGACCGCGTCGACGGCACGCCCGCGTCCGGCGCGACCGTCATCGTGCGCGCGCACGACGGCCGCTTCCTCGCGCGCGGCGCGTACAGCCCGCAGTCGCAGATCCGCGTGCGCGTGTGGAGCTTCGACGAGAACGAGCCGATCGATCACGCGTTCTTCAAGCGCCGCGTGCAGCGCGCGGTCGCGCACCGCACGGCGATGGTATCGAGCACGGGCGCGGTGCGGCTCGTGTTCGGCGAAGCCGACGGGCTGCCGGGGCTGATCGTCGACTACTACGTCGCGGACACGGCCGAGCCGGGCGCCGCGCCGCGCGGCCAGCTCGTGTGCCAGTTCATGGCCGCGGGCGTCGAGGCGTGGAAGGACGCGATCGTCGCGGCGCTCAGCGGTGCGACCGGCTGCCCGAACGTGTACGAACGCTCGGACGTGTCGATCCGCGACAAGGAAGGGCTCGCGCAGACGACCGGCGTGCTCGCCGGCGACGCGCCGCCCGCGACGCTGATCGCGAACGAAAACGGCGTGCGTTATCACGTCGACGTGCCGAACGGCCACAAGACAGGCTTCTACGTCGACCAGCGCGACAACCGCGCGCTCGTCGCGCAATACGCGGCCGGCCGCGACGTGCTCAACTGCTTCTGCTACACGGGCGGCTTCTCGCTCGCGGCGCTCAAGGGCGGCGCGAACCGTGTCGTGTCGATCGACTCGTCGGGCGACGCGCTCGCGCTCGCGCAGCAGAACGTCGTCGCGAACGGCTTCGATGCCGGGCGCGCGACCTGGCTCGACGCGGACGCGTTCAAGACGCTGCGCCGCCTCGTCGACGAAGGCGAGCGCTTCGACCTGATCGTGCTCGATCCGCCGAAGTTCGCGCCGACCCGCGACAGCGTCGACCGCGCGTCACGCGCCTACAAGGACATCAACCTGAGCGGCTTCAGGCTGCTGCGCCCGGGCGGCCTGCTGTTCACGTATTCGTGCTCGGGCGCGATCGACATGGACCTGTTCCAGAAGATCGTCGCGGGCGCGGCCGCCGACGCGAAGGTCGACGCGCGGATCCTGAAGCGGCTCGGCGCGGGCGTCGATCACCCGCTGCTCGCCGCGTTCCCGGAAGGCGAATATCTGAAGGGCCTGCTGTTGCAAATCGTGTGACCGCCCCGATCTACGCGCACACCCGCGTCCGCCGGGCCGCCGCCGCTGGCGGCTCCGCGCTCGAGCCTGTCGTCCGGACGACGGGCGAGGGCTTGACAGGTATGTTTCAATGGATGGTTGTGCGCCCCGGCTCGCGAGTCGACGGCGCGACGCACACATCCTGGTTTTGACCCCGATTCACGAACCACAGGCGACCGACATGGCCACTCCCGTCACCATCCTCACCGGCTTCCTCGGCAGCGGCAAGACGACGCTGCTCAAGCGCATCCTGAACGAACAGCACGGCATGAAGATCGCCGTGATCGAGAACGAGTTCGGCGAAGAGAACATCGACAACGAGATCCTCGTCCAGGACACGAACGAGCAGATCATCCAGATGAGCAACGGCTGCATCTGCTGCACGATCCGCGGCGACCTCGCGCGCGCGCTCGGCGATCTGGCCGCGAAGAAGCGCGAAGGCAAGCTCGACTTCGATCGCATCGTGATCGAGACGACCGGCCTCGCGAACCCGGGCCCCGTCGCGCAGACCTTCTTCATCGACAGCGAGATCGCCGACGATTTCCTGCTCGACGCGGTCATCACGCTGGTCGACGCGAAGCATGCGAACGCGCAGCTCGACGAACACGAAGTGGTGCAGCGCCAGGTCGGCTTCGCCGATCGCCTGTTCATCACGAAGTCGGACCTGGTCGACGACCAGGCCGTCGCGGCGCTCAAGCACCGCCTGATGCACATGAACCCGAAGGCGACGATCAAGATCGTGAACTTTGGCGAAGCCGACATCAAGGAAATCTTCGACCTGCGTGGCTTCAACCTGAACGCGAAGCTCGAGATCGACCCGGACTTCCTCGCCGAGGACGACCACGCGCATCATCACCACGATCACGACCATGATCACGATCACGCGCATTGCGACCACGATCACGGTCAATGCGCGCACGATCACGACCACGGCCATCACCACCACGCGCACCACGACGACAAGATCAAGTCGTTCGTGTACCGCAACGACCGCCCGTTCGACCCGAACAAGCTGGAAGACTTCCTCGGCGGCATCCTGCAGATCTACGGCGAACGGATGCTGCGTTACAAGGGCGTGCTGTACATGAAGGGCGTCGACCGCAAGGTCGTGTTCCAGGGCGTGCACCAGATGATGGGCAGCGACCTCGCCGCGAAGTGGCTGCCGGTCGAGAAGAAGACCAACAAGATGGTGTTCATCGGCGTCGACCTGCCGCAGGACCTGATCACCGACGGCCTCGACGCCTGCCTCGCCTGAGGCTTCGGGCCGGCGTCGCCGCACCTTCCATGCGGCCGCCTTCCGGGGCGGCCGCGGCGCTTGCGCGGTGCCTTTTCCGGGCAGGGTTTCGCCGTCATCGCTTTTTCGCGATTTGCGCGTTATATTTTCTAGATATTGGCGCAGCCGACGGGGATCGACCCGATACGGCGCCCGCTTGCGATTCAGTTACAATACGTGCCCGCTGGAGTACGGCAACAAACAGGCCCGGTTCTTGCTGAACCAGTTTTCCGGGCATCGCAACCGCGCCGGATCGCCAATCCGCCTCCCGGCCGCGGCCGATGCAATGTGCCGCGCAGCACACCGGTTCGCAGCGCGCGCAACTCCGCGCCAGGCCTATCCTGGTATTTGAGAACCGGTTTTCCAGAGGCTTTCGGCCCCGCGGCGGCAAATCGCAAATGATTGCAGCGCAGTTGCGGGTAATCCCAAAGTGCAGGCAATATCTCTTGATTTGCCGCACATTGAAGAAGCAAGCAGATGACGAAGAAACTCTTGACCGAAGCCGAAATCCTGAAGATGAGCGACAAGGATTACATGAATGAGGATCAGCTCGCCTTCTTCAAAAATCGGCTCGAACAGTTGCAGGCGGACATCCTCAAGAACGCAGGCCAGACGACCGAGAACCTGCGCGAGACGGTGATCGTGCCCGATCCCGCCGACCGCGCGACGATCGAGGAAGAGCACGCGCTCGAGCTGCGCACGCGCGATCGCGAACGCAAGCTCCTCAAGAAGGTTCAGCAGTCGCTCGCCCGCATCGATTCCGGCGATTACGGCTGGTGCGAGGAAACCGGCGAACCGATCGGCATCCCGCGCCTGCTCGCGCGCCCGACGGCCACGCTGTCGCTCGAGGCGCAAGAGCGCCGCGAGCTCCGCCAGAAGCTGTTCGGCGACTGATCGAGCGGCGTTCCGCTCCGACACGCTGCTTCCCGAAAGCGCGCGGCCTGCCGCGCGCTTTTTGTTTTTCCGGCACCGGTTCCCGGCCCGGCGGCCGATTTGCCTCCCCCTCTTGATATCCCGGCGCCCGCCCTAAAATGAAACGGACGCGCGCCGGGCCGCTCCCCGGCGCACTGCGATTCAAGCGGCGGCGCCCCGCGCCGCCCGACTCTTCCCCGTTTTTCTCAAGGAACGCAGATGGAGCAATTTCACGGCACGACCATCGTTTCGGTCCGGCGCGGCGACAAGGTCGCGCTCGGCGGCGACGGCCAGGTAACCCTCGGCAACATCGTCATGAAGGGTGGCGCGCGGAAAGTGCGGCGGATCTACAACAACCAGGTACTGGTCGGATTCGCGGGCGGCACCGCCGATGCGTTCTCGCTGCTCGATCGCTTCGAGGCGAAGCTCGAGAAGCACCAGGGCAACCTGACCCGCGCGGCCGTCGAGCTCGCGAAGGACTGGCGTACCGACCGGATGCTGCGCCGCCTCGAGGCGATGCTGATCACGGCCGATGCGACCACCACGCTCGTGATCACCGGCAACGGCGACGTGCTCGACCCGGAAGGCGGCATCTGCGCGATCGGCTCGGGCGGCGCCTATGCGCAGGCCGCGGCCCGCGCGCTCGCGGAGAACACCGAGCTGTCCCCGCGCGAGATCGTCGAGAAATCGCTCGAGATCGCCGGCGACATGTGCATCTACACGAACCACAACCGCATCATCGAAACGATCGAGTAAGGACCGCACCATGAGCACCATGACCCCTGCCGAGATCGTCTCGGAACTCGACAAGCACATCATCGGCCAGGACAAGGCGAAGAAGGCGGTGGCCGTCGCGCTGCGCAATCGTTGGCGCCGCCAGCAGGTCGCCGACCCGCTGCGCCAGGAAATCACGCCGAAGAACATTTTGATGATCGGGCCGACGGGCGTCGGCAAGACCGAAATCGCGCGCCGTCTCGCGAAGCTCGCCGACGCGCCGTTCATCAAGATCGAGGCAACCAAGTTCACCGAAGTCGGCTACGTCGGCCGCGACGTCGACAGCATCGTGCGCGACCTGATCGAGATCTCGGTCAAGCAGACGCGTGAATCCGAGATGCGCAAGGTGCGCAGCAAGGCGACCGACCAGGCGGAAGACCGCATCCTCGACATCCTGCTGCCGCAACCGCGCGCGGTCGGCTTCGGCGGCAACGCGGATCACGCGAACGACGACAACAACGCGACGCGCCAGACCTTCCGCAAGCGCCTGCGCGAAGGCCAGCTCGACGACAAGGAAGTCGAGCTCGACCTCGAGCAGCCGTCGGCCGGCATGGACATCATGGCGCCGCCGGGGATGGAAGAGATGACCGAGCAGATCCGCTCGATGTTCTCGAACCTCGGCAGCGGCAAGAAGCAGCGCCGCAAGGTGAAGATCAAGGAAGCGCTGAAGCTGCTGACGGACGAGGAAGCGGCGAAGATGCTCAACGACGAGGAAGTGAAGACGAAGGCCGTGCAGAACGTCGAGCAGAACGGCATCGTGTTCCTCGACGAGATCGACAAGATCACGTCGCGCAACAACGAAGGCAGCGGCGGCGAAGTATCGCGCCAGGGCGTGCAGCGCGACCTGCTGCCGCTCGTCGAGGGCACGACGGTCAACACGAAGTACGGGATGGTGAAGACCGATCACATCCTGTTCATCGCGAGCGGCGCGTTCCATCTCGCGAAGCCGAGCGACCTGATTCCCGAACTGCAGGGCCGCTTTCCGATCCGCGTCGAGCTCGACTCGCTGTCGGTGGAGGATTTCGAGGCGATCCTCGTCGCGACCGACGCGAGCCTCGTCAAGCAGTACCAGGCGCTGCTCGCCACCGAAGACGTGCAGCTCGAGTTCGCCGAAGACGGCATCCGCCGCCTCGCCGAGATCGCGTACGCGGTCAACGAGAAGACCGAGAACATCGGTGCGCGCCGGCTGTACACGGTGATCGAGAAGCTGCTCGAGGAAGTGTCGTTCTCGGCCGGCAACCACGCCGGCGAGCGCGTGACGATCGACGCGAAGTACGTCGATCGCGCGCTCGGCGAGGTGTCGCAGGACGAAGACCTGTCGCGCTACGTGCTGTAACGCGCGCGGCGTCGAATGCGAAACGGGCGGCCCGGCGGGCCGCCCGATTTCGTTGGTGCGCTCCGCCGATGCCGCCGCGCCCCTTACTGCCGCACCGGCTTCTTCGCGAGCTTGCGCTGCAGCGTGCGGCGGTGCATGTTCAGCGCGCGCGCGGTCGCCGAGATGTTGTTGTTGTTCTCCGCCAGCACGCGCTGGATGTGCTCCCATTCGAGCCGGTCGACCGACAGCACGACCGGATTCTCGAGCGCCTCGTCGGCCTGCACTTCGCTCGCGTTGGTCTGCAGCGCGGCCAGGATCGACTCGATGTTCGCGGGCTTCGCCAGATAGTTGTCGGCGCCTTCCTTCACCGCCTGCACGGCGGTCGCGATGCTCGCGTAGCCGGTCAGTACGAGAATCCGCGCGTCGGGCTGCAGGTCGCACAGCGGCGCGATCAGGCTCAGGCCCGAATCGTCGCCGAGATGCAGGTCGACGGTGATGAACTGGAACTTGCCGCCGGCCGCGAGCCGCAGGGCCGCCTCCTTGTCGTGCGCCTGCTGAACCGCGTAGCCGCGGCGCTCGAGGCCGCGCGCGAGCGTGCCCGCGAACACCTCGTTGTCGTCGATCACCAGGAAATTGTTCTCGCTCATGTGGTTTCTCCGTCTACGTGTTGGTTGAGGCGGCCGGCACCGCGATACGCGCCACCGGCAGGCGCAGCACCGCGCGCGTGCCGCGGCCGGCGGTGCCGGCGGGCCGGCCGTCCGGCGTGGCTGCCGCTCGTTCTGTCGCGCGCTGGCCCGACGCAGCTGCCGCGTGCCCGTTCGCGCCGCCGCCGGCGGCGCGCCCGTTGCCGCCCGCCGCGCGCGGCGTGACATCGGACAGCTCGATCTCGCCGCCGAGACGCACGGCCGCGCTGAACGCGAGGTACAGGCCGACCCCGTGCCCGCCCTGCGTGCTGTCGACCGGCATCGAGCCGAGCGATTCGCGCAACGCGGCCGGAATGCCGGGGCCGTCGTCGCATACCTCGAATTCGATCTGGTCCGCAGCCCGCTCGTGGTGCGCGAGCTTCGCGGCCAGCGTCACGCGGTGCGGGCTCGCCCGCGCGGCGTTGTCGAGCAGGATCGTCAGGATCTGGCCGGCCGCGACGGTGTCGTCGAGCCCGACGCCCGACGGGCGCGCGCCGAGCAGTTCGAAGTGCACGTGCGGATGCCGCAGGCGCCAGTGCTCGACGAACGTGTCGAGCCAGTCGTCCACCGGCTGGCGGCTCGCCTGCGCGCTCGCCCGGCTGCGCAGGCGCGCGAGCGCCGACGTGCAGAGCGTCATCTGTTCTTCCAGCACCTTCAGGTCGGCCTCGTAGCGTGCGAGCCCCGGATCGGCGCGCGCCGCGTCGCGCAGCTCCTCCGCGAGCATCGCGATCGTCGACAGCGGCGTCCCCATCTCGTGCGCAACGGTGGCGGCCTGCACGCCGAGCGCGACCGCCCGCTCGTCGCGCAGCAGGTGCGCCTGCGCTTCGCCGAGCGCCGCATCGCGTTGGCGCAACGCGTTCGACATGCGCGCGACGAACCATGCGATCAGGCCGACGCTGACCATGAAGTTCGCCCACATCCCCGTGCGGTAGTAGTCGAACAGGTTCGCCGGGTTGTCCATGTTGAGCGGCACCGAATCGAAACCGAGCGCCGCGTAGCACGCGACCGCGAACGCCGCGAGCCAGATCATCAGGTGCCACGGCAGCACGGCCGCCGCGATCGCGAGCGACGGCAGGTACAGCGACACGAACGGGTTGGTCGTGCCGCCCGACAGGAACAGCAGCGCCGACAACGCGCCGAGGTCGACCCACAGCTGGCCGAGCAGTTCGAAATTCGTCTCGGGCCGCGCGCGCAGCACGCGCACCCAGGTCAGCGCGTTGAATACGATTTCGAGCGCGATGACCATCAGCATCGCCGGCAACGGCAGATGCACGCCGAAATAGGTCTGCACGACGCCGATCGTCACGAGCTGGCCGATGATCGCGAGATTGCGCAGCCAGAACAGGTGACTGAGGTTGACGCGCCCGGTGGTGGTAATTCGTTGCATCCGCGCAGTTTACCCGTTTAGCGCCCGGCACCTCCACCGGGGGCCGGATCAGTGAGGACGGACGGCGCACCGGGCGAGCCGGCGTCGAGTCGGATTGCACGGGCTGCGCCGTCAGCCGGCCGCGCGTGCCATGCGCTGGGCGATCTCGTCGGCGAGGCACTCCGGGCAACGGCAACGCGTACCGGCCGCCGGCGGCACGCCGCCGGACAGGGTCGGCATCGACGCGCACCAGCAGTCGAACGGCTGCGTGCGGGCGCCGCAGTCGAAGCCGCGCCCGCAGCGCGGGCAGCGCGCGCGGCGCGGAGTCGAACGGGCGTCGGCGGCGGTATCGGTCATGGCGGAAACGCTGAAGCGGGCATGAACGTCACCCTACGCGACAAGCATAGCGCGGCGGGCGGATTTTGCACGTCGGCCGGTCGGCCGATGCGGGCCGCCAACGCGGGTCGAGTCGCGCTGTCCGCCCTGCCGCCGCAGCGGCCCGCGCGGGGTCCGGCACCAAGGCCGGCGGGCCGCGGCGCGTGGCGACCGCCCGCGCGATCGGCCGTCCGGCCAGCCCAAAAACCCGATGCTGCGCTGCGCCACTCCTGTACAATTCGCCCTGTTTCAACCGTTCCCAGCCAGAGCTGCCGCCATGTCCGAGCCCATCGACCTCTCGCAGATCGCCCCCACGCTGAAGGCAGAAATCCTCGCCGAGGCGCTGCCATACATCCGCCGCTACCACGGCAAGACCGTGGTGATCAAATACGGCGGCAACGCGATGACGGAAGAGCGGCTCAAGCAAGGCTTCGCGCGCGACGTGATCCTGCTGAAACTGGTCGGCATCAATCCGGTGATCGTCCACGGCGGCGGTCCGCAGATCGATCACGCACTGAAGAAGATCGGCAAGGCCGGCACCTTCATCCAGGGCATGCGCGTGACCGACGAAGAGACGATGGAAGTCGTCGAATGGGTGCTGGGCGGCGAAGTCCAGCAGGACATCGTGATGCTGATCAATCACTTCGGCGGCCATGCGGTGGGCCTGACGGGCAAGGACGGCGGCCTGATCCACGCACGCAAGCTGCTGATGCCGGACCGCGACAACCCGGGCCAGTACATCGACATCGGCCAGGTCGGCGAAGTCGAGGCGATCAACCCGGCGGTCGTGAAGGCGCTGCAGGACGACGCGTTCATCCCGGTGATCTCGCCGATCGGTTTCGGCGAGGACGGCCTGTCGTACAACATCAACGCGGACCTCGTCGCGGGCAAGCTCGCGACGGTGCTGAACGCCGAGAAGCTGCTGATGATGACCAACATCCCGGGCGTGATGGACAAGGACGGCAACCTGCTGACCGACCTGTCGGCGCGCGAGATCGACGCGCTGTTCGAGGACGGCACGATCTCGGGCGGCATGCTGCCGAAGATCTCGTCGGCGCTCGACGCCGCGAAGAGCGGCGTGAAGTCGGTGCACATCGTCGACGGCCGCATCGAGCACTCGGTGCTGCTCGAAATCCTGACCGAGCAGCCGTTCGGCACGATGATCCGCTCGCATTGAGCGCGCGCCGCAAAACCACCGGCCCCGACCTGCCGGCGTCGCTGCGACGCCGGCGCATCTCCCGCAGCCGGCCGCGCGCCGGCGCGCCCGTCTGGCTGTTCGATCTCGACAACACGCTCCATCACGCATCGCACGCGATCTTTCCGGAGATCAACCGCGCGATGACGCAGTACATCATCGACACGCTCCACGTCGGGCGTGCCGAAGCCGACCGGCTGCGCACCGGCTACACGCAGCGCTACGGCGCCGCGCTCCTTGGCCTCGCGCGCCATCACCCGATCGATCCGCACGACTTCCTGCGCGTCGTCCACACGTTTTCCGACCTGCCCGCGATGCTGCGCGCCGAACGCGGCCTCGCGCGCATCGTCGCCGCGCTGCCGGGCCGCAAGTTCGTGCTGACCAATGCGCCCGAGAACTACGCGCGCGCGGTGCTGCGCGAGTTGCGCATCGAGCGGCTGTTCGAGCGCGTGGTGGCGATCGAGCACATGCGCGACCGTCGCACATGGCGCGCGAAACCCGACCACACGATGCTGCGCCGGATTTTGCGCGCCGCGCACGCGCGGTTCGAAGACGCGATCCTCGTCGAAGATACCCGCAGCCACCTGAAGCGCTACAAGCGCCTCGGCATCGGCACGGTGTGGATCACCGGGCACCTGCCGGGCCATCTGCCGAACATCGGCCGCCCCCAATATGTCGACCAGCGCATTCGTTCGTTAAAATCGCTCCGACTGGGCACACGATCGGGGCGACAGAAATGCAGCCGACTTACCCGCAGGACCAAGCCGTAACGGAAGACCAGGCCACACCGTCCCGCGCGCGCCCGAAACCGGGCGAGCGCCGCGTGATGATCCTGCAGACGCTCGCCGCGATGCTCGAGGCGCCGAAGCCCGAAAAAATCACGACGGCTGCGCTCGCGGCCCGCCTCGACGTGTCGGAAGCCGCGCTGTACCGGCATTTCACGAGCAAGGCGAAGATGTACGAAGGCCTGATCGAGTTCATCGAGCAGGCGCTGTTCGGGCTCGTCAACCAGATCGTCGCGAAGGAGCCGAACGGCGTGCAGCAGGCGCGCACGATCGCGCTGACGATGCTCAATTTCGCCGCGAAGAATCCGGGCATGACGCGCGTGCTGACGGGCGAGGCGCTGGTCGGCGAGGACGAGCGGCTCACCGAGCGCGTGAACCAGCTGCTCGACCGGATCGAGGCGACCGTCAAGCAGTGCCTGCGGGTCGCGCGTACCGAGGCGCAGGCGCCCGATGGCGCCGCGCCGTTCGTGCTGCCGGCCGATTACGATCCCGCCGCACGTGCGAGCCTGCTCGTCAGCTACGTGATCGGCAAGTGGCACCGGTTCGCGAAAGGCGGGTTCCAGAGGCCGCCCGGCGAGCAGGCCGATGCGCATTTGCGGCTGATCCTGCAGTAGCCGGCGCCACCGGCCCGCGAAATCCGCGCTCCGCGGAATTCCGCTATACTCCTCCGACCTGCCGCCTCCTTGGCGGCAGGTCGGAAGCGCGCCGATTTGCTGACTCGATTGCGGGCGCGCGAACCGACCAGGGCCTTGATGCGTCTTCGTCCCGGCGGTTCACTATAAATGCGGCTAAAGAGGTCGTCAGCCGCGCACCTTCGCCTCCGCGCATCGCCGACACCGTTTAGCCGCCCAGTCATAAGGCGGAACGAATGGAATCGATCGGCATCGTCGCTCCACAGACCATGCACTTCGCCGAACCGCTGCGCTTGCAAAGCGGCAGCGTGATCGGCAACTATCAGCTCGTCGTCGAGACGTACGGCGAGCTCAACGCCGCGCGCTCGAACGCGGTGCTCGTCTGCCACGCGCTCAACGCGTCGCACCACGTCGCCGGCATCTACGCGGACGATCCGCGCAGCACCGGCTGGTGGGACAACATGGTCGGCCCGGGCAAGCCGCTCGACACCAACCGCTTCTTCGTGATCGGCGTGAACAACCTCGGCTCGTGCTTCGGCTCGACCGGCCCGATGAGCATCGATCCGTCGTCCGGCAAGCCGTATGGCGCGCGCTTTCCGGTCGTCACCGTCGAGGACTGGGTGCATGCGCAGGCGCGCGTCGCCGACGCGTTCGGCATCGAGCGCTTCGCCGCCGTGATGGGCGGCAGCCTCGGCGGGATGCAGGCGCTCGCATGGAGCCTGATGTATCCGGAGCGCGTCGCGCACTGTATCGACATTGCGTCGACGCCGAAGCTGTCCGCGCAGAACATCGCGTTCAACGAGGTCGCGCGCTCGGCGATCCTGTCCGACCCCGACTTCCACGGCGGCGACTACTACGCGCACGGCGTGAAGCCGAAGCGGGGCCTGCGCGTCGCGCGGATGATCGGCCACATCACGTATCTTTCCGACGACGACATGGCCGAGAAATTCGGCCGCGCGCTGCGCCGCGCGGACGGCGCGCTCGACGCGTACAACTTCAGCTTCGACGTCGAGTTCGAGGTCGAGTCGTACCTGCGCTACCAGGGCGACAAGTTTGCCGATTACTTCGACGCGAACACCTACCTGCTGATCACGCGCGCGCTCGACTACTTCGACCCGGCGAAGGCGTTCGACGGCAACCTGACGGCCGCGCTCGCGCACACGCAGGCGAAGTACCTGATCGCGAGCTTCTCGACCGACTGGCGCTTCGCGCCCGCGCGGTCGCGCGAGATCGTGAAGGCGCTGCTCGACAACAAGCGCACGGTCAGCTACGCGGAGATCGACGCGCCGCACGGCCACGACGCGTTCCTGCTCGACGACGCGCGCTATCACAACCTGCTCCGCGCGTATTACGAACGAATCGCCAACGAGGTGGGTGCATGAACCAGCAAGCGCTGAACTCCCTGTCCGCACGCGCGGACTTCCGTGCGATCGCCCGCTGGGTCGAACCGCGCGCGACCGTGCTCGATCTCGGCTGCGGCGACGGGTCGCTGCTGTCGCTGCTGTCCGAGGAACTGGACGTGTCCGGCTACGGGATCGAGCTGAACGACGCCGGCGTGCTCGCGAGCGCGAAGAACGGGATCAACGTGATCCAGCAGAACCTCGAGGACGGCCTGCGCCTGTTCGAGGATCACAGCTTCGATTTCGCGATCCTGTCGCAAACGCTGCAGACGATCCACCAGACGGCCGCGATCCTGCGCGAAACCGCGCGTGTCGGACGCGAATGCATCGTGTCGTTCCCGAACTTCGGCTACTGGGCGCACCGGCTGTCGGTGCTGCGCGGCCGGATGCCGGTGTCGAAGTCGCTGCCTTACCAGTGGCACAACACGCCGAACGTCCGGGTGCTGACGATCAAGGATTTCGAGGCGCTCGCGCCCGAAGTCGGCGTCACGATCCTCGACCGCATCGTCCTGCACGAAGGCCAGCCGATTCGATGGGGAGCGAACTGGCGTGGTAGTCTTGCTGTCTACCGCGTCAAGCGCAGCTGAGCCGGGGAGCCGTTGACGGACGATCCGGCCCGCACCCGCGTGCGGCCGCCCCTCCTGCGCCGCCCGCGCCGCCTGCGCTGCCGCCGCAATCAGTCAACGCTACCCAGTTTCCGTCCATGTCCAAAACGCCACACGAGGCGCCCGCACTCACCGCTCACGAGGATCATCCCGGCTGGCGCGCCTATCTGAACACGCACATGCTGATCTGCGTGTTCCTCGGCTTCACGTCGGGGCTGCCGCTGTTCACGCTCGTCTACCTCGTGCAGGCATGGCTGCGCTCCGAAGGCGTGAACCTGAAGGAAATCGGCCTGTTCGCGCTGATACAGTTCCCGTATACGTGGAAGTTCCTGTGGGCGCCGCTGATGGACCGCTTCATCCCGCGCCTGCCCGGCTGGCGGCCCGGCCGCCGGCGCGGCTGGATGCTGCTCACGCAGGTGCTGGTCGCCGGCGCGATCGCCGCGCTCGGCTTCGTGTCGCCGCGCGACTCGATCTGGACGGTCGCCGCGCTCACGACGCTCGTCGCGTTCTTCGGAGCAAGCTCCGACATCGTGATCGACGCGTATCGCCGCGAACTGCTGCGCGACACCGAGCAGGGCCTCGGCAACGCGGTGCACGTGAACGCGTACAAGCTCGCCGCGCTGATCCCCGGCTCGCTGGCGCTGATCCTGTCCGACCACATGCCGTGGGACGTCGTGTTCGCGATCACCGGCGCGTTCATGCTGCCGGGCATCCTGATGACGCTGCTCGTGCGCGAGCCCGAGGTGGTCGGCGCGCCGCCGCGCAACCTGCGCGACGCGATCGTGCTGCCGTTCCGCGAATTCATCCAGCGCGACGGCTGGAGCGGCGCGCTGCTCGTCATCGCATTCATCTTCCTGTTCAAGATCGGCGACACGATGGCGACCACGCTGTCGACGTCGTTCTTCCTCGACATCGGCTTCTCGCGCACCGAAATCGGCGTCGTCGCGAAAACCACCGCGCTCGTCGCGAGCGTCGCCGGCGGCATCATCGGCGGCATCTGGCTCGTGAAGATCGGCATCGGCCGCGGGCTGTGGATCTTCGGCGCGCTGCAGATGGTATCGACGCTCGGCTTCGCGTGGCTCGCGCAGGTCGGCCCCGGCTCGCCGGTGCTTGCGGTCATTTACGACTTCACGGTCGCGGCAAGTCACGCGCTCGCGTCGTTCCTGTCGATCTTCGGCTTCGAGGTCACGCCGCATCTGAGCCCGATGACGGTCGCGCTCGCGCTCGTCTACGCCGCCGAAACGTTCACCACCGGCCTGACGATGGCCGCGTTCGTCGCGTATATCGCGAGCACGACCGACCCGCGCTACACGGCCACGCAGTTCGCGCTGTTCACGAGCCTCGCGTCCGTCCCGCGCACGCTCGCATCGGCCGCGAGCGGCTTCATCGTCGCGAAGATCGGCTGGTTCGACTACTTCATCGTGTGCACCGCGCTCGCGATCCCCGGCATGCTGCTGCTGTTCAAGATCGCGCCGTGGAACGGCACCGCGCGCAACGGCGAGGCCAGCCGTGCGCAATGATCGACTGCATCGCGCGGCACGCGTCGCCGCCACGCTGAGCGTCGGCATCGCGATGCTCGGCGCGGCGGGAAGCGTGCAGGCGGCCGACACGAGCGCGGCCGCGGCCGGCTCCGCGCCCGCCACCGCGCCGGCTGCACCGTCCACGCCCGCCGCTCCCGTTGCGCAGTCCGCCGCCGAAGCCGCGCAGCCGACCGGCGCCGCCGTGCCCGCGAAGGCCTATGCGCCGACGTCGCAGCAGGTACGCTACGGCAACGCGATCGCGTTCCGCACGCTGATCCCGTCGCCGCTGCTCGAACAACTCACCGCGAGCGAATACGCGCAGATCGTGCAGGCGGCCGCCGACAGCGATCGCCTGCTGCCCGCGAACCAGCCGCGCGTGAAGCGACTGCGTGCGATCGTCATGAAGCTCGCGCCGTATTCGGTGAAGTGGAACGATCGCGTGAAGACCTGGGCATGGGACGTCAACGCGATCCGCTCGCGCGACATCCGCGTCACGTGTCTGCCGGGCGGCAAGGTGCTCGTGTACGGCGGGCTGCTTGATCGCATCCGCCTGAACGACGACGAGTTCGGCGTGCTGCTCGCGCACGGCATCGCGCATGCGCTGCGCGAACACGCACGCAGCAATTTCAGCACGACGTCGCAAACGTCGCTGCGCACGGCCTCGCTGCCGCCGCTGTTCGGCGTCGGCGATCCGCTGCCGCAGGCGCTGAACCTCGGCGCGCGTCTGCAGACGCTGCGCTACGACCCGACCGACGAAACCGAAGCCGATGTGATCGGCGGCGACATTGCCGCCCGCGCGGGCTTCGATCCGCGCGCGGCGATCACGCTGTGGGACAAGCTCGCGGCGGCGACGCGCGCGAACAGGACGTCGGGCTTCATCTACATGCATCCATACAGCGCCACGCGGCGGCAGGATCTGCTGAACCGCCTGCCTGACCTGATGCCGCTGTATGCGAAGGCAGTCGGCAAACGGGTCGACACGCTCCCCGATTACGCGGGCATCAGCGCGCAGCGGCGCAAGATCGTGCGGCGCTGAGCGCCGCATCCGGCGGCTTCCCTGGCGCGCATCGCCGGTACATGAGGCCGGGCGCTACGCGCCGACCTCCGACTCGACGGGCCGGCTGCCGCTTTCGCGCATCCAGCGCACGTCGTCTCCGGGGCTGCGGCCGAACAGCCGCTTGAACTCGCGGCTGAACTGCGACGCGCTCGCATAGCCGACCCGCGCCGCGGCCGCACCGGCCCCGAGGCCGTCCTGCACCATCATCAACCGCGCCTGGTGCAGGCGCGCGGCCTTCACGTACTGCATCGGCGACGTCGCCGTCACGTGCTTGAACTGCGCGTGGAACACCGCGAGGCTCATCCCGGCCTCGCGCGCGAGCGTCTCGACGTCGAGATCGGCCTTCAGGTCCGCATGAATGCGCCGCAGCGCCTTCGCGATGCGGCCGAAATGATGTTGCTGGACGAGCGCCGCGCGAATCGCGTCGCCCTGCGCGCCGGTCAGCACGCGGTACGCGATCTCGCGCATGATCGCCGGCCCGAGCACGCACGTGTCGTGCGGCGACGCGAGCGCTTCGAGCAACCGCACCACCGCGTCGGCGAGCGGCGCATCGAGCGGCGTCGAATAGACACCGTGCGGCTCGCTGACCGCCGCACCGAGCGTCTCGTCGAGCAGGATCGCGAGCTCGGCGATCACCGCGAGATCGACGCGGATCGAGATCGCGAGAAACGGCTCGTCCATGCTCGCGAAAGTCTCGCATTCGAACGGCAGCGGCACCGACAACACGAGATACTGCTGCGCGTCGTAGACGAACGAGCGATCGCCGAGGTAGCCCAGCTTGCGGCCCTGGCACACGACGATGATGCTCGGCTCGTACAGCACCGGCATGCGCGGCACGGGGCGGCTCACGCGGATGAAGCGCACGCCGTCGAGCGCCGCCAGCGTATCGCCCTCGTTCGGCGCGAGGCGCGCATGCAGCTCGATCATGCGGCGCCGCACACGGTCGCCCGCGTCGTCGAAAAGGGGCTGGAAGCTCATCGGCGTCGTCCTGTCCGGCAAGAGAATCAGGCTCGCAATGTAGCACCTCGAAAGCATTTTGACGGCCGTTCGCGTGTAACTCGAGAGGAATAGGCAAATCTTCGAGACCTTCGTGTATTTCACCGATGCGTCTCGCTCCTTACGATGGGCACCTGTCTCGCCGCGTCGCCACATGATGCGGCGGCAGTCTGATTCGCCGGATGTTTTCCCGGACAAGGAGCCCCTGCATGAGCACAACCTACGCTTACGCGGCGACCGACGCGCGCTCGCCGCTCGCCCCGTTCGAATTCCAGCGCCGCGCGCTGCGCGACCTCGACGTCCAGATCGAGGTGCTCTACTGCGGCGTCTGCCACTCGGACCTGCACCAGGCCCGCAACGAATGGCGCAACACGATCTACCCGGTCGTGCCGGGCCATGAAATCGTCGGCCGCGTGACCGCGACCGGCCCGCAGGTGTCGCGCTTCAAGGTCGGCGAGCTGGTCGGGGTCGGCTGTCTCGTCGATTCGTGCCGCACCTGCCCGAGCTGCGCGGAAGGCCTCGAGCAGTATTGCGAGAACGGCTTCGTCGGCACGTACAACGGCCAGGACCGCGTGACCGGCGACGTCACGTACGGCGGCTATTCGACGCAGCTCGTCGTCGACGAGGCATTCGTGCTGCGCGTGCCCGAGACGCTCGACCCGGCCGGCGCCGCGCCGCTGCTGTGCGCGGGGATCACGACCTATTCGCCGCTGCGCCAGTGGAACGTCGGCCCCGGCAAGAAGGTCGGGATCGTCGGCCTCGGCGGGCTTGGCCACATGGGCGTGAAACTCGCGCGCGCGATGGGCGCGCACGTCGTGCTGTTCACGACGTCGCCGTCGAAGGTCGAGGACGGCAAGCGCGTCGGCGCGCATGAAGTGGTGATCTCGAAGGACGACGCGCAGATGAATGCGCACCTGAACAGCTTCGACTTCATCCTGAACACGGTCGCCGCGCAGCACGACCTGAACCCGTTCCTGCACCTGCTGAAGCGCGACGGCACGATGACGCTCGTCGGCGCGCCGGAGCATGACCATCCGTCGCCGCAAGTGTTCAACCTGATCCTCAAGCGCCGCCGCCTCGCGGGTTCGCTGATCGGCGGGATCGCGGAGACCCAGGAAATGCTCGACTTCTGCGCGGAGCACGGCATCACGTCGGATATCGAAACGATTCCGATGCAGCAGATCAATGCCGCTTACGAGCGGATGCTGAAGAGCGACGTGAAGTATCGGTTCGTGATCGACATGGCGTCGATCAAGCAGTAAGCGACGCGCCAGAAGAAACGGGCCGCATGTTCGACATGCGGCCCGTTTTCGCATCCGGCGACCGGACGGCTCGACGGCGACGCGCGCGGCGCCGCGCCCCGCCGACGCTCACTTCTTGTAGTCGTAATCCACCGTCAGCGGCGCGTGATCGCTGAACTTGATGTCCTTGAAGATCGACGTGCGCTTCGCGGTGCCGGCCACGCCCGGCGTCGCGATCTGGTAATCGATCCGCCACCCGACGTTCTTCGCGTACGCCTGGCCGCGGTTGCTCCACCACGTGTACTGCTCGGGGCGCGGGTCGAGCGTGCGGAACACGTCGACGTAGCCGACATCGTCGAACAGCTGCGTGAGCCACGCCCGCTCTTCCGGCAGGCAGCCCGAGTTCTTCTGGTTGCTCTTCCAGTTCTTGATGTCGATTTCCTTGTGCACGATGTTCACGTCGCCGCACAGGATCACCTCGCGCTTCTTCTTCAGCTCGGCGAGGTGCGGCATGAACTCGTCCATGAAGCGGTACTTCGCCTGCTGCCGCTCTTCGCCGCTCGAGCCGGACGGCACGTACACCGACACGACCGACAGCTTGCCGTAGCGCGCCTCGACGTAGCGCCCCTCGGCGTCGAATTCGCTGCTGCCGAAGCCGATGATCACGTCATCGGGCTCGTGGCGGCTGTACACGCCCGCGCCGCTGTAGCCCTTCTTCTCGGCGTGGTGGAAGTAGCTCCTGAAGCCGTGAGGCTCGACGAATTCGGCCGGCAGGTCGTCGGCCGATACCTTGATTTCCTGCACGCATACGCAATCGGCGTTCTGTTCGCCGAGCCATTCGAAGAAGCCCTTCTTCGCGGCGGAGCGGATGCCGTTCAGGTTGGCGGTAATCACTCGCATCATGTCGGGTTCCGTTGT
Organism: Burkholderia sp. AW49-1; assembly: GCF_053427845.1. Classification (NCBI taxonomy): domain Bacteria; kingdom Pseudomonadati; phylum Pseudomonadota; class Betaproteobacteria; order Burkholderiales; family Burkholderiaceae; genus Burkholderia; species Burkholderia sp. AW49-1. The sequence continues at coordinate 69,814 of NZ_JBSAXF010000013.1, read as the reverse complement.
TCAGTTCAGTTCAGTTCGGTGTTCTTGCAGAATCGCAGCCTAGCGGATCTTCACGCCCTCGAGTTCCGGCTTCGGCGGCGGGAATTCGAGCTTCATGTCGGTCATCGTGCGCAGCAGCAGCTCGGCGATCATCACGTTGCGATGCGTCTTCGAGTTCGCCGGGATCACGTACCACGGCGCATGCTCGGCCGACGTCGCGGCGAGCGCGTCGCGGTACGCGGACTGGTATGCGTCCCAGTGCTTGCGCGCGTCGAGATCGGCGATGTCGAACTTCCAGTGCTTGGTCGGATCGTCGATGCGCGCCTGCAGCCGCTCGCGCTGCTCGTCCTTCGAGATGTGCAGGAAGCACTTGATGATCGTCGTGCCGCTCTCGAACAGCATCGTCTCGAAATCGCGAATCTGCCGGTAGCGGCGCTCGCATTCCTTGCTGTCGATCGCGTCGAGCACGCGCGGCACGAGCACGTCTTCGTAGTGGCTGCGGTTGAAGATCGCGAGTTCGCCCGCGGCCGGCGCCTGCAGATGCACGCGCCACAGGAAGTCGTGCACGGCCTCGATCGGCGTCGGCGCCTTGAACGACACGACGCGCAGGCCGAGCGGGTCGACCTCGCGGAACACCGCGCGCACGGTGCCGTCCTTGCCGCTGGTATCCATCCCCTGCAGCACGAGCAGCACACGCTTCTTCTGCTGCGTGTGCAGGCGCTCCTGCTGTACGTCGAGCTCGGTCGACACGGCCGACAGCCGTTCTCGGTCGGTATCCTTCGACCCAGACGAGAACGGCTTCGCGGCCGGATCGAACGCATCGAGCGTGAATGCGGCGGCTTCCTTCTCGCGCGTGCTGTACGGCACGCGGAAATCGTCGAGCGACGGTTGTTTCGCCATTCGTTCCTCCGTTGGACGGTGCGACGCACACGCGCACACGATAACGCATGCACCAAAACGACGGGCCGCCCCGAACAGGTTCGGCGGCGGCCCGTCGTCAGGCGCGGGTCAGGCGCGCGGCCATGCTCAGCCGAGCTTCTTCTTCAGCAACTCGTTGACCTGCTGCGGATTGGCCTTGCCCTTGGTCGCCTTCATCGCCTGGCCGATCAGCGCGTTGAACGCCTTTTCCTTGCCCGCGCGGAACTCCTCGACCGACTTCGCGTTCGCCGCCAGCACCTCGTCGATGATCGCTTCCAGTGCGCCGGTGTCGGAGATCTGCTTCAGGCCCTTCGCGTCGATGATGCGGTCGGCCGCGCCTTCGTCGGTCGCCTTCTCGTCCCAGATCGTCGCGAAGATTTCCTTCGCGATCTTGTTCGAGATCGTGCCGTCGGCGATGCGCTGCAGCACCAGCGCGAGCTGCGCGGCCGAGACCGGAATCGCGTCGATCTCGATGCCGTCGCGGTTCAGCTGCGACGACACGTCGCCCATCAGCCAGTTCGCGGCGATCTTCGCGTTCGCCGCGCCGGCCTTCGCGACCACGGCCTCGAAGTACGCGGCCATCGCCTTGCTCGACGTCAGCACGCCCGCGTCGTACGCGGACACGCCGTACTGCTCGACGAAGCGCTGCTGCATCGCGGCCGGCAGTTCCGGCATCCCGGCCTGCACGCGCTCGACCCAGTCGCGGCCGATCACGAGCGGCATCAGGTCGGGGTCGGGGAAGTAGCGGTAGTCGTGCGCGTCTTCCTTGCTGCGCATCGAACGCGTCTCACGCTTGTCCGGATCGTAGAGGCGCGTCTCCTGCACGACCTCGCCGCCGTCCTCGATCAGCTCGATCTGGCGACGCACTTCGTAGTTGATCGCTTCCTCGAGGAACCGGAACGAGTTCAGATTCTTGATCTCGGCGCGCGTGCCGAATTTCTCCTGGCCGACCGGCCGCACCGAGACGTTCGCGTCGCAGCGGAACGAGCCTTCCTGCATGTTGCCGTCGCAGATGCCGAGCCACACGACGAGCGCGTGCAGCGCCTTCGCATAGGCCACGGCCTCGGCCGCGCTGCGCATTTCCGGCTCGGTGACGATCTCGAGCAGCGGCGTGCCCGCGCGGTTCAGGTCGATCCCCGTCATCCCGGCGAAGTCTTCATGCAGCGACTTGCCCGCATCTTCCTCGAGGTGCGCGCGGGTCAGGTTGACCGTCTTCTCGTACGCTTCCTTGCCGGCCTTTTCGTTGGCGGGCACCTGAATCGTGATCTGGCCGCCCTGCACTACCGGAATCTCGTACTGGCTGATCTGATAGCCCTTCGGCAGATCGGGGTAGAAATAATTCTTGCGCGCGAAGATGCTGCGCGGCGCGATGGTCGAGCCGATCGCGAGGCCGAAGCGGATCGCGCGTTCGACCGCGCCGCGGTTCAGCACCGGCAGCACGCCCGGCAGCGCCAGGTCGACCGGGCAGGCCTGCGTGTTCGGCTCGGCGCCGAACTGCGTCGACGCGCCGGAGAAAATCTTCGAGACGGTCGACAGTTGCGCGTGCGTCTCGAGACCGATGACGACTTCCCATTGAGTCATATGCTTACACCCCCGCCGGAACTTGCTTGTGCCAGTCGGTCGCGCGCTGGAACGCGTCGGCGACCTGCAGCATCCGGGCTTCGTTGAAATAGTTGCCGATGATCTGCAGACCGACCGGGCGCTTCGCGTTCGCGCCGGCGCCGAAGCCGCACGGCACGCTCATGCCGGGGAGGCCTGCGAGGCTCACCGACAGCGTGTAGATATCCGCGAGATACATCTGCACCGGATCGTCGCCCTTCGCGCCGAGATCCCATGCGACCGTCGGCGACGCCGGGCCCATGATCACGTCGCAGGACTTGAACGCTTCCTGGAAATCGTTCGCGATGATGCGGCGGATCTTCTGCGCCTGCAGGTAGTACGCGTCGTAGTAGCCGTGCGACAGCACGTAGGTGCCGACGAGAATACGGCGCTTCACCTCGGGGCCGAAGCCTTCGGCCCGCGACTTCTTGTACATGTCGAGCAGGTCGCCGTACTGCGCGGCGCGGTGGCCGAAGCGCACGCCGTCGAAACGCGACAGGTTCGACGACGCCTCGGCCGGCGCGATCACGTAATACACGGGGATCGACAGTTCCGTCTTCGGCAGCGACACCGGCACGAGCGTCGCGCCAAGCGCCTCGTATTGCTTGAGCGCCGCGTCGATCGACGTGCGCACGTCGTCGGCGAGGCCTTCGCCGAAATATTCGTTCGGCAGGCCGATGCGCAGGCCCGCGAGCGGCTTGCCCGCTTCGTTGCCCGGCGCCCACGGCTGGCCGATGTGGCGCGTGAAGTCTTCGTCGTCGCGCTCGAGGCTCGTCGAGTCGCGCTCGTCGAAGCCGGCCATCGCGTTCAGCAGCAGCGCGCAGTCGGACGCGCTTTGCGCCATCGGGCCGCCCTGGTCGAGCGACGACGCGAACGCGATCATCCCGTAGCGCGACACGCGGCCGTAGGTCGGCTTGATACCCGTCACGCCCGCGAACGACGCGGGCTGGCGGATCGAGCCGCCGGTGTCGGTGCCGGTCGCGGCCGGCGCGAGGCGCGCGGCGACGGCCGCCGAGCTGCCGCCCGAGCTGCCGCCCGGCACGGCGTTCGTGTCCCACGGGTTCTTCACGGCGCCGAACGCCGAATTCTCGTTGGACGAGCCCATCGCGAACTCGTCCATGTTGGTCTTGCCGAGCGTGACCATGCCGGCCGCCTGCAGGCGGGCGACGACGGTCGCGTCGAACGGGCTCTCGTAGTTCGCGAGCATCTTCGAGCCGGCGGTCGAGCGCCAGCCGCGCGTGACGAACACGTCCTTGTGCGCGATCGGCAGGCCGGTCAGCGCACCGCCCGCGCCGCGCGCGAGTTCGGCGTCGGCGGCCTTCGCCTGCGCGAGGGTGAGGTCGGCGTCGACATGGACGAACGCGTTCAGGTCGCGTGCCGCGTCGATCCGTTTCAGGTAGAGCTGCGCGAGCTCGACGGCCGAGCATTCCTTGGCGGCGAGCGCGGCGCGCAGTTCGGTCAGGCTTTTTGCGTGCATTGAGTGGTTTTCCTGGGAATTCTGGGTGGCGCGCGGCGCGAAGGCGGCGCGCTTGTCATCGAATGCTTACTCGATCACCTTCGGCACGAGATAGAGGCCGTCCTGGACGGCCGGCGCCGGACGCTGGTTGTCGTCGCGATTGACGACTTCCGTCACGGCGTCGTCGCGCAGGCGCTGCGCGACTTCCTGGATCTGTTCGATCGGATGGGCGAGCGGCGCGATGCCGGCGGTGTCGACCGCCTGCATCTGCTCGACGAGCCCGAAGAATTCATTGAGCTGGCCGAGCGTATGCTCGGCGTCGGCGTCGGCCATTTCGAGTCGCGCCAGGTGCGCGATGCGTTTCACATCGGTCAGGGTCAGGGCCATGCGATCACCGGAAAAACAAGGCTGCGCAGCGCATCGAAAACCGCGCTGCGGCGGGGGGTTGGAGGGTGCGATCCCACCCTCAAAAATCGGGGCCGAAGCGGCAAAAATACCGTCCGTTTCGATTCAAATACCGTGAAATTATAAGGTATCATTACGCGTTCGACCCAAACCCGGCAGCCTTTTCCCGCACCGTTTCGCCCCGCTTCGGCAAGCCGTGCGTGCTTCGTGCGATCCCCGGTAGACATCACTCGCAGCTTCGTGCGCCGCGGCGGCCGCTTCCGCCACGCTTCCCGAGGCTGTTATTTTTTCCGCTGCCGCCCTCAGCGTTCGCTATGCAGGGCCGGCCCAGAGCGAAACAGGATTCTGAATGTTCGGTTTTTTGCGCAGCTACTTCTCCAACGATCTGGCGATCGACCTCGGCACCGCAAACACCCTGATCTACATGCGCGGCAAGGGCATCGTGCTCGATGAGCCGTCCGTCGTGTCGATTCGCCAGGAAGGCGGCCCCAACGGCAAGAAGACGATCCAGGCGGTCGGCAAGGAAGCCAAGCAGATGCTCGGCAAGGTGCCGGGCAACATCGAGGCGATCCGCCCGATGAAGGACGGCGTGATCGCCGACTTCACCGTCACCGAGCAGATGATCAAGCAGTTCATCAAGACGGCGCACGAGTCGCGCATGTTCTCGCCGTCGCCGCGCATCATCATCTGCGTGCCGTGCGGCTCGACCCAGGTCGAGCGTCGCGCGATCAAGGAAGCGGCGCATGGCGCCGGCGCGTCGCAGGTCTACCTGATCGAGGAGCCGATGGCGGCCGCGATCGGCGCGGGCCTGCCGGTGTCGGAAGCCACGGGCTCGATGGTCGTCGACATCGGCGGCGGCACGACGGAAGTCGGCGTGATCTCGCTCGGCGGCATCGTCTACAAGGGCTCGGTGCGCGTCGGCGGCGACAAGTTCGACGAGGCGATCGTCAACTACATCCGCCGCAACTACGGGATGCTGATCGGCGAACAGACCGCCGAGGCGATCAAGAAGGAAATCGGCTCCGCGTTCCCGGGCTCCGAAGTCAAGGAAATGGAAGTGAAGGGCCGCAACCTGTCGGAAGGCATTCCGCGCAGCTTCACGATCTCCAGCAACGAAATCCTCGAAGCGCTGACCGATCCGCTGAACCAGATCGTGTCGTCGGTGAAGATCGCCCTCGAGCAGACGCCGCCGGAACTCGGCGCCGACATCGCCGAGCGCGGGATGATGCTGACGGGCGGCGGCGCGCTGCTGCGCGACCTCGATCGCCTGCTCGCGGAAGAAACCGGCCTGCCGGTGCTCGTCGCCGAAGATCCGCTCACCTGCGTCGTACGCGGTTCGGGCATGGCGCTCGAGCGCATGGACAAGCTGGGCAGCATCTTCTCGTACGAGTGATCGCCTAAGCAGTCCCGTTTGATATGGCGCACCCGCGGCGTGGCCGGATCGCTCGTTCAGAACGAACCGCCGCGCCGTTTGCGCGTCTGAGCATTATTTAACCGATCACACGCGCCCGGCGCCGACCATGGAATACAGTCCGCCGCCCCTCTTCAAGCAAGGTCCGCCCGCGCTCGCGCGGCTCATCTTCTTCGTCGCCCTCGCCATTGCGCTCCTCGTGTCGGACGCGCGCTTCAGCACGCTCGAAATCGTCCGCGGCGTGCTCGGCACCGTGCTGTACCCGCTGCAGCGCGCGGCGCTCGTGCCGCGTGACCTGTTTATGGGCGCGGCCGACATCGCCGTTACGGGCGCATCGCTGCGCCACGAGAACGACGCGCTGCGCAAGCGCAACCTGCAATTGTCCACGCAGGCCAACCAGGCCGCGGTGCTCACGCAGGAAAACATGCACCTGCGCGCGGTGCTCGAGCTGCGCCAGCACATCGCGACGCAATCGACGCCCGTCGAAATCCAGTACGACACCAGCGACCCGTTCACGCAGAAGATCGTGATCGGGCAAGGTTCGCAGCAGGGCATCCAGAACGGCGCGCCGGTCGTCAGCGAGGACGGCGTGATCGGCCAGATCACACGCGTGTTCCCGCTGCAGGCCGAAGTCACGCTGATCACCGACCGCGATCTCGCGATTCCCGTGCAGGTGCTGCGCACCGGCCTGCGCAGCGTGATCTACGGCACGCCGAAGGGCGACTCGCTCGACCTGCGCTTCGTGCCGACGAGCTCGGACCTCGTCGCCGGCGACGAACTCGTCACGAGCGGCCTCGACGGCGTGTATCCGCCGGGCCTGCCGGTCGCGAAGGTCGTGCGCGTCGACAAGCTCGCCGATACCGCGTTCGCGCGCGTGACCTGCGCGCCGGTCGCCGCCGTGCGCGGCGCGCGCCAGATGCTGGTGCTGCACTACCAGAACGACGTCCCGCCGCGCCCGGCCGAGCCCGATCCGGCCGCCGAGAAGAACGCGAAGGGCAAGAAGGGCGCCAAGGCCGCCGCGAAGGGCGACAAGGCCGACGCGAACGCGAAGGCAGCCGCCGTCGCGCCCGGCGCGAAACCCGCGCCGTCGGCACCCGTCGCTCCGGCCAAGCCCGCCGTCGCGCCCGCGAAGCCCGCGGCCGGGCAATCAGGAGCCCAGCGATGAACCGCCCGCAATACATCCTGCAGCCGGTCAACCCGTACTTCATCGTCTTCAGCCTCGCCGCCGCATTCCTGCTGAACCTGATGCCGTGGGGCCGCCTGCCCGGCGTGCCCGATTTCGTCGCGCTCGTGCTGCTGTTCTGGAACATCCACCAGCCGCGCAAGGTCGGGATGGGCGTCGCGTTCGCGCTCGGCATCCTGATGGACGTGCATGACGCGGGGCTGCTCGGCGAGCACGCGCTTGCCTATACGCTGCTGTCGTACGGCGCGATCACGATCCACCGCCGCGTGCTGTGGATGCCGATCGGCGTACAGGTGCTGTACGTCACGCCGCTGCTCGTCGTCGCGCAGCTGGTGCCGTTCGTGATCCGCCTCGTGATGGGCGCCGCGTTTCCCGGTTGGCGCTATCTGGTGGACGGCTTCGTCGAGGCCGCGCTGTGGCCGATCGCGAGCCACCTGCTGCTGATGCCGCAACGCCGCCCGGTCGACCCGGACGATACGCGCCCCATCTGAGCCGGACCGACCTTGAATACCCGCCGCCCCCACGCCCGCGCGCCGCGCTCCGGGGCGGCTCCTCGCCCGCGCGCGCTCGCCGCGCACGGGTCAGACCGATCGTAACCGCATGACCGAATTCAACGACACCCAACAGCAGCTCTCGAAGTTCCGCCTGCGCGTCGCGGCGGCGGGCGTGTTCGTGTTCGTCTGCTTCGGGCTGCTCGCGAGCCGCTTCTTCTACCTGCAGTTGATGCAGCACGGCAAATACGCGCTGCAGGCCGAGGAAAACCGCATTTCGGTCGCGCCGATCGTGCCCAACCGCGGGATCATCACCGATCGCAACGGCGTGGTCCTCGCGAAGAACTATTCGGCGTACACGCTCGAGATCACGCCGTCGAAGCTCGACGACACGCTCGACAACACGATCGACAAGCTGTCCGCGATCATCCCGATCGACGCGCGCGACCGCCGCCGCTTCAAGAAGCTGCAGGAAGATTCGAAGAACTTCGAGAGCCTGCCGATCCGCACGCGCCTCACCGACGCGGAAGTCGCGCGCTTCACCGCGCAGCGTTTCCGCTTCCCCGGCGTCGACGTGCGCGCGCGCCTGTTCCGCCAATACCCGCTCGGCACGACGGCCGCGCACGTGATCGGCTACATCGGCCGCATCTCGAAGCGCGACCAGGATCGCATCGACGCGATCAGCGACGACAACGACAGCGACCAGGAACACTACGATCCGCGTCGCGACGCGAACAACTACAAGGGCACCGACTACATCGGCAAGATCGGCGTCGAGCAGAGCTACGAAACCGAGCTGCATGGCCTCACGGGCTTCGAGGAAGTCGAGGTGACGGCCGGCGGCCGGCCCGTGCGCACGCTGTCGCGCACGCAGGCGACGCCCGGCAACAACCTCGTGCTGTCGCTCGACATCGGGCTGCAGCAGGTCGCCGAGCAGGCGTTTGCCGGCAAGCGCGGCGCGCTCGTCGCGATCGAGCCGAAGTCGGGCGACGTGCTCGCGTTCGTGTCGTCGCCGAGCTTCGACCCGAACTCGTTCGTCGACGGCATCGACCAGCAGACCTGGGACGAGCTGAACAACTCCACCGACAAGCCGCTCCTGAACCGCCCGCTGCACGGCACCTACCCGCCCGGCTCGACGTACAAGCCGTTCATGGCGCTGGCCGGCCTGACGCTCGGCAAGCGCTCGCCGGGCTGGGGCTTCCAGGATCCCGGCTACTTCACGTTCGGCGGCCACACGTTCCGCAACGACGTGCGCTCGGGCCAGGGCTGGGTCGACATGAACAAGGCGATCATGGTGTCGAACGACACCTACTTCTACATGCTCGCGCGCGACCTCGGCGTGAACGCGATCGCGAACTTCATGAAGCCGTTCGGTTTCGGCCAGATCACCGGCATCGACATCCAGGGCGAGGCGCGCGGGATCCTGCCGTCGACCGACTGGAAGAAGAAGGCGTTCAAGAAGGCCGCGCAGCAGAAGTGGTTCGACGGCGAGACGATCAGCCTCGGGATCGGCCAGGGCTACAACTCGTTCACGATCCTGCAGCTCGCGCACGCCACCGCGACGCTCGCGAACAACGGCGTCGTGATGAAGCCCCACCTCGTGAAGGAAGTCGAGGATCCGATCACGCGCGGGCGCCATCTGACCGTGCCGAAGGAAAGCGAAACGATTCCGCTCAAGCAGGCCGACATCGACGTCGTGAAGCGCGGGATGGAGAACGTGATCGAAAACCCGTCCGGCACCGCGTACAAGGTGTTCCGCGGCGCGCCGTACCTCGCGGCCGGCAAGACCGGCACCGCGCAGGTGTTCTCGCTGCAGGGCTCGAACTACAAGGGCCACCTGCTCGCCGAGCACTTGCGCGACCACGCGCTGTTCATCGCGTACGCGCCGGTCGACCATCCGCAGATCGCCATCGCGCTGGTCGTCGAGAACGGCGGTTGGGGCGCGCAGGCCGCGGGCCCGATCGCACGCCGCGTGCTCGACTTCTACCTCGTCGATCGCCAGAAACCGGAGAACGAGGCGGCCGCCGTCGCCGCCGCTGCGTCGGCGACCGAGCCGATCAACGCACCGGTGATCGGCGATGCCTCGAAGACCGTGTCCGTCGCGGCCGGCTTCAAGGCGCTTGCGCAGCCCGTCGTGCCGACCGCGGCCAGCGCGGCGGATGCGGCATCGGCCGCGTCGGCACCCGCTGCATCGGGTGCGGCCGGGGCAAGCGCGGCGCAGCCGGCCGTCGCGAGCGCCGCGGCGCCGATGCCCGCGAGCCTGCCGCCGATCCGGCGCCCGCACCGGCCACGCCGGCCCGCCAGCGACGCGCAGCCGCTCGCCACCGCGCCGCGCGACGACAACTCCCGTGCCCTGGCCGCCGCGAAAGCGGCGAACGCCGGCACCGCTCATTAACGGAGAAAGGCATGCAATTCGACAAGCGCGCCTGGCTCGACAAGATCAAGCAGATGTTCGCGGGCTTCGACCGCCCGCTCGCCCTCATCGTGTTCCTGCTGCTGTGCGTCGGCATCGTCACGCTGTACAGCGCGTCGATCGACATGCCGGGCCGCGTCGAGGACCAATTGCGCAACATCCTGCTGACGTTCGTGCTGATGTGGGTGATCGCCAACATTCCGCCGACGACGCTGATGCGCTTCGCGGTCCCGCTGTATTCGTTCGGGGTCGCGCTGCTGATCGCGGTCGCGCTGTTCGGGATGACCAAGAAGGGCGCGAAGCGCTGGCTGAACGTCGGCGTCGTGATCCAGCCGTCGGAAATCCTCAAGATCGCGACACCGCTGATGCTCGCGTGGTATTACCAGCGCCGCGAAGGCGGGCTGCGCTGGTACGACTTCATAGCCGCGTTCGGGATCCTGATGGTGCCGGTCGGGTTGATCGCCAAGCAGCCCGACCTCGGCACGGGCCTGCTCGTGTTCGCGGCCGGCTTCTTCGTGATCTACCTCGCCGGCCTGTCGTTCAAGCTGATCGTGCCGGTGCTCGTCGCGGGCGTGATCGCGGTCGGCTCGATCGCCGTGTTCGAAGAGCGCATCTGCCAGCCCGAAGTGCAGTGGCCGCTGATGCACGACTACCAGAAGCACCGCGTGTGCACGCTGCTCGATCCGACTTCCGACCCGCTCGGCAAGGGCTTCCACACGATCCAGGCCGTGATCGCGATCGGCTCGGGTGGCGTGCTCGGCAAGGGCTATCTGAAGGGCACGCAGGCCCACCTCGAGTTCATTCCGGAGAAACACACCGACTTCATCTTCGCGGTGTTCTCGGAGGAATGGGGGCTCGCAGGCGGCCTCGTGCTGCTGACGCTCTACATGGCGCTGATCGCGCGCGGGCTCTACATCGCCGCGCAGGGCGCGACGCTGTTCGGCCGGCTGCTCGCGGGCTCGCTCACGCTCGCGTTCTTCGTCTATGCGTTCGTCAACATCGGGATGGTGAGCGGCGTGCTGCCCGTCGTCGGTGTGCCTTTGCCGTTCATGAGCTACGGCGGCACCGCGCTCACGACGCTCGGCATCGCGATCGGGATGATCATGAGCGTCGGGCGACAGCGGCGGTTGATGAAGAGCTGACGCCGCGACACGGCACGCGGTAGCCGGCAGAGCAGTCTGCGGCAAAGGAAAACGGCGCATCGTGCGCTGTTTTTCTTTGGGCAGGTCGAATGCAGTGCGTGCCGCCCGCTCACTGCGGTGCCGCGCGCGGGGCCCCGTGGTCAGCGCCCGCGCCCGATGCCGGCTCCTGCGTCTTCAGGCGCGCGCTCAGCTCCTTGAATTTCAGCCCGGCCGTCTCGTCGCCCTGCGCGGCCGCGGCCGCGTAATACGCGCGCGCGATGTTCAGGTTCTGCGTGACGCCGTCGCCGCCGCGCTCGTAGAACGACGCGGTCACGTACTGTGCGGTCGGCTCGCCCGCGTCGGCTGCCTGCTTGTACCACGCGAACGCCTGCCGATTGTCGCGCGGTGTGCCGCGCCCGTCGAGGAACTGGTTCGCGAGCGACAGCTCGGCCTGCACGTGCCCCTGCTTCGCCGCACGCAGGAACCAACGGTGCGCTTCGGCCGGATTGCGCGCGACGAACTCACCATCGTCGAACATCCGTCCGTACACGTACTGCGCATGCGACATGTTCGCGTCGGCCGCCCGCTTCAGCCAGCGCAGCCCTTCGTCGACGTTCGCGGTCACGCCGACGCCGGTGAGCAGCATCATCGCGTAGTTGAACTGCGCGAGCCGGTCGCCGCGTTCGGCCGCGTCGTGAAACTGCACCAGCGCCGCGCGATAGTCGCCGGCGTTGTAGTCAGCCACCGCGGATTGCGTCTCGCGCGCCGGGTCCGGCTTCGCGTGCGGCGCATTCTGCGCGACCGCCGCGACGCACATGATCCACAGCCCGAGCATCGTACCGATCCGCGCGCGGACGCCGGCGGTGCACCGCGCACGTCCGGGTCCCGCTCCGTCACCATCGTTCATGACCGCACCTCCTGCAGCGCCTGGCGCGTCGCGCGCAGCAGCCAGCTCACGTCGGCCGACAGCGTTATCATCCGGTAGCCTGCCTCGCGATACTGGCGCGCGGTGGCGGTATCGTTCGCGAAGATGCCGACCGCGACACCAGCCTGCTTGCCGGCCGCGAGCACGCGCGCCATCGCGGTTTCGACGTCCGGGTGGCGGCTGTCGCCGAGATGCCCGAGGCTCGCCGCCAGATCGGCCGGGCCGACGAACAGGCAGTCGACGCCCGGCGTCGCGGCGATCCGTTCGACTTCATCGATACCCCGCGCCGACTCGATCTGCACGATCACCGCGACCTGCGCGTTCGCCGTCTGCAGGTAATCGCGGCGCATGCCGAAGGCCGCCGCACGCACCATGCCGGCCACGCCGCGCAGCCCGTCGGGGGAATCCGGCGACGGGAAGCGCGTGAGCCGCACTGCGTGCGCTGCCTCGTCGGGCGTCTCGATGCACGGGAACATCAGCGTGCGCGCGCCGGCGTCGAGCGCGCGCTTCACGAGCCACGGCTCGCCCCCCGGCACGCGCACGACGGGCTCGCTCGGCAGGTGCGCGGCGGCCAGCGCGCGCAGTTGCGACGCGACGTCGCGGCTGTCGTTCGGCGCGTGCTCCATGTCGATGCAGAGCCAGTCGTAGCCGGCGTGCGCGAGCGCTTCCGCGGCCGTTTCGCACCCGAGCGACAGCCACAGGCCATACAGCGGCTCGTCGCCGTCGTGCAGACGTTGTTTGAGGGAATTGGTGAGCGTGCTCATCGATACGGCCTCCGGGACGGAACGGCAATCGAACGGGACAAGCAACAAGCGAAGCGGGCGCAACACGGGGCCCTTGAACGTCAGTCGGCCGTGGGCGGCCGATCTGACAGCGCGGGCCGCGCGCTGGTACACGGATGCGTTTTCCGGTGCCACGCAGCGATCATAGCGCGGCGTTACGCGGAATGTGGGAACAGGCGGGAAGCAGCGCCGGACGTGGCCGACCGGCGCGGTGGCAAGCAGCCCGCGCCGGTTGGCGAGGCTGCCGAAAAGGCGGGATCAGCGGCCGGGCTGGCGCTCGACGTCGGCCCAGCAGTTCGGCGTTTCGTACAGACGCACGCGTTCCAGGCGCAGGTTCACGCCGTAGTGCGCGTCGTACACGTTCGCGAGGATGTCGAACGCGATCGCCGCGAGGTTCTCGACGGTCGGGATCCGGTCGAGCACGACGGTCTTGTGGTCGGCCATCTGCTCGAGGAACGAGCGCACGACTTCGTCACGCGCATAGACCAGGAACGCGTGGTCCCACTTGTTGACGAGGTGCTCGACCGCGAGCGCCTTCACGTCGGCGAAATCCATCACCATGCCGCGATCGGGCGCCCCCTCGGTATCGACGAGATCGCCGCGCAGCGTGACTTCGAGCACGTAGCGGTGGCCGTGCAGGTTCCGGCACTGGCTGCGGTGATCGGGAATGCGGTGGCCCGCGTCGAATTCGAGTTTTCGGGTAATCAGCACGATGTCAAAAGCCGTGGCTCAGGGAATGTTCAGATATTTGTGGGTCTGCATCGACAGCCGCCACTGCGGATGCCGCTTGCACCAGTCGATCGCGAGCTTCGTATTGAGATCGCGCGACGGGCCGTCCATCGGCTGCACGAGAAAATACTCGAAATCGAGCTTCGCGTAGTCGGCGAGCCGCTGGTTGTCCTGCGGGATCACGACCTTCAGTTCGTTGCCCTTCGTGACGACGAGCGGCGCGTCGGCCTTCGGGCTCACGCAGATCCAGTCGATCGTCTCGAGCACCGGCAGCGAGCCGTTGGTCTCGATCGCGATCTCGAAGCCCGCCGCATGCAGCGCGTCGACGAGCGGCTGGTCGAGTTGCAGCATCGGCTCGCCGCCCGTGCAGACGACGAAGCGATGCGCTTCGCCGTCCGGCCACAAGCCCGCGATCGTCGCGACGAGCGCTTCGGCGTCCTTGAACTTGCCGCCGTTCTCGCCGTCGGTGCCGACGAAGTCCGTATCGCAGAAACGGCACACGGCGTCCGCACGATCCTCTTCACGGCCCGACCACAGATTGCAGCCGGCGAACCGGCAGAACACGGCCGGACGGCCCGCGTTCGCGCCCTCGCCCTGCAACGTGTAGAAAATTTCCTTGACCGCGTAAGTCATCGTGCTTCGTCCGGCTCGCGCCGCTCGTTGTCGATCAGAATCCGTTGTTCATCCAGCGCCGCCTGCACACCCGCATCACAGCGGTGCTTCGGTCACCCGCTCGCCCTTCAGGTAAGCCTCGTAGCCGCGCTTGCGCAGCTTGCAGGCCGGGCATTCGCCGCAGCCGAAGCCCCACGCGTGCAGCTCCGCGCGCTCGCCCACGTAGCACGTGTGCGTCTCGACGCGGATCAGCTCGACGAGTGCCTCGCCGCCGAGTTGCTCGGCGAGTTGCCACGTCTGCGCCTTGTCCAGCCACATCAGCGGGGTCTCGAGCACGACGCGCGTGTCCATCCCGAGGTTCAGCGCGACCTGCAGCGCCTTCATCGTGTCGTCGCGACAGTCCGGGTAGCCCGAAAAATCGGTCTCGCACATCCCGCCCACCAGCACGCGCAGACCGCGGCGATAGGCGATCGCGGCCGCGATCGTCATGAACAGCAGGTTACGGCCCGGCACGAACGTATTCGGCAAGCCGTTCGCCGCGGTCTCGATCTCGATCGTGCGCGTCATCGCCGTATCGCTGATCGCGCCGAGCACCGACAGATCGATCATGTGATCGTCGCCGAGGCGGTCCGCCCACGCGGGAAACTGACGCTTCAGCGCATCGCGCACGCTTTCGCGACATTCGAGTTCGACGCGATGGCGCTGGCCGTAATCGAAGCCGAGCGTCTCGACCGTCTGGTAGCGTTCCAGTGCCCAGGCCACGCACGTGGCCGAGTCCTGCCCGCCGGAAAACAACACGAGCGCGCCGTCTTTAGCGTCTGTCCGAATCACCGTGATACTCCGTGAATGTGTAGGCTCGCGTCGCGCTGCGCCCCGGGGCCGGCTGCCGCCGGGCGGCCCGACGCGTGCCGGCCTGCGCCGGCTCGACCAGTATAGGCAGCGCGATCGGCCGCCAACGCGGTGGCGCGCTTATACCGCCCATCGCGCGGCATCGTTGCCGCGCGTCACGGCGGCGCCTGCGGGCTGCCCTGCCGTGCGCATGAAGCGATGCGCTAAGTCATTGAGCGGGCACGGATTTTATCACGCCCCGGCAAATGCTGCCGGGCGCGCCGCCGATGCCGCGCAAACCCACCACAAACGAAAAACCCCAAGAATCTTCCGATTCTTGGGGTTGGAACTGCTGGTGGCCTGGGACGGAATCGAACCATCGACACGCGGATTTTCAATCCGCTGCTCTACCAACTGAGCTACCGGGCCAACGAAGAAGGCAAAGTATATCCAGCCCCCATCATTTGCGCAAGTGTTTTCGCGAAATATTTTATGCGGCGCCTTCGGACGGCTTCTTGCCGAGCTCGACGCCAAGCTGCTTGAGCTTGCGATAGAGGTGCGTGCGCTCGAGGCCCGTCTTTTCCGCGACGCGCGTCATGCTGCCGTTCTCGCGCGCGAGGTGATATTCGAAGTACGCGCGCTCGAATGCGTCGCGCGCCTCGCGCAACGGGATGTCGAACGGAATCGCGGCCGTCTGGCCCGCGAGGCCGAGCGCCGTGACCATGTCGTCGCCGAGCATCGGCAGCGCGGCCGCGGACGCAACTGCAGCCGGCCCCGATGCTTGCCCGACACCGGCTTTCGCCGCCGCGTTGACGGACGCCGGTGCCGCGCCGCGCGCGAGACCGTGTTCGACGGACTTCAGCAGCTTCTGCAGCGCGATCGGCTTCTCGAGGAAATCGAGTGCACCGATCTTCGTCGCTTCGACGGCCGTGTCGATCGTCGCGTGCCCGGACATCATGATCACGGGCATCGTCAACAGGCCCTGCGCCGCCCATTCCTTGAGCAGCGTGACGCCGTCGGTATCGGGCATCCAGATATCGAGCAGCACGAGATCGGGCGCCTGATTCAGGCGGTATTCCCGCGCGGCCTGCGCGTTCTCCGCCGCCTCGACGACATGTCCTTCATCGCTGAGGATCTCCGAGAGCAATTCCCGGATGCCCATTTCATCATCTACCACCAGGATGGTTGCCATTTACGCTGCCTTTGTCTGCACACTTGCTTTTGTCTTGGCGGGAGCCGTCCCGCCCTGCGCGCCGGATTCGGCGCCTGGCGTATCGCTCGCCATCTGCAGGAACAGGATCGACACCTGCGCACCCTCGACGGTCTCGCCGTGCATGCGATTGCGCAGATCGATCCGCGCACCGTGCTCGTCGACGATTTTCTTGACCGTGGCCAGCCCGAGCCCCGTGCCCTTCGCCTTCGTCGTCACGTAAGGCTCGAACGCACGGGTCAGGATGCGTGCCGGAAAACCGGGCCCGTTGTCGGACACGGTAAGACGTACCGCGACGCGCGTTTTGCCCTCGGCGTCGGGATCGCCATATTCTACTGTCTTGGTTTCGATCAACACACGCGGATGCGCGACTTCCGCGACCGAATCCTGCGCGTTCTGCAGCAGGTTGTGAATCACCTGGCGCAGTTGCGTCGCGTCGCCGCGAATCACCGGCAGCGACGGCGCGAGCTCGGCGACGATCGCGCTCTTGCCTTCGCCGACACCATACAGCCCGAGCACCTCGCTCGCCAGTTCGTTCAGCTGCAGGTTCGCGAGCACCGCCGGCGGCGTGCGCGCATATTCGCGGAAGTCGTCGACCATCCGCTTCATCGCGGCCACCTGGTTGACGATCATCGTCGCGCCGCGCTTGAGCACGTCCGCATCGGGCGGTGCGAGCTTGTCGGACAGCTTCATCTGCAGCCGCTCGGCCGACAGCTGGATCGGCGTCAGGGGGTTCTTGATCTCGTGCGCGAGCCGCCGCGCGACCTCGCCCCATGCGACCGAACGCTGCGCGGAAATCACGTCGGAGATGTCGTCGAACACGACGACGTAGCCGGACGTTTGCGGATCGTCGGCCTCGCCCTCGACCGTCGACACGAGGCGCGTGCCGCGCACGAGCAGGGTCAGCGGATCGGCTTCGCCGGGCACCTCGATCGCGAATTGCTGCTGCCAGTGACCGCGATCGCCGCTGCCGCCATCCGAAGCCGCTTCGCGATCGGCGAACGCCTTGCGCACCATCGCGCCGAATTCCGCGACGACGCCGATCCGGTCGAGCGCCGTGCCGATCATCGAGCTGAACGGCTGCCGGAAGATCCGCTCGGCGCCGCGGTTGGCCGTCGTCAGCCGGAACTGGCGGTCGAGCACGAACACGCCGGCCGTCAGGTTCGCGAGGATGCTCTCGAGATACGTCTTCGAATGCTCGAGCGCGACGCGGTTCTTCTCGACCGCCTGCCGCGCCTCGGACAGCTGGCGCGTCATCGCGTTGAACGACTGCGTGAGGAAGCCGAGCTCGTCGCGCGACTTGATCTCGCGCTTCGGCGTGTAGTCGCCTTCCGTGACCTCCTTCGTGCCCTGCGCGAGCAGGAACAGCGGCCGGGCGAGCTGCTGGCCGAGCGCAAGCGCGAGCATCATCGCGATGAAGGTCGCGAGGAACAGCGCGAGCGTCAGCGTGCCGATGTACATCTTGCGCAGCCCGGTGCGGCCGAGCGATTTTTCCTGATATTCGCGATACGCGCGCTGCACCGCGTCGGCGTTGTGCGCGAGCGTGGGCGGCACCGGTTGCGTGAGCTGCAGGAATCGCTCCGCCGGTTGCAGCAGCGACGTCGACGCATCGGGAATCGGCCGCACGACGCGCAGCCGCAGCGCGCCCTTCGCGCCATGCGCGCGCGGGTCGCCGTCGACCTCGCCCTCGATCGCCGCATACGCGCCGTGTTCGCGCGCCTGGCTCAGCATCAGCGGCGTCGGCAGGTCGTCCGGAATCAGCGCGGCGAAATTGCCCGATGCCTGCGCGACGATGTGCAGGTCGGGCGCCGCGCCGGAGCCGCCGCGGCTCGGCTCGACAATCGTCGCATCCTGCACGCCGAACTGATCGCGCAGGCGCAAGAGCGTGAGCGTCGTGCCGTTCGTGTTCGCGTCGACGCTCGCGAGCTGGTCCGACATCAGCCGCGCCTTCGTCTGCAGGTCGGACAGCGACGCGTCGAGCATCCCGCGGCCGAGGTTCAGGCCGGCCGTCAGCGCGGTCTCGACGTTCACGTCGAACCACGACTCGATACTGCGCGACACGAACTGGTACGACACGATGTAGATGATCCCGCCCGGCACCACGCCGACGAGCGCGAAGAACACCGCGAGCTTCGCGAGCAGCCGCGTGCCGAACTTGCCCTTCCTCAGGCGCACGACGATCATCCCGATCAGCCCGAGCACCACCAGCAGGAACACGAGCGCGACGATGATGTTCATCGCGTACAGCCACGAGTAGTAGCGGTCGAAGAATTCGGTGTTCGCGCTCGCGGCCGCGAGCAGCACGAGCAGCAGCAGCGCCGTGAGCGCGACGGTCGAGACGATCACGCGAATGAGGAGACTCTTCCCGCTGGCCGCGCGGCGCACTTTATTTAGCACGTTCGGTCACCGTGAAAGTGAAGCGTTTCCAGTCCGACCCGAGCGTCCAGTCGCGGTTGTTCACCGCGTCGACCTGGAACGGCTTCGGCATCAGCGCCGTATCGAGCTGCATCCGCACCGAGGCGGTGTAGGTTTCGCCGGCGCGCACCTGGTTGCGGTCGATCACGTGCCACGACGTGATGTGCCGGACGACCGCGAGCGCGTCCTTCAGCGACGGGAAGCCGAGTTGCAGCCCGCCCGTCGACACGCGGTACTCGCGCGTGAGCGGCTGGAACGACAGGCGGATCGTCTGCGATACCGACACCGGCTGCTCGTCGAACCAGTACCAGCGCGCGCGGCCCAGTTCGAAGTCGGTCGTGAAGTAAAGCGGGATACCCTTGTTGACGGCATCCTCGAGGTTCGGATTCAGCTCGAAATCGAAGCGGGCATCGAGGCTCCAGCCGCTTCCGTCAGCCTGCAGCGATGCGCGCTGCACGGCGATCGACTCGGCACGCGCCGGCCGAACGACAGTCAGGCACAGCGCCAATGCGACCAGCAGGACGGCCGCGAGCCGAAGTGGAAAAAGGTGTTTGATCGTCACCGTTTCTGAAACCGCGCGTAGAAAAATCCGTCGTGATCGGTGTTCTGGTCGAGTGCGCCGGCCGCCCCGCCGTGCACGCCGCCCGGCAGCAGTTGGCCGGGCGCGTCCAATCGTACCGCATCTTCACAGGCCGCTTCAAACCAGCGAGCCTGCAACTCACCTTCCTCGGGGAAGATCGAACAGGTCACGTAGAGCAATTCGCCGCCCGGTTTCACGAGCGGCCACAACGCCGTCAGGATGCGCCGCTGCTCCGCGACGAGCGCGGCGATGTCGGCTTCGCGGCGCAGCCAGCGAATATCGGGATGGCGACGCACGATACCGGACGCCGAGCACGGCACGTCAGCCAGGACGCGGTCGAACGGACGGCCGTCGTACCACGCGTCCGGCGCGCCCGCATCGCCGACGCGCACGTCCGCCGCGAGCGACAGACGCGCGAGGTTCTCGCCGATGCGCGCCGCGCGCGTCGCGTCGCTTTCGAGTGCAACGACTTCGGCGTCGGCCAGTTCGAGGATATGCCCAGTCTTGCCGCCCGGAGCCGCGCACGCGTCGAGCACGCGCATGCCGTCGCGCGCACCGAGCCATTCGGCCGCGAGCTGTGCACCGGCATCCTGCACCGACACGACGCCGTCGGCGAAGCCCGGAATGCGGTCGACCGGCAGCGCCGACGCGAGCCGCACCGCGTGGCGGCCGATCGCGGTCGCTTCGATCCCGCTCGCGCGCAGCGTGTCGAGATACGCGTCGACGGTCGCGCGGCGCGCGTTCACGCGCAGCGTCAGCGGCCCCTGGCGTTCGCCGGCCGCAAGGATCGCCTGCCAGGCGTCCGGCCATGCACGCTTCACCGCGTCGACCCACCAGGCGCGGTAATTCCAGCGTGCGACGGGATCGTCCTGCATCGCCGCGACGAGCGCGTCGCGCTCACGCTGGAAACGCCGCAGCACAGCGTTGACCAGCCCCTTCGCGAACGCAAATTCGCGCCGTGCTCCGATCACGGTCACGGCCTGGTCGACAATCGTGAATGCCGGATACGCGGCCGCTTCCTCCGGATCGAGCAACAGAGCAAGCGCACCGGCGAGCACCGCATGCACATGCGCGGCCGGCGCCTTGCTGACGAGCCGGCCGATCAGCCAGTCCGCACTGCCGAGACGACGCATCGTCCGGTACGCGACGTCCTGCGTCGCGCCGCGCGCCAGCGCCTGCGCGCCGGCCGGCATCTGCGCGAACACCGCGGCCAGTGCCGCCGGCAGCGCGGTGCCGCGCCGCACCGCATCGACGGCCTGCGCGGCCGCGTCGAGCGCGAAGCCCAGCGAATCGGGCGCGAGATGCAGCGCGGACAGGCGCGCGGCGCGGCCGGAGGAAGACTGAGCGGAGGAGCGGGTTCGTGTCATCGGAGAAAAATCGGCAAACGGGCGCCGCGAGCGGCGGGAACCCGGCGGCCGCGTGACCGCCGTGATTCCAAACCGCGCATTGTAGCGTGAGGTCATGCAGCCCCTTTATGGGGCGCACAAATGAGAAACCCCGCAGCGCAGGGCATGCGGGGTGATGTGTCGAGCGCGACGCGACTTAGTCGAAGCGGCCGGTACGCGCCATCTCCATCAGACGCGCGATGCGCTCCTCGGTCGCCGGGTGCGTGGAGAACAGATTCTGCAGACCGCCGCCGTGAAGCGGATTCATGATCATCATCTGTGCGGTGGCCGGATGCGCTTCGGCCGCCTGGAACGGGATGCCGGCCGCATAGCGATGGATCTTGTCGAGCGCGGTGGCGAGCGACTGCGGATCGCCGGAGATCTGCGCGCCGCCGCGGTCGGCCTCGAACTCGCGCGCTCGCGAAATCGCCATCTGGATCAGCGCACCGGCGATCGGTGCGAGCAACGCGACCGCAATCCCCGCGATCGGGTTGGCCGGACGGCCGTTTTCGTCGCGACCGCCGAAGAACATCGCGAAGTTGGCCAGCGCCGAAATCGCGCCCGCCATCGTCGCGGTGATCGTCGAAATCAGGATGTCGCGATGCTTCACGTGCGCGAGCTCATGCGCCATCACGCCACGCATCTCGCGCTCGGACAGCACACGCAAGATGCCCGTCGTTGCGGCGACCGCAGCGTGCTCGGGGTTGCGGCCCGTGGCGAACGCGTTCGGCGCGTCCTCATTGATCAGGTAAACGCGCGGCATCGGCAGGTTCGCACGCGTGGCGAGCTCGCGCACCATCCGGTAAAACTGCGGCGCCGTGTTCTCGTCGACTTCCTGCGCGTTGTACATGCGCAGCACCATCTTGTCGGAGAACCAGTACGAGAAGAAATTCATGCCGAGCGCGAACAGCAGCGCGATCGTCATGCCGCGCGAGCCGCCGATCATGCCGCCGATCACGATGAACAGGGCCGTGATCGCGGCCATCAGCATCGCCGTTTTGACCCAATTGAACATACCCACTCCTTATCCGTCAGGGGACCCGCCGCACATCACGATGCACAGCGGAAAATTGTAAGTGATTTGTTAGATAAGGTCTTGCCGGAAAAATTCAATATCAGCGTTGCGTCGCCGCGAGCCGCAGCCCGAGGCCGACGAAGGCGCTGCCCACCGTGCGGTCAAGCCACTTCTTGACACCCGGCTTGCCGGAAAAGCGCTGCGTGACGCTGCCCGCAACCCACGCGACGATGCAGGTCCAGATCGTGCTCATCACGACGAACACCGAACCGAGTGCCAGGAACGCCAGCGCCTTGTGCGGGCTGTCGGCCGACACGAACTGCGGGAAGAACGACACGAAGAACAGCACGACCTTCGGGTTCAGCACGTTGGTCCAGAAACCCTGCATGAACAGCTGGCGCAGCGGCTTCGCGGCCGTGGCCCGCGCCGCCTCGGCGCCTGCCGGCGCGGCGGCCTGCTTCGCGAGGATCATGCGCACGCCGAGGTAAATCAGGTAAGCGGCACCGACCAGCTTGATCACCGTGAACGCGGCGGCCGACGCCGCGAGCAGCGCGGTCAGGCCGAACGCGCACGCAAGCGCGTGAACGCAGCAGCCGGCGGAGATGCCAAGCGCGGACATCAGCCCCGCGCCACGGCCCTGCGCGACGCTGCGGCCGACGATGTACGCCGTATCGGGGCCGGGCGTGACGTTCAACAGGAAAACCGCGAGCACGAAAAAGCCGAAATGGGTGATGCCAAGCATGAGAACCTCGAAACCGGAAAGCGCAGGGAAATTCTACGCGCGCCTGCCGCGCCGCGCGACTCGGCCATTCGGCCGATTGCGCATGATCGGCATGTCGGGTCGAATGACGCTCAAAGCCCGTCGGGCAACGCGAAGCGCTGGCCCGCGGCGAGCGGCGAGCCGGCCAGGAATTCGCGCGCGGGCAGCCGCTTGCCGCCCGGCTTCTGCAGTTGCGTGACGCGCAGCGCGCCGCCATCGCCGCACGCGACGACAACACCTTCCGGCGCAGCCTCGACGATCGTGCCGGGCGCCGTGTCGACAAGCGCGCCGCGCGCCGCCACCGGCTCGGCCGCCCACAGCTTGATTGCCGCGCCGTCGAGCATCGCGACGCCGCCCGGGAACGGGTCGAACGCGCGCACCTGGCGCGCGAGCACGTCGGCCGGCTTGCGCCAGTCGAGCGCCGCTTCGTGCTTGCCGATCTTTTCCGCGTAGGTCACGCCGTCGGCCGGCTGCGGAGTGGCGGGCAGCGCGCCGTCGCGCTCGAGCCGCACCAGCGCGTCGACGATCAGGCGCGCACCGTCGGCGGCCAGCCGGTCGTGAAGCGTCGCGGTCGTATCGTCGGGCGCGATCGTGAGGCGCGCTTCCTCGATCATCGCGCCGGTGTCGAGGCCGACGTCCATCTGCATCAGCGTGACGCCCGTCTCGGCGTCACCGGCTTCGATCGCGCGATGGATCGGCGCGGCGCCGCGCCAGCGCGGCAGCAGCGACGCGTGGATGTTGATGCAGCCGGCGCGCGGAATGTCGAGCACCTCCTGCGGCAGCAGCAGGCCGTATGCGGCGACCACCATCACGTCGTGCGGTGTCGCGCGCAGCAGCTCGATCGCGTCGGCCGCTTCCTGCGGGTACTTGCCCGCGCGGCGCAGCGACGTTGGCTGCGCGACGGGCATCCCGTGCTCGACGGCATAGCGCTTCACGGCGCTCGCCTGCAGCTTCATCCCACGCCCGGCGGGGCGGTCGGGCTGGGTGAGCACGAGCGGCACCGGAAAACCGGCCTCGTGGATAGCGGCGAGTGCGGCCGCGGCGAATTCCGGCGTGCCGGCAAAAATCACGCGCAACGTATGGGTCATGAAAGCGTTCGGGATCGGGCTGGGCAAACGCGCGTCACATCGCGCGTTCGAGTTTCTTCATCTTCGTCTTGATACGGGTCTGCTTCAGCGGCGACAGGTATTCGACGAACACGCGCCCCATCAGGTGATCCATCTCGTGCTGCACGCACACGGCGAGAAGGCCCTCGCAGTCGAGCTCGAAGGTCTCGCCCCGCTCGTTGAGCGCACGCACGCGCACGTGGTCGGGACGCTCGACTTCGTCGTAGATCCCGGGCACCGACAGGCAGCCCTCCTCGTAGATCTGTTTCACGTCGCTCGACCAGATGATCTCGGGGTTGATGAACGCGCGCAGCTCGTTCTTCTCCTCGGAGACGTCGATCACGATCACACGCTCGTGCACGTCGACCTGCGTCGCTGCGAGGCCGATGCCCGGCGCGGCGTACATGGTTTCGGCCATGTCGGCGACGAGCTTGCGGATCCGGTCGTCGACCTTGTCGACGGGCTTGGCGACCTTGTGCAGCCGCTTGTCGGGGTAATGAAGAATGTTCAGCAAAGCCATGGTGTTCGGTATTCGGTGGAGCGGCGCGCCGCATCGGCCATCCGGCTGGCTGGCGCCGCCGCCGGGATGCAATGAAGATGAGGCGGACGCGCGGTATGTCAACGCCGCGGGTCTGCCTCACGCAATTGGCCGGACGCTCATGCGCGCGGCCCCTGTCGAGTATTTCGGATGATGAAAATTTTATCATGGCGCCACACTGTTCGCTGGTCGGCACATTCGAGGGGAACCTCATGTCGCCGCAAGCGCTGACGACCTCCGCGTTGCGTGCGTGGTTGCAGCTCGCGCATGCGCCGGGACTCCCGCCCGCCGTGCTGCGTGCGCTGCTCGATGCATTCGGCTCGCCGACGGCGCTGCTGCGCGCATCCGACCAGGCCATCGGTGCGGCGAGCAGCGCTGCCGCCGCGCGGGCGGTGCGCACCAGCGAGCGAAACGACCTCGACGCCCGTACCGACGCCACACTGGCATGGCTCGATGCACCGGGCAACGCGCTCGTCACGCTCAACGATCCCGTCTATCCGCCGCGGCTGCGCGACCTGCACGATCCGCCACCGCTGCTATATGTAAAAGGCAGGCTCGACTTGCTGCATGCACGCGGGCTCGCCGTGGTCGGCAGCCGACACGCGACGCCGCAGGGGCTCGCAGACGCCACACACTTCTCGCATGCGCTGTCCGATGCGGGCCTCGTGATCGTCTCCGGTCTCGCGCTCGGCATCGACGGCGCCGCACATCGCGGCGGGCTCGACGGCCGCGCCGGCACGCTCGCGGTGATCGCGACGGGCGCCGATCTCGTCTATCCGGCTCGGCACCGCCCCCTTGCGCACGAGATTGCCGCGCGCGGCGCGATCGTTTCCGAATGGCCGCTCGGCACACCCGCGCGGGCGGCGCATTTCCCGCAGCGCAACCGGCTGATCGCTGCGCTCGCGCTCGGCGCGCTCGTCGTCGAAGCCGCGCCGCGCTCCGGCTCGCTGATCACCGCGCGGCTCGCGAACGAGCTGGGCCGCGACGTGTTCGCGATGCCGGGCTCGATCCACGCGCCGCTCGCGCAGGGCTGCCACGCGCTGATCCGCGACGGCGCGAAGCTCACCACGACGCCGCTCGACGTGCTCGAGGAATACGGGTTGGGCGAACCGGCTGTTCACGCCAGCCGCACGGAGAATTCACGTTCGCGCCCCGATAACAGTGGAACAATCGACACCGCCGCGCGGTGCGCGGGCGAGCACATCGAGAAGGCAGGTGCCGCCATTCCGGTCGCCACGCCCGCCGAGATCGACGGCACGCCAACCGACAACCCAGCCGAACAGTCCGTGCTCGCCGCACTGGGATACGGCCCCGTTACTTACGAGTGGCTTGCCGAGCACACCGGTCTGTCCGACGACGCGCTGCACCGCGCGCTACTCGGGCTCGAACTGGCCGGCCGCGTCGCTAGCATGCCCGGCGGACGCTTCGCGCGGCTTGACGCAACGCCCACCCCGCCCGCGTCCGGCGTGCTACAGTCCCCCGCATAGAGGCGGCCGTGCCGCCGACGCTACCCCAAGGAATTCCATGCCCGCGCTGAATCTCGACACCGATGCCGATCGGATCGCCGAGCGCCTCGCCGATCCCGACACGCTGCTGGTCGCCTGCCTGTGCGCCGAATGGTGCGGCACCTGCCGCGACTACCGAACTGCCTTCGACCAGCTCGCCGACGCCCATCCCGACGCCTGCTTCGCGTGGATCGACGTCGAAACCCATGCCGACCGGCTCGACGATCTCGACGTCGAGAATTTCCCGACGATCCTGATCGAGGACGCGAACACCGCGCGCTTCTTCGGCACGGTGCTGCCGCACGCGGCGATCGTCGAACGGATGCTGTCCGACCTGAGCGCCGTGCCCGGCGCGCCGCACGCACCGAAATTGCGCAACATCCTGAATGTCGAGGCGTAAGCCGCGCACCGGCCCGGCAGCCTTTTCCGCGCCGTTGCGCGTGCCGCCGCGCCGGGCGCTTGCCGCCGTTGCGGCCCCCCACTATGATGAGCCGCTTTTTGCACGCCGCGCCGCCGTCGCCGCGGCGTGTGCTATAAAGCCGTCGTAAAAGGGACCCACGCCGGCGAACCCGGTCTACCAACACACATCTGTCATGTCCAAAGCACTGATCATT
This sequence comes from Burkholderia sp. AW49-1, assembly GCF_053427845.1. Lineage (NCBI taxonomy): Bacteria > Pseudomonadati > Pseudomonadota > Betaproteobacteria > Burkholderiales > Burkholderiaceae > Burkholderia > Burkholderia sp. AW49-1. The sequence goes on along the minus strand of NZ_JBSAXF010000013.1, from coordinate 43,834 downwards.
GCGGAAAAGCCTTCTGTCGCGAACGACATCGCGCGCGCTTTGGGCGGCTTTACCAAGCATGACGAATACTTCGAGAGCGACGAATTCGTCCTGTCGTCCGCGGTCGGCCACCTGCTGGAAATCGCCGCCCCGGAAGAGTACGAGGTCAAGCGCGGGAAATGGAGCTTCGCTCATCTGCCCGTCATCCCCCCGCATTTCGACCTGAACCCGATCGCAAAAAGCGAGTCGCGCCTGAAAGTCCTGACCAAGCTCATGAAGCGCAAGGACGTCGACCGCCTGATCAACGCATGTGACGCGGGGCGCGAAGGCGAGCTGATTTTCCGCCTGATCGTGCAGCACGCGAAGGCGAAGCAGCCGGTCCAGCGCCTCTGGCTGCAGTCGATGACGCCGCAGGCGATCCGCGACGGTTTCGCGCATCTGCGCAGCGACACGGACATGCAGCCGCTCGCCGACGCCGCACGCTGCCGCTCGGAAGCCGACTGGCTCGTCGGGATCAACGGCACGCGGGCGATGACCGCGTTCAACAGCAAGGGCGGCGGCTTCTTCCTGACGACCGTCGGCCGCGTTCAGACGCCAACGTTGTCGATCGTCGTCGAACGTGAAGAGAAAATCCGCCGTTTCATTCCGCGCGACTACTGGGAAGTGAAGGCCGAGTTCGCGTGCGCGGGCGGTTTCTACGAAGGCAAGTGGTTCGACCCGAAATTCAAGCGCGACGAATTCGATCCTGAAAAGCGCGACTCCCGCCTGTGGAGCCTGCCGGCCGCCGAAACGATCGTCGCCGCGTGCCGCGATCAGGTCGGCACGGTGTCCGAGGAATCGAAGCCGTCGACCCAGCTGTCGCCGCTGTTGTTCGACCTGACGAGCCTGCAGCGCGAGGCGAACAGCCGCTTTGGCTTCTCCGCGAAGAACACGCTCGGTCTCGCGCAGGCACTCTATGAAAAGCACAAGGTACTGACGTACCCGCGTACCGACGCGCGCGCGCTGCCGGAAGACTACATCTCGACGGTGCAGTCCACGCTCGAGATGCTCAAGGAGAGCCACAACTACCTGCCGCACGCGAAGCAGGTGCTCGACAAGGGCTGGGTGAAGCCGAACAAGCGGATCTTCGACAACTCGAAGATCAGCGACCACTTTGCAATCATCCCGACGCTGCAGGCGCCGAAGTCGCTGTCCGAGCCGGAGCAGAAGCTGTACGACATGGTCGTGAAGCGCTTCCTCGCCGTGTTCTTCCCGGCGGCCGAATTCCGCGTCACGACGCGAATCACCGAAGTCGCCGGCCATCACTTCAAGACCGAAGGCAAGGTGCTCGTGGAGCCGGGCTGGCTGCAGGTGTACGGCCGCGACGCCGAAGGCGCGGACGCGAACCTCGTGCCGGTGCAGAAGGACGAGAAGGTGAAGACGGACGAGATCGCCGCGGTCGCGCTCGTGACGAAGCCGCCCGCACGCTACTCGGAAGCGACGCTGCTGTCGGCGATGGAAGGCGCGGGCAAGCTCGTCGAGGACGACGAATTGCGCGAGGCGATGGCCGCGAAGGGTCTCGGCACGCCGGCGACGCGCGCGGCGATCATCGAAGGCCTGCTCGGAGAGAAGTATCTCGTGCGCGAAGGCCGCGAACTGATCCCGACCGCTAAGGCATTCCAGCTGATGACGCTGTTGCGCGGGCTCGGCGTGAAGGAGCTGACCGCGCCCGAGCTCACCGGCGAATGGGAATACAAGCTGTCGCAGATGGAGCGCGGCAACCTCGGGCGCGACGCGTTCATGCAGGAAATCGCCCGCATGACGCAGCAGATCGTCAAGCGCGCGAAGGAATACGATTCCGACACGATCCCCGGCGATTACGCGACCCTCGAGACGCCGTGCCCGAACTGCGGCGGCCAGGTGAAGGAAAACTACCGCCGCTTCGCGTGCACGAAGTGCGAGTTCTCGATCTCGAAGATTCCGGGCAGCCGGCAATTCGAGATCGCGGAAGTCGAGGAACTGCTGCGGGAGAAGACCATCGGTCCGCTGTCCGGCTTCCGCAGCAAGATGGGCCGTCCGTTCTCGGCGATCCTGAAGCTCTCGTTCGACGACGAGACGAAGAACTACAAGCTCGAGTTCGACTTCGGCCAGGACCAGGGCGGCGAGGAAGGCGAGGCGCCCGACTTCTCCGCGCAGGAACCGGTCGGCGCGTGCCCGAAGTGCAAGGGCCGCGTGTTCGAGCACGGGATGAGCTATGTGTGCGAGCACTCGGCCGCGAATCCGAAGACCTGCGACTTCCGTTCGGGCAAGGTGATCCTGCAGCAGGAAATCACGCGCGAGCAAATGGCGAAGCTGCTGGCCGACGGGCGCACGGATTTGCTGCCCAACTTCAAGTCGTCGCGCACGGGCCGCAACTTCAAGGCCTTCCTCGTGAAGCAGCCGGACGGCAAGATCGGTTTCGAGTTCGAGAAGAAGGAGCCGAAGGCTGCCGCCGCGAAGAAGACGGCAAAATCGGCGACGAAGGATGCCGAAACCGTAACGGAAGGCGCCGACGAGAAGCCGGCACCGGCCCGCAAGACGGCCGCCCGCAAAACGACGGCGCGCAAGACGGGCTCGTAATGCTCCGGCTGCCGGGGGGCTCCCCCGGCGCGTCGCACGCCGGTCGCACGACCATGAAAGCGGCGATAAAAAAACGCGGATCGATCGCTCGATCCGCGTTTTTTTTGATGCTGGCCGTCGTGTCGGTGCGCGGCCGCCGCGACGTTACAGCGGCGACGGCACCGCGACGCGCGCGCGCGGCGAACGCGCGAGGCGCGGCTGCAGGTTCGGGCCGGTCGATTCGGGCGGCTCGGCACGCGTCTCGACGCCGATCGGCGCAGGCGCAGCGCCCTGTGCGGCCCACTGTTCGCCCATCGTCGCGTCGGTCGAGTGGCTGAAATACTCGACGAGGTGGTCGATGAACGTGCGCACCTTCGCGGGCAGATGGCGCCGGCTCGGATATGCGATGTTGATCTCGACCTGCGGCAGCCGGAAATCCGGCAGCAGCCGCACCAGTGCGCCGCGCGCGATGTCGCTGCCGATCAGGTAGCTCGGCAGGATCGCGACACCCATTCCGAGCAGCGCGAACTGGCGCAGCATCGCAGTGTTGTTCGCGACGATCACGTTGGTCGGGCGCACGCGCACTTCGCCGTCCGGCCCCGTGAACACGCGCTCGTCGCCCCAGTATTCGGTCGGCAAGCTCAGCGCCGGATGCTCGGCGAGATGTTCGGGATGGCTCGGCACGCCGTGCTTTTCAAGGTAGCTCGGCGTCGCGCATACGGTCATGCAGCCCGTGGTCAGCCGCCGCGTGACGATGCTCGCGCTGCGCATCTGACGCGTGACGACGATGCCGACGTCGAAACCTTCCTCGACGAGATCGACCTGGCGGTCGACCAGCGTCAGATCCGGCACCACTTTCGGGAAATTCTCGGTGTACGACTGCAGGACGGGGGCAAGGTTGTGCAGGCCGAACACGACCGGCGCGACGATGCGCAACGTGCCGACCGGCTCGTGATTGCGCGCGACGACCATCTGTTCGACATCCTCGAGCTCATCGAGAATCTGGCGCGCCCGCTCCAGGTAGACCTGGCCCGACTCCGTCAGCGAAAGGCTGCGCGTGGTGCGGTTCAGCAGGCGCGTGCCGAGCCGGCCTTCCAGATCGGCGACGTGACGCGTCGCGACCGCGTTGGAGATATCCATTGCACTAGCGGCCCGCGCGAAACTGCCGAGATCCGCAACCTTGACGAACACGCGCATCGACTGCAAATGATCCATAAACGACTCCTGCCGCTGTTACAACTTCAAAAAGTTGAAGCATATGCGTAATTCTCCTACGACAACGGAAATGATGCAGAGTTGCCCAACAAGGCCCGCGTTGACGATAAAAATAGTCAAAAATCCTCACTCATCGCGAATGGATGATCCAATTATTCTGATTGGAGCAACAATTGGGTGAACCTCGTCCGGTAAGCGGCCGAATCAGGAAGGACGTGTCTGATGCGACACAACATCGCACCCCGCCGAACCCGGCGGGAGCGGCGCCGGGTCAGGCCGGCGCCGATTGCGGCGGAGCGTAACAACCTGTTAAAAAGACACCACGACGTCCGCCGACGTAGCATCATGTCGGCCCCGGCCGGGCGGGACGGGTGCGCGACGTGCGCCGCCGCCACTGCCGCTTTCAACGCGCGACTCCCGCTGATCATGAAAATTGCCATCCTCGACGACTACCAGGACGCCGTCCGCAAGCTGAACTGCTTCGAGATGCTCGCCGAGCACGACGTGAAGGTCTTCAACAACACGGTACGCGGCCTGGGGCAACTCGCGAGCCGCCTGGCGGAAGTCGAGGCGCTCGTGCTGATTCGCGAGCGCACGCCGATTTCGTCGCAATTGCTCGCCAAGCTGCCGAACCTGCGCATGATCAGCCAGACCGGCCGTATCTCGAGCCACATCGACCTCGAAGCGTGTACCGATCGCGGCATCGCGGTGCTCGAAGGCACGGGTTCGCCGGTCGCGCCCGCCGAACTGACCTGGGCGCTCGTGATGGCCGCCCAGCGCCGCATTCCGCAATACGTCGCGAACCTGAAACAGGGTGCCTGGCAGCAGTCGGGCCTGAAGACGTCGGCGCTGCCGCCGAACTTCGGTCTCGGCCAGGTGCTGCGCGGCCAGACGCTCGGCATCTGGGGCTACGGCAAGATCGGCCGGCTGGTCGCCGGCTACGGCAAGGCGTTCGGGATGAATGTGCTGATCTGGGGCCGCGAGCATTCGCTCGAGGCCGCGCGCGCCGACGGCTACACCGCCGCCGAGAGCCGCGAAGCGCTGTTCGAGCAGAGCGACGTGCTGTCGCTGCACCTGCGCATGCACGACGACACGCGCGGGATCGTGAAGCAGGAAGACCTGATGCGGATGAAGCCGACGTCGCTGCTCGTCAACACGAGCCGCGCGGAACTGCTCGAGGAAAACGCGCTCGTCAACGCGCTGTCGCACAACCGTCCGGGGATGGTCGCGATCGACGTGTTCGAGAGCGAGCCGATCCTGCAGGGCTACAGCCTGCTGCGGATGGAAAACGTGATCTGCACGCCGCACATCGGCTATGTGGAGCGCGAAAGCTACGAGCTCTACTTCAGCGCGGCGTTCCGGAACATCCTCGCGTTCGACCAGGGCGACCTGTCGAGCGTCGTCAATCCGGAAGCGCTGACGCCGCGACGCGTGCGCTGACCGGCGCGGGCCGCACTCGCCGCGCGGCTCCGTTTCTCCATTCCCGCCTTCAGGCGGCCACGCGCCCGCCCGTCATCGCGTCGACGCGCGTGAGGAAATGCTCGCCGTCGCGTCGCCCGAGGTCGTATGCATGCCGCATCTGCGACGGACTCGTGTAATCCCAGCTCGAAATCGGCACCTTGCTCGACGGCTGCACATAGAGCCGTCGCTGGTCGCCATGCGCGACCGTGAACATCTGCGGGCGCGGATACAGCCGCGTGACGAGCACCAGCGCATCGCCCGGCGATGCGTCGAGCGCGTCGACCGGCACGTTGTCGACCATGCCGCCGTCGAGCACCGGCCGGCCGCCGCGGCGCAGCACCGGCGTGAACGGCGGCGTGCACGACGACTGCAGGATCAGGTCGGCGAGTTCTTCGACGCTCGCGCATGCCTGCGCGCGCACGAACTCGGGCCGGAAGCCGAGCGTGCGCCCGAGCGTCGGGTGCAGCGTCTTGCGCACGTACTTTTCGATGTTGTATGCAACGAGGCCCGCCGCGACCGCGCTGCGCGCGCCGAGCCAGCGCGGCACGTGCGACACGCCGATGCGGATCTCCGGCGCGTCGGCAAGTTGCGGGAACGGCTCGCCGTAGATGTCGAGCAGCGCCTGACGGTAGATCCGGTAATGCGGAAACACCGGCTCGCGTCTGAACAGATTGCCCCAGTACGCGTTCTTGCGGTTGTGGCGCAGCGCCTCCTCGTAATAGCGCATCACCCACGCGGCGTCGCGCGTATACAGCATGCAGGCGGTCGCCGCGCCGGCCGAGATGCCGGCGATCACGCGCGGACGCAAGCCGAGCGCCGGCTGGGCAACGTCCCAGAAGCCGGCCTGCCACCAGCAGCGATTGCCGCCGCCCGCGAAAACGATCTGGTCGAACATCGCGCCGCTCAGCTGACGAGCGCGTAGGTCGACGTTGCGTGAACGGCCATCTTGCCGTCCTCGTCGAACAGCTCGACTTCGCCGAACACCAGGTTGCGACCCATCCGCAGCACGCGCGCGGTGACGAGCACGTCACCCTTGCGCACCGGACGCATGAAATTCGTGTTCAGCGAGACGGTGGTCATCGGCCGGAACTCGCCGAGCGCGGCCGAGATCGCGACCACCATCGCGGTGTCGGCAGCGGCCGTGAACACTTGCCCGCAGATGATGCCGCCCGAATGACGGAATTCGCCGGAAAACGGCAGGCGCATCGTGACGCTGTCGTCGCCGATCGATACGGGGACCAGACCGAGCGAGCGGACCCACGGGGCCAGCAGGCGGTCCAGCAATTCGCGGACTGCGTTTTCGTCCATCTTCGAATGTCCAGAAAACGTTGCGCGACCGCCGCGCAACAGGTGTGGACGTCATCATACCGGGAGCGCGCCAACTGCGATCGCTCGTTACCGCGCGGGCCGCCGCCGGGGCCGTGACGAAGTATTTTCAGGAAATTTGCAGAAAGCACTTGCCAAGACCGAAATCCCCGTGCATAATCTTTCTTCTGTTGGGGGCGTTAGCTCAGTTGGTAGAGCAGCGGACTCTTAATCCGTAGGTCGAGTGTTCGAGTCACTCACGCCCCACCAGGAATTCAAAAGGCCGGTCAGCGCAAGCTGACCGGCCTTTTTCCGTTCCGGCGACCGATTCAGGCGCCCGCCTGACTCCCCCGCATCACGGCATGCAATTACATACATGCCTTGCCCGTGCACTTTCCGCTAGAATCGTCCGACAAAATATCACACGACCGGAACGGCGATCGCCATATCGCCGCCGGCACTGAGAGAGCATGGGACGTCAAACATGGAATCATGTGAGCGAGACGCGACCATTCAGAGGGCATGGTCACGCCAACAGCGGCGCGCGCGTCGAGTCGCGCCATCCCCCCGATCGCATCCGGCTCCATCGCACGACGCGCACCGCGGATCTGGCGATGCCACGTAAGGAGGCGCTCGTCGCACTCGCGCTCGGCGTTGCGCTGCTCGTGGTCGCAGCGATGCTCGCCGTCACCGCGAGCCACGCGGTGGGTGATCTGGTCCGCACGCCAGGCACGGTCGTGCGCATCGTGCAAGACAGCGACGCGATGCGTGGATACCGCCCGATCGTCGCCTATCTCGCGAACGACGGCCATCGCCGTGAAGTCGCCGGCAATACCGCATCGGTGGTCCCGGCTTACGACATCGGCGAAAGCGTGGACGTCATGGTCGATCCGGCCCATCCGAATCGTCCCGCGCTGATCGACGATTTCACGCAACGCTGGTTTCCCGTCGCGGTGCCGGCACTGCTCGCGGTCGCGTCGCTTGCGATCGGCAGCCTGCTTTACGGGAGCGAGCGCCGCAGCCGGCACGCCGACGCGCTTGCCGCACCGGCCGCCGGCAAGTCGGCCCGGCGCCGCTGGAACATCGCGATCGTGCTGATGCCGATCGCGATCGGCACCGGCTTCCTGGCCGGCGCAGGCGCTGCCGGGCTGAGACAATGGCAGATCGCCCGCCATTACGCGCACTCGACCGGCCACGTCGTCGAGATCACCGAATCCGCACAATCGTCCCGCGCACGCACGTCACTTTATTCAGCAACCATTGCGTTCACGACCGACAGCGGCCGCCCGGTCACGTTCGCGCAAGGCTCGGCTTCATCGCGCCCCGGGCTGTACGAAGGCGAGGTGGTCAACGTGCTGTACGACCCCGTCATACCCGAGCGCGCGGTCATCGACCGGTTCTGGGACCGATGGGGACTCGCGGCGATCCTGTTCGCGATCGGCGCACCGTTCCTCGTCGCCGGATTGTTCGTCATCGGTGCGCTATGGCCCGACCATCGGCTGCACGAACTCACCGAGTGACGAACCGCGGAGCAGCCGGGCCGTCGTCACCACGGCCCTCGCCTCACCGCTCCCTGAATGCCTCCACCTTCGCGCGATTCCCGCACGTGCGCATGTCGCACCAGCGTCGCCCGACGCCGCGACCGCGATCGACGAAGAACCACGTACAGCGGCCGCACTGCCGCACGCGCGCGAAGTCGTCGCCGCGCAGCAGATGCTCGAACCCGAGCGCGGCCGCGTCGACCCAGCGCGACGCGGCACGCGCATCGGGCCGCCACGCGAAGCGGCCATCGACCGCGTCGAACGTGCTGCGCCCGATCGCATCGCGAATCGCCTCCGCGAGCCGGTGCGCCGCCCGCGCGCCGGCGCTGCCGCTGCCACCGCTCGTCAGGTGCGCGAGCGCCACGTATGCCTCTTCGCGAAAACCATGCAGCGCGGCGAGCTCGTCCGCGCCGTCCTGCCGGGGATGACGCAGAAACCGTGTCAGGTCGGCCCGAGCCAGCAACCCCGACTTCCCCGCCCATGCGCGCACGGCCGCCCAGTCGACGAGTTTGTCCTCGTCGCGCGTCTTGCCCGTGTCGGCCACCGTGTTCAGGAAATCGAGCGCCGAATGGCCGCCGACGAAATCGGCCGCGGTCCATGCGTGCGCCTGTCGCGCAGGCTCGTGTCGAGTAACCATTTATTCTCACCTATCGGTTTCACATCCGGATGAACAGGCGTAACCTGTTATCAACCCAAACAGGTTAGCACGGAGGCGCCGATGCTCGATCTCGCCAATCGCTTCGTTTTCGACGGTCACCGGATCGCATGGGGCACGCTCGGTGACGGGCCGCCGCTCGTGCTCGTGCACGGCACGCCGTTTTCATCGCAGGTGTGGCGCCGGATCGCGCCATGGCTCGCGCGACGCCATCGCGTGTTCTTCTACGACCTGCTCGGCTACGGCCAGTCGGACATGCCCGACGCGGACGTCTCGCTCGGCCGGCAGAACGTGCTGTTCGGCGCCCTGCTCGACGAATGGAATATTTCGCGGCCGCGCGTGCTGGCGCACGATTACGGCGGCGCGACCGTGCTGCGCGCGCACTTCATCGACGGCATCGCGTATTCGGACCTGACGCTCGTGAACCCGGTCGCGATCGCGCCACAAGGCTCGCCGTTCGTACGGCATGTCGCGCAGCACGAAGCCGCGTTCACCGGGCTGCCGGCGTATGCGCACCATGCGCTCGTGTCGGCCTATATCGGCAATGCCGTCGCGCAACCTTTGAGCGACGACGTGCTGTCGATCTACCGCTCGCCATGGCTCTCGTCGGCCGGCCAGCGGGCGTTCTATCGACAGATCGCGCAGATGCGCCAGCGTTACATCGAGGAAGCCGAGGCACGCTACGTGACGCCGGACTTTCCGGTGCGCATCGTGTGGGGTGAGGACGACGCGTGGATTCCAATCGAACAGGGGCAGGCCCTCGCCGATCGCATCGCGGGCGGCAAGCTGATCCGCGTGCCGTGTGCGGGCCACCTCGTTCAGGAAGATGCACCGGAAGCGATCGTCGCCGCGGCGCTCGACGGGCCCGGGCAGGATTGAGCCGATGCAGCCCGCGCGGCGTGGCGCGTCAGAAGGCCGGTACGCCCTGCGCGAACTTCGCGATGCGCGAGTCGCGCGGTCGCCCGAACAACTCTCGCGATGCGCCGGCCTCGACGACACGGCCATCCGCGAGAAACACCGCAACGTACGCGCCCGCCTCCGGCACTTCGGGCAGGTTCACGCAGCGCAACAGCGTGCGCTTGCATCCTGCCGACGCGAGCAAGCCCGGTAAAACGCAAATCGGCCCACAATATGCGCCGATCGAACAACGCCCGCACCGACCACGAAGCCGGTGCGGGCGCGGGCACATTACGTGCCGCCTACCACGGCAGCGAATAGGTCTTCGTGTTCGTGAAGCTCTTCATCGCCTCCTGCACGCCTTCCTTGTAGCCGAGGCCCGAATCCTTCACACCGCCGAACGGCGTCAGTTCGAGCCGGTAGCCCGGCACCTCGCGCACGTTCACGCTGCCGACCTCGAGCTCCGTGATGAAGCGCGTGATGCTGTCGAAGCGGTTCGTGCAGACCGACGACGACAACGCATAGTCGGTGCTGTTCGACATTCTGATCGCGTCGTCGATGTCGCGAAAGCGCATGATCGGCGAGACGGGCCCGAACGTCTCGTGCTTCACGAGCGGCATGTCGGGCGTCACGCGATCGACGACCGTCGGCGAATACAACGCGCCGTTGCGCACGTTGCCGACCAGAAGCCGCGCACCGCGCGCGATCGCGTCGTTCACCTGCTGCTCGCAGAACTTCGCGGCCGCTTCGTCGATCACGGTGCCCATGTCGACCGACGGATCCGCCGGATTCCCGTAAGCCCACGCGCGGGTTTTCTCGACGACCAGTTCCGTGAAGCGATCGGCCACCGCCTCGTGCACGAGCATGCGCTTGATCGCGGTGCAGCGCTGCCCCGAGTTCTTGTACGAGCCCGACACGGCGAGCGTGCTCGCTTCGTCGAGATCGGCGTCTTCCATCACGATGATCGGATCGTTGCCGCCGAGTTCGAGCACCGCGCGCCGGTAACCCATCCGGGACGCGATCGACTTGCCGATCGACACGCCGCCGGTGAACGTGATCAGGTCGATCGCCGGGTTCGTGATCAGCTCGTCCGCGATCTCCTTCGGGTCGCCGGTGATCACCTGCAGCATCTGCGGCGGGAGGCCGGCTTCATACAGGATGTCCGCAAACAGGTAGCACGACAGCGGCACCTTCTCCGACGGCTTCACGACGATCCGGTTGTTGGTTGCGACCGAAGGTACGACCTTGTGCGCGACCTGGTTCATCGGATGGTTGAACGGCGTGATCGCGGAGATCACGCCGAGCAGCGGCTCGCGCTGCGTGTACACGCGGCGCTTCTTGCCGTGCGGCGTCAGATCGCACGAGAAGATCTGCCCGTCGTCCTTCAGCACTTCGCCCGCGCCGAACGTGAGCACGTCGGCCACGCGCCCCGCTTCGTACGTCGAATCCTTGATGCACAATCCGGCCTCGGCCGTGATCAGCGCCGCGATCTTGGCGGTGCGCGCACGCACGATGTCGGCCGCGCGGCGCAGGATCGCCGCACGCTCGTGGCGCGAGAGGGACGGCCGGTATGCACGCGCGACGGCGAATGCGCGTCGCACGTCGTCGAGCGTCGCCTTCGGTACGGTGCCGACCAGCGTTCCGTCGTACGGGTTGCGGACCTCGATCACCGCGTCGCGATGAATCCGCTCCCCATCGATTCGCAGTGCTTCACGATGAGGTGAACCGGTCTCCGTCGAGGCTGCAATGCCGTTCATGATGTCTCCCTGGCGGATGCGTCCGCGTCACTGCAAATGATTGAGCGCGATGTCGATGATGTCGAAGTTGCGCAGTCGCGCGCGGCCCGTGACGTCGGTCGCGACCGGCTTGCTGAAGATCAGCGGCACGATCTGCTCGGAGATCCCGCCGTGCGAGCGCAGCGGCACGTCGAGGCCCGACAGGTCGTGCTTGATGCGGCGCGTGCCGAGCACGACGTCCTGCTTCGAGATCACGATCAGGTCGCCCATCCGGTCGGGCGGCAGCTCGAAGCGCGCGCAGCCTTCGGCACCCGTCAGCACGACCTCGATGCCGTCCACCGCGGCGAGCCGCGCGCGCAGCGCGTCGGCGTCGGCGGAAGCCGGCACGTAGACGGTCGCGAACGAGCCGAGCGCACCGTGATGCACGACGTACGGATCGGTGATCGGCAGGATCACGCGCGCCGCATCGTGGCCGAGCCACTCGTCGAACAGCTCCTGCAGATAAATCACGTTCGGCTCGCCGGTCTCGCCGTCGTGCTTCGCGTTCATCCCGTGGTCGGCCGTGATCGCGACGATCGCGCCGAGCGCGTCGAGCCGCTTCAGGTACGCGTCCATCATCTGGTAGAACGCGTTCGCGCCATCGGTGCCGGGTGCGCACTTGTGCTGCACGTAGTCGGTCGTCGACAGGTACATCAGGTCGATCGGGCGCGTCTCGAGCAGGCGCACGCCGGCCGCGAACACGAACTCGGACAGGTCCGCGCTGTACACGCTCGGCACCGGCTTGCCGACCAGCTCGAGCACGTTGTCGATGCCGTTTTCCTCGAGGCTCGCCTCGTCGGCCTTCTCCGACGAGAAGCAGATGCCCTCGAGCCCCTTGCCGAGCAGGCGCCGCAGCTTGTCCTTCGCGGTGACGACCGCGACGCGCGCGCCGTGTTCGGCGAAGGTCGCGAGCACGGTGGGCGCAACGAGGTACTTCGGATCGTTCATCAGCACCTCGGCGCCGGAGTCGCGATCGTAGAAGTAGTTGCCGCTTATCCCGTGGATCGCCGGCGGCACGCCGGTCACGATCGACAGGTTGTTCGGGTTCGTGAAGCTCGGCACCACGCACTCGCCCTTGAGCGCCGTGCCCGGCTTCAGCAGCGTGCGCAGGAACGGCGCGACGCCGGCCTCGGCCGCCATCTCGAGATATTCGTAGGCGCAGCCGTCGACGCAGACCACCACCACGGGGCGGCTCATCCAGTTGTAGCGGCGGCCGTTCACTTCCACGGATACAGGCGTTTCGGTCATGACGTTCAGTCCTTTCGGTTCAAAGGGGGCGATCTGTCGGCGCCCGCGCCGCGCCGAGGAGGTGTTTTCATGCTTGACATTAAAATTGATGATTTGTAGATTGTCAACAACATGCAAAGAACAGAAAGCAAAAGGCTGAAGGACCGCGGACTCGCCGCGCCCGGCTTCCGCCCGTTCCTCGAACCGGCGATCCAGGTGCCGATCATCGTCACGCTCCATGTGCCGGACGATCCGAACTACGATTTCAAGCGCCTTTATCAGGAGGTCAAAAAGCGCGGCTACATTCTGTATCCGGGCAAAGTTGACGGAATTCGACACGTTCCGCGTCGGCTGCATCGGCCACTGCGGCGAAGCCGGCATTCCCGGCGCGGCGGCCGCGATCGCCAACACGCAGAAGCCGATGGATGTGCGGCGCGTGTCCGCCGAAGCGGCGGCTGACGCGATGCACCCGCCGCACAACGACACATGTCGCCGCGCGGCGGCTTCGTTTTGTTTTCCCGCTGTGCGCGGCACGGCCCCCGACCCTTACCGGCACGACATCCGATGCGACCCTTCTGGATCGAACAAGCACTGTTCAACGATGGCGATCTCGCCCCTGCGCTGCAGGGCGCGACGCAGGCCGACGTCTGTATCGTCGGCGGAGGCTTCACCGGGCTCTGGACCGCGATCCAGGCGAAGCAGCAGAACCCGGCGCTCGACATCGCGATACTCGAGGCCGACCTGTGCGGCGCCGGCGCGAGCGGGCGCAACGGCGGCTGCCTGCTTACATGGTCGGCGAAATTCCTGACGCTGCGGAGGCTGTTCGGCGAAGCGGAGGCGATCCGGCTCGTGAAGGCGTCGGAGGCGGCCGTCCAGCACATCGCCGACTTCTGCCGCGCGCATCGCATCGATGCCGAGCTGCGGCTCGACGGCACGCTGTACACCGCGACATCGCGCGCGCAGGTCGGCACGCTCGCGCCGGTGCTCGACGCGCTCGCCGCGTGCGGCATCCACAGCTACGAGCCGCTGCCGGCCGCCGACGTCGCGCGCCGCTCGGGCTCCGCACGCAATCTCGACGGCGTGTACTCGCCGATCGCTGCGACGGTGCATCCGGGCAAGCTCGTGCGCGGGCTGCGCCGCGTCGCGCTCGACATGGGGATCCGGATCCACGAACGCACGCCGCTCGTCGACTTCACGCCGGGGCAGCCGGCCGTCGTGCGCACGCCGTCCGGCAGCGTGCGCGCGAGCAAGCTGGTGTTCGCGATCAACGCATGGATGGCGAGCCGCTTCCCGCAGTTCGAACGCACGATCGCGGTCGTGTCGAGCGACATGGTCATCACCGAGAAATGCCCGGAACTGCTCGAGCGGACCGGGCTCGTGGACGGTGTGTCGGTGCTCGATTCGCGGATCTTCGTGTATTACTACCGCACGACCGCCGACGGACGGCTGATGCTCGGCAAGGGCGGCAACACGTTCTCATGGCGCAGCCGCATCGCGCCGGTGTTCGACCGGCGCTCGCCGTACGAGGCGCAGCTCACGCGGAGCCTGCGCGAATTCTTCCCGTCGCTCGCCGGCGTGCCGATCACCGCAAGCTGGAACGGCCCGTCGGACCGCTCGGTGACGGGCTTCCCGTTCTTCGGGCGCCTCGACGACGCGCCGAACGTGTTCTACGGCTTCGGCTATTCGGGCAACGGCGTCGGGCCGACCTACATGGGCGGACAGATCCTGTCGTCGCTGGTGCTCGGCCTCGACAACGTTTGGACGCGTAGTCCGATTGCACGCGGCCCGCTCGGCCATTTCCCACCGGAGCCGATCCGCTATGTCGGCGCGCACGTCGTGCGCAATGCGATCCGCCGCAAGGAGCGCGCGGAAGACAAGGGCCGACGGCCGGCGAAGGTCGACACATGGCTCGCGAAATTCGCGAGCGCGGCGGGCAAGGCCGACAAGGCGTGACGATGCGATGACGCGACGCGCAACGAAGCGCAACGAAAAAGGGACGCGGCGAAGCGTCCCTTTGCTTTTGGTACGGCCGCCCGTGCGGCCGCGTCACACGCGCGCGGCTTTCTCGCGCGCCGCCTTGCCCGCGGGCAGCCCCTGCTCGTGCGTGCGGCGCATCCGCGCGAGGCCGTGCGCGAGGTGCTCGCGCACGAGCGCGACGGCCTTCTCCTCGTCGCCGCTCGCGAGCGCCTGCACGATCTTGCCGTGCTCGGCCGCCGACACCGCGATCGCATCCTCCTCGGCCTCGATCGCGGCCTGGCGCAACAGCCCGAGCTGGCGCACGAGCCGGCGATAGGTGTCGGTGAGGTGCGTATTGCCGACCCCGACCACCATCGCGTCGTGGAACTGCACGTTCAGCTCGGTATAGCGCGTGACGTCGTGCGCCTTCGCCGCATCCTTCATCGACTGGATGATGCCCTTCAGCACCTTCAGCGTATCGGGCGAAATGCGTTTCGCGAGCGCGCGCGCGACCGACTCGTCGAGCATCGCGCGCACTTCGTAGATTTCCTCTGCCTCGCGCAGCGGCACGACACGCACCGTCACGCCGCGGTTCTTCTCGTTGCGCAGCAGCCCGGCCTGCTCCAGCGCACGGAATGCCTCGCGCACGGGCCCGCGTGACACGTTCAGCTTGGTCGCGATATCGACTTCGTTGAGTTTCTCGCCCGGCGCATATTCGCCGGACACGATCGCGCGCTCGAGCATGTCCTGGACAATCATCGCGAGCGACTGGCTTTGCAGGAGTTCGATGGCGTTGAGCGCGTTCGGGGCAGTCATGATCGGGCAGGCAGCGAAGCTGCGGGTGAAAACGAGGGCGCCATGTCGGCGAATGATCGTTGTATACCCTCGGCCCGACATATTGTCAACAGTCTTCAGTTTCCAAAAAACTGTTCCTCGTGCCCGGAATGCGGTTGGCGTGCGGCCGGCGCGAGCACGCCGGACCGCACGACGCAGGCCTGCCGTCAGGCCGTCTGCTTGACCGGCCCCGGATCGCTCTGGCTCGGCCGGCCCGTCTCGACGTGGCCGGCGAAGCGGCGCACGACCTTGTCGTCGCCGCCGCGCAGCGTCGTCGCGGTGATCGTCAGATCGTACCAACCATGGCTCGACGACAACTCGAAGTGATCCTCGATGCGCTCGCCCGGCTCCAGCGTGTAGGTGCGCGCATGCGCGTGGCTGTACGCGTTGTCGACGACCACGCGGCATGCCGCACGACCGCTGTTGCGCAGTTGCAGGTACACGTGACGATTGCGCACGTCGTAGCCGACCTTCGCTTCCGGATTTGCGTGGCGGCCGTCCGCGGCCAGCCGCGTGTTGCCCTGGAATTCGCACAGATAGCCGTTCGGGCCATAGGCCGCGAGATGGTAGTCGCCGCGCGCGGCCGACGTGCTCCAGGTATCGGCGAAGCGGTCGTGCGAGGACACCGCGTAGCGGCGCGGCGGCGTCGCCGGATTGCGGCGGTCGTACACGTAGAACGCGGCGCCCGCGTCACCCGAGTTCGCGAAATCGAGCGACACGCTGTCGTCGCGCCCGTTCACGCGGGCATGCACGAACAGTTCGTAAGGCAGCGCGCGCGCCGGACGCGTGCCGGGCTCCTGCGCCGGCATCGACTGCTGCGCGGGCACCTGGTACGCCTGGCCGGCCGTGGCGATGTGCTGCGGCACCGTGAAGCTCACCGTGCGCGTATCGGGCCGCGCTGAGAAGTCGAATGCCGACGTGAGGTCGCCGCAGACCGACCGGCGCCACGCGCTGATGTTCGGCTCCTGTACGCCGAAGCGCGCTTCGAGGAAACGCAGCACCGACGTGTGGTCGAACGTCTCCGAGCAGACCCAGCCGCCCTTCGTCCACGGCGAGATGATGATCAGCGGCACGCGCGGCCCGAGGCCGATCGGCTGAATGCCGCCCGGGTCCGCTCCCGGCACGAGCGGGCTCATCTCGCCCGGGTACTTGTTCAGGTCGAGCAGTTCGTCGCCGAGGTTCGACAGCAGGTTCGACGACACGATGCCCTGGCCGCCCACGCCGCTCGTGACCGGCGGCACCGGCGGCACGACGTGGTCGAACAGCCCGTCGTTCTCGTCGTAGTTGAGGATGAACACCGTCTTCGCCCACACTTCGGGGTTCGACGTCAGCGCCTCGAGCACCATGTTGATGTAGAACGCGCCGTCGGTCGGCGACGCTTGCGGGTGCTCGCTGTACTTGTAAGGCGCGACGATCCACGACACCTGCGGCAGCCGGTTCGCCTGCACGTCGGCCTTCAGCTCGGCGAGCGTGTGGTCCGACGCGCCCTTGTCGACCAGCGGGCCGCTCGCGCCTTCCTTCACTTGAAACTTCTTGAAGAACATCAGCGAATTGTCGGTGTAGTTGTCGGTCGGGTCGCCCGGAATGCCCGTGCCGCCCTGGTACACCTTCCAGCTGATCTTCGCGTTCTCGAGACGTTCCGCGTAGGTCGTCCACGTGTAGCCGTTCGTGTCGTTGCGCTCGCCGATGCCGGGGCCGTTCGGCTGTGCGCCGTACACGTTGCGCGAGTCGATCGTGCCGGTCCACAGATAGATGCGGTTCGGTGCCGTGTCGGCGTGCGCGGAGCAGAAGTACGCGTCGCAGATCGTGAACGCGTCGGCCAGTGCGTAGTGGTACGTGAGATCCTGGCGCTTCAGGTAGCCCATCGTCAGCACATCCTGCTTCTGGTTCACCCACTGGTCCCACTGGCCGTTGTTCCAGGAGAGGTGGCCGCTGCTCCAGCCGTGGTTGGTGCCCGGCTGGAATTCGGTCGTCTGCTTCGGGTCGAGGTAGAACGGCAGCACGTACGGCGCGGACGGATCGATCCCGCGCGAATGGTAGTTCTTCGTGAACACCGACGCCGGCGGCTGCTGCCACACCGGCGCACCGCTCGGCAGCAGGTGCGGGCGCGGGTCGTTGAAGCCGCGCACGCCGCGCAGCCCGCCGAAGTAATGGTCGAACGAGCGGTTTTCCTGCATGAAGATCACGACGTGTTCGACGTCGCGGATCGTGCCGGTGCGATAGGCGGCCGGCATGGCCAGCGCCTTGCGGATCGCGGGCGGGAAGCCGGCGTAGGCGGCCATCGCGCCGGCCGACTGGGCGGCGAGGCGCAGGAAATCGCGTCGTTTGGTGGCGGACATGAAGAGGATCCTGTGGGTCGGTAAGGGTGGCGCCGGTCGAGCGGGGCCGGCGGTCGGTGCGTTGCCGTTATTACTCCGCACCGGCGTGTCCCGGCCGTGACCGGTTCCAGCAGGTTTCTTGCGCTCACCCCCAGCTTTTTTTCGAAGCGGCGCCCGGCGCGCCTTTCATCCGGCCGACACATGCCTGCGCTATGCTGACGCGCGATGAAGAGGGGGGAGAAGCCGAGTCGTGTTCGATCAGCTGAAGGCGTTCCACGCGACCGTCCGGCAGGGCAGCATCACGCGCGCCGCGCGCCACCTGGGCGTCAGCCAGCCGACGATCGCCGCGCAGATCCGGCAGGTCGAGCAGTTGTACGGCGTCGAGCTGTTCTATCGCAGCGGCCGCAAGCTCGAAGTCACCGAGACCGGGATCGAGCTGCTGCCGCTCGTCGAGAAGATGATCGCGCTCGAGGCGCAGGCCGACATCATGCTGCGCAACGTCGGCGGCCTGTTCGAAGGACATCTGCGGATCGGCGCGACCGGGCCGTACTACATCATGGACGCGGTCGGCCGCTTCTCGCATGCGCATCCGTCGATCGCGCTCACGTGCCGGATCGGCAATTCCGAGGAGATCCTGCAGGCGCTGCAGGAATTCCGCATCGACCTCGCGGTGTCGTCGCAGCGCAATGACGCGGACGGCCTCGAACGCAAGGTGATCTCCACCGATCCGCTCGTGCTCGTCGTGCATCGCGACCATCCGCTCGCGCGCTTCGACGCGATCGACGCCGCGCAGCTCGCCGACGTGCGGCTGCTGATGCGCGAGGAAGGATCGGTCACGCGCCGCTGCACGGAGACGATCCTCGCGGCGGCCGGCGTTGCGGCCACATCGGTCGCCGAGATCGGCAGCCGCGAAGCGATCCGCGAGGCGATCCTGCATGGCGTGGGCGGCAGCCTGTTTCCGCGCGGCGAGGCCGAGCGTCATCCGGATTTGCGCGTCGTCGCGCTGCGCGGCGTCGACACGACGATCGACGAATACGTGTACTACCTGAAGGCGCGCCGCCAGAGCCCCGCGATCGATGCGTTCCTCGCGTGCATCCTGCCGGCGCAGGCCGCGACGCACGAGCCAACGCACGCGACGCGGCCGGCGAACGCGCGCTGAGCCGCTCCGCGTTCACCGGTTTCGCGCATTTCCCGTCGCACTTCCCTGCACATTCCCCGTACTTTTCCGGCGCTTTTCCCGCGCCTTCCCTCGTTGTTTTCCTCGTGCCTGCCGTCTTGCTTCCCGCCGTGCGCTACTTCGGCAGCGCCGGAATCATCCACGTGAACACGTGCTGCTGCAGGAACACGAGCACGCCGAGCAGCAGCGTGAGGATCACGCTGTGCCAGAACGTGCGCGCGAACACGACGCCTTCCTGCCCCTTCAGGTCGGTCGTCGACACGCCCGTGGCGATGTTCTGCGGCGAGATCATCTTGCCCATCACGCCCCCCGACGAGTTGGTCGCGGCCATCAGCACCGGATCGAAGCCGAGCTGTCTCGCGGCGACTACCTGCAGGTTGCCGAACAGCGCATTGCCGGACGTGTCGCTGCCGGACAGGAACACCGCGATCCAGCCGAGCGACGCCGACACGAGCGGGAACAGCGCGCCGGTCGACGCGACGCCGGTGCCGAGCGTGTAGCTGATGCCCGAATAGTTCAGCAGATACGCGAGCCCCACGATCATCATCACCGTGACGATCGCGATCCACGTCTGCCGCCACGTCTTGACCACGCATTCGAAGAACGCGCCGACGCCGGTGCGCGTGAGCACGGCCGTGATGATCGCCGACACGAGGATCGCGGTGCCGGTGCCGAGCGGCTGGAAATCCCAGATCGCCGCATACGGCTTGTGATACAGCGTGACGAACACCGCGTTGTGCAGGCCCGGCCACTTGATCTTCACGTCGCCGATCGCCGCGACGTTCGCGTGCACCCAGACGATCACGACTACCGACACGACGATCCACGGCAGCCAGCCGCCGAAGCCCGCGCGCGCGGCGCCGGCCGCGGCCGGCACGCTGCGCACGAGCGCGTATTGCGGATCGGGCTGCGGTTTCCACACTTGCAGGAAGCCGATCGTGACGATCAGCGACGTGAGCGACGACAGGACGTCGGTGAGCTGGTAGCCGAGGAAGTTCGACGTGACGAACTGCGCGATCGCGAAGCTGCCGCCGGACACGAGCAGCGCGGGCCACAGCTTCGCGATCGAGCGCAGGCCGCCGTACGCGCCGACCACGTAGAACGGCAGCAGCAGCGCGAAGAACGGCAGTTGCCGGCCGACCATCGCGCCGAGCGTCGCGGGCGGCAGCGACGTGACCGCGCCGAGCACGGTGATCGGCACGCCGAGCGCGCCGAACGCGACCGGTGCCGTGTTGAACAGCAGCGTGTAGGTGAGTGCTTCGAGCGCGGGGAAGCCGAGCGCGATCAGGAGCGCGCTGGTGATCGCGACCGGCGTGCCGAACCCGGAGATCCCTTCGAGCAGACAGCCGAACGAGAACGCGACGACGAGCAGCACGAGGCGGCGGTCGTCGGGCAGGTTGTCGAGCATCCACTGCCGGAACTGGTCGAAGCGGCCCGATTTCACCGCGATGTTGTACAGCAGCAGGGCGTTGAACACGATCCACATCACCGGCACGACCGCGAGCGCCATGCCGGCGCCGACCGCGTCGAACGCGAGGCTGGCCGGCATGCCCCACGCGCCGATCGCGACCGCGAGGCCGGCGACGAGGCCGGCGAGCGACGCCTGCCACGCGGGCCGGCGCAGCACGCCGAGCGCGATCAGCGCGACCGCGATCGGGATCACGGCGACGAGGAACGACAGGAACAGCGAGTTGGCGACGGGCGTCAACGGCTGCGCGAACAGGATGCCGGGGGGCAGGGCTGCGGTGGGATTCATCGTGTCTCGTGTCTCCGTGTCGACCCGAGTTAGCGCTTTAGCGCTTACTCGGGTCCCATGCTTCGCGGTCGACCCGAGTTAGCGCTTTAGCGCTTGCTCGGATCCCATGCTTCGCGGTCGACCCGAGTTGGCGCTTTGACGCTTACCCGGATCCCCTGCCTGTCGGTCGACCGGGGCTCGCGCATCAACGCCTGCACACACCTCGATCCCGTTCAAACGTCCGTTCCACGGCCGCAACGATCATCCGACGCTTGCGCATGCAACCATGCCTCCACGCCGACCGATCGGTCGCTTAAAAAAGGTTAGAAGGCGCATCGCGCTTCTACAAGGAGGGCAACCCCGATGCGCGCGGTGCCGATACACGGAATCCACCGCACGCTGAACGGCCGCTGGCGACCCGCTGACGCGCGCGCCAGCAAGCCGCCGGCGCAATGTTGCTCAACCGGCAAAGGTGACTGACGGGACGCAGGATGTTTCGTTTGGCATCCGAAGCCTAGACTCGCTGCATTGATTCCGTCCGTGCCGACGAAGGCGCGGCTCCGGAACCCCCACGGAGCAAACACGATGAAGACCATGAAACTTGCGGCGTACGCGCTGGTACTGATCGGCTCGGCCGTCGCCGTCCAGGCTCAGGCGCAGGCTGCGTCGACCCTGACGCGCGCGCAAGTTCGCCAGGAACTCGCGGAACTGCAGGCCGCCGGCTATCGGCCGAGTCTCGCCAGCGGTCCCGACTTTCCGCAAAACATGCAGGCGATCATGCAGCGCGCCGCACGGGCGCGCGACGCGGCCGGCCACGGCAGCGACGGCCATGCGAATGTGGAATCAGGAAAGCCGGCGCTGTCGCGCGTGGTCGATCGCGACACGTACGCGCATCACTGAAGCGGCTGAAACCGGGCCGGACGCGTGACCGCGCGGCCATCCGGCCCGCAGCCGGCCTGCGCTGCGCGACGCGCGGCGGGCGACGGCCATCACACGCTGAAGCGGTTCAGCGTATAGGCGCGATAGGCCGCGACGAACGCGTCGAATGATCCGGCCTCCTTCGCTTCCAGCTCGGCCTGCTCGGCCAGAGACTTCGCCGCGAGCGCCTGCTCGGCGCGCATCGTCTCCGCCGACGGCGGGTTCGCGCGGAAATGCGCGGCATGCGCTTCGCTGTGCGCGAGCGCGAACGCGAGGAACGACTGCCCGTTCTCTCGCATCGTGCGCAGCACGCGCGCCGACGGCGTGCGCTCCGGATCGGCGAGCTTCTCTTGCTGCGCGGCGATCGCACGCGCATGCTCGTCGCCGCCGCGGATCTCGTCGAGACGGCGCCCGACGGTCTCGATATCAGCCATCAGATCGTCCGCCCACGCCTGCAGCGTGACCGGCTGGCCGTCGCGCACCAGCGTGAGCCCCGGCTTGCGCCCTTCCATCGTCACGCTGCCGAAGTTCGCATTCGCTTCCTTGTACGCGTCGCAGTCGAGCGCGGGGCTCTCGTCGAGCGCGCAGGCGAGCAGGAACGCGTCGATGAAGCGCGCGGTCTCCAGCGCGATGCCGGTCGGCTCGAACGGATCGATGTCGAGGCAGCGTACTTCGATGTACTGCACGCCGCGCGACGCGAGCGCATGCAGCGGACGCTCGCCCGAATACGTGACGCGCTTCGGCCGGATCGTCGAGTAGAACTCGTTCTCGATCTGCAGCACGTTCGTGTTGATCTGGATCCACTCGCCGTCGCGATGCGTGCCGATCGCCTCGTACGGCGGATACGGTTCGCTCACGGCCTTCGACAGCGCATCGAGATAGCCGGGCAGCGTGTTGTAGTCGACGTGCAGCGCGGCCTGCGCGGTCGTGTTCGAGTAACCGAGGTCGCTCATCCGCAGGCTCGTCGCGTACGGCCGGTACAGCGTATCGGCATCGAACGCGTCGAGCTTGTGCGGTTTGCCGCGCAGGAATTTCGCGTCGAGCGCCGGCGATGCGCCGAACAGGTACATCAGGAGCCAGCTGCGGCGACGGAAGTTGCGGATCTGCGCGAGATAGCGCTCCGACTGGTAATCGACGAGCGTGGCCGTCGAGCCCTCTTCCGCGTGCAGGCGCCGCCACACTTCCTCGTGCAGCGAATAGTTGTAGTGGATGCCGGCGATGCACTGCATCGTGCGGCCGTAGCGATACGCGAGGCCGCGGCGGTACACCGTCTTCAGGCGGCCGATGTTCGACGTGCCGTAGTCGGCGATCGGAATTTCATCATCGGCCGGCAACAGGCCCGGCATCGAGTCGTTCCACAGCATCTCGTCGCCGAGCGACGCATACACGTAACGGTGCAGATCGTCGAGACGTTCGAGCGTGACCGACGCGTCGCCTTCCGCCGGCGTGATCAGTTCGATCAGCGCTTCGGAATAGTCGGTCGTCAATGACGGGTGCGTGAGCGCCGAACCAAGCGCGCGCGGATGCGGCGTGAACGCGATCATCCCGTCGCGCGTCACGCGCAGGCTTTCCTTTTCGATGCCGCGCAGGCCGTCGGGCAGATGCTGCCGCGTCGGGCCCGAGCTCAGCGCTTCGAGACGATTCAGCAGCAGTTCGGACTGGCGGTGAGTCATGGTGTTCGACATGGAGACGCAAGTGCGTGACGGCCGCGCGCGGAATGCCGCACGCGGCCGGCTGGATTATTGGTCGCTTCGTTGGTAGCGGGCACTTTAACATCTCGCCGTCACACGCGCTTGAGGTGGCGCCGGGCGGTGCGCGCCGGCCGCGGCAGGCCGTCCGGCGGGCCGATGGCCGCCAACGCCGCGCGCACAGCCGACCGTCGTCGGCACCGGCGCACGCAGCGATCGCGCGACATTCGTCGGAAGGAACGCGAGCGACGAGCACGGCAGCGCCATCAGGTGCAACCCGTTCTGCCGAACCCGCGATGCATCGTCGTCACGGCCGGGCCGATCGTACGCGCCGGACTGTCAGACACCGGAGAGGGCTGATCGCCGATCGCCGTCAAACGTCGCAGCCGTGAGGATCACCGACCGATCACTGCCGGCGTGACACCTCTTGCGGGTTGCGTCGCGGCCCTGCCCGGTCGCACCCGCCGGCCTGCGGCGGCGACCGTCATCCGCCGCGCGCGCCGCCGGCCCGGTCCGCCACGTCGTTCCACAAATGAAGCGCCGCATACGCGCGCCACGGCCGCCAGCCTTCAGTCCGGCCTTTCTGGCTCGCGAGCCGGTCGAGCGACGGATCGCGCGCGGCGATCGACTGCATCAGCACCAGATCGGACGCCGGCCACGCGTCCGGGTCGCGCCACGCGCGCATCGCGATGTATTCGACGGTCCACGGGCCGATGCCGGGCAGGTCGAGCCACGCGCGGCGCAGCGTCGCGAGGTCGGCCTGCGCGGGATCGAGCGGCACGTGGCCGGCCGCCACCGCGCGCGCCATGCCCGTCAGCGCGGCGGCCCGCTTGCCGGGCATCCCGATCTTCTCCAGATCGCATGCGGCGAGCGCGTCCGGCGTCGGGAAACGCCACGCGGGGGCGCCGTCCGGCGCCGCCATGCCGTCGTCGTGCACGACGCGCTCGCCGGCCCGCTGGACAAGCCGGCCGACGATCGTCGTCGCCGCCTTCACGCTCACCTGCTGGCCGACGATCGCGCGCACCGCAAGCTCGAACCCCGACCAGGCGCCCGGCACGCGCAACCCCGGCGCGGCCTCGACGAGCGGCGCGAACCACGGGTCGCGCGCGAGTCCGCCGCCGATCGCGGCCGGGTCGGCGCCGAGGTCGAACATCGACGCGACACGGTGCGCAAATGCGTCGTCGACATGCCGCGCGGCCGCCCCTTCGAGGGTCGCGATCAGGCAATGCCGGCGCGGATGCTTCGTGACGGTGAGCCTGCCCGCGTCGCCGTTCAGGTCGACGATCCGGCGATACATGCCGTCGACGACCTGTTCGACACCCGGAATCGCCCGTCCGCTGAAGAAGCGCAGCACGCGCGCCCAGTCGTACGGCGCCTTGAAGCGCAGCGCCATCTGCGCGGACGGCGGCACGTGGCCGCCGTTCGCGATCGACGTCATCATGGTTTTGTCGATGCTCAAACTGCGTTGCCCTCCGCAACGGCTTCGGTTTCATCGTCGCGCACATGGCGCGCCTCGGACGCGAGCAGCGTCGCCTTGCGGCGCACGCCCCAGCGATATCCGGCGAGCGCGCCGCCCTTCTGCACGACACGGTGGCACGGGATCGCGAGCGCGACCGGGTTCGACGCGCAGGCCGATGCGACGGCCCGCACCGCGCGCGGCGCGCCCAGCGCCTCGGCGATCTCCGAATAGCTGCGCGTCTCGCCGTACGGGATATGCGTCAGCGCTTCCCACACGCGCTGCTGGAACGCGGTCGGCGCGATGTCGAGCGGCAGGTCGAAGGCGTGCCGCGTGCCGTCCAGATACGCGCGGATCTGCGCGACGAACGGCGCGAGCCGCGACGGCGATTCGACCAGCTCGGCACGCGCGAACGCGTCCTTCAGTTCGTCGACGAGCGACGCCGGTTCGTCGCCGAACGCGATCCGGCAGATGCCCTGTTCGGTCGCGGCAACGAGCACCGTGCCGAGCGGCGTCGACGCGGTCGCATAATCGATTCGCAGGCCGGCGCCCTGACGACGGAACGCGGACGGCGCCATCCCCAGCTCGCGCGGCACCGATGCGTAGAGCCGCGACGGCGAATTGAACCCCGCGTCGACGGCCGCCTGCGTGACCGGCTGCCCGCTTTGCAGCGCCTCGCGCAATGCGGCGCCGCGCTGCGCGGCCTGATACTGCCGCGGCGACACGCCGACCACGCGCTTGAACAACCGCTGCAGGTGGAACGGGCTCACGTGCACGGCGTCGCTCAGCTGCTGCAGCGTGAGCCGCTCCGGATGCGCGTCGAGCACCGCGCACGCGCGGTTGACGATCTCGAGCTCGCGCGGCAGCCCTTCCGGCTGGCAGCGCTTGCACGGGCGGAAGCCGGCCGCGCGGGCGGCGGCCGGATCGGCAAAGAAGGATACGTGCTCGCGCCGCGGCAGCCGCGACGCGCAGCTTGGGCGGCAGAACACGCCGGTCGTGCGCACGGCATAGAAGAACGCGCCGTCCGCATGCGGATCGCGGGCGGTCACGGCGCCCCAGCGGGCATCGTCGGTCGAATAGGCGGTTTTCATCTGAACCTCGCACTCTCCAGTGTAGATGGTGCCTACTCTAGACATCGGCATGGGCCGTCGCGCCCTGAATCTTGCTCTGTGATTCGCGCCGGCAAAATCGGGGACATAATCGAAGGCGCATCGAAACCGTTCAATCGGACGAAAAGCCGCGCAAGCGCTGCGCGGACGCCGCTTTCGTCATCATCGCGTCACCATTTTGTTGCAGTGCGGATGCGACAAATCGCCGTCCTGACCATTTTTTACACTCGGAATATTGCAACGCACCATCGCCGTGTGTATAGTTGGAACTGTCTCCTCCATGTCTCCTCCTGATATGGATTAAGCCCGTTCCGCTCTGCGTGAACGGGCTTTTTTTCGTCCGTCGATCGTGCCGCGTTCCGGCATACGTCGCCGGCGCGGTCTACACTCGGTGCACGCCAACCGCGAAGGAGTGCCCGCTCATGAAACCGACCATCCGCGCGATCGATCACGTCGTGATACGCGTGACCGACATGGCTGCGATGACGCACTTTTACTGCGACGCCGTCGGCTGCCACGTGGAGAAGGAACAACCCGACCTGGGCCTTGTACAGTTGCGCGCCGGCGACGCACTGATCGACCTGCTGTCGGTTGGCGGCCCGATCGACCGTCCCGACAGCGGCCCGCCCGGCACCGGCCGCAATCTCGACCACCTCTGCCTGCGCGTCGAGCCATTCGACCCCGAAGCACTGATCGCGCATTTCGCCGCGCATGGCGCGCGCCCCGGCGCCCCCGCCGAACGTTACGGCGCCGGCGGCTACGGGCCGTCGATCTATCTGTTCGATCCCGAAGGAAACATGCTGGAATTCAAGGGGCCGCCCGCCGCGCTCGGCTGAGCGCCGGCCGTCACGCGTCGGCGCGCGCCTTCAGGACCGTCCATTCGACCGCGACGGGATCGTGATCGGCGCTCGAGATCCAGGCGGTGCCGTCCTGGACCGTGCACTGCAGGCGCATCGTACGCTCGGCGAGACGCCCGAGCGCGGCCGCGACACCGTCGGCAAGCGACAGCACCTGGACGTTGCGCAGTCGCTCCACCTTGCTGCGCACGCCCTGCCACCAGATGTCCGAAGTCTTGCCGCCGTATGCGATCACCGTGACCTGCCCGGCGCGGCCGGCCGCCTTCGAGATACGCCGTTCTTCGGGCTGGCCAGCCTCGATCCACACGTCGATCGCGCCCGTCAGGTCCTTCTGCCACAGATCGGGTTCGTCGACGTCCGACAGCCCCTTGCAGAACTCGAGACGCTCGTGCGCGAACAGCGCGAACGCGACGATGCGCACCATCATCCGGTCGTCGGTTTCCGACGGGTGACGGGCGACCGTCAACGCGTGATCGGCGTAGTAGTGCCGATCCATGTCGGCGATTTGCAACTCGGCTTTGTAGATCGTGGATTTCAGCGCCATGCGGATACGGCCCGGGCGGGCATTCGGTTCGGTCGGGCCGTGATGATACCGAATGCGCGCCGCCCGGCGCGTGACGGGCGCTCCACAGCACGACGGCCCGGCATCGGCCGGGCCGCGTTCGTGCCGCGCCGCCGGCGGTTCCGGCCGGCGCGCGGGTGCGAGAGATGCGCGTGCGGGTTACTGCTTGACGAAGCGAGAGTCGGTCCAGAGGCCTTGCTGGTCGCTGTTGTCGGCGCTGACGAACTGGACGTCGCCCTGATCGACCGACACCACGCGGAAACGCTGGCCTTCCGGCACCGACAGGCAACGGTAGTCGTCGAAATACTGCTGCTTTGCCTGCGACTTGCCGTCACGCTCGTGACTCAGTACGGAGTCCAGATTGTCTTTCGACAGACAGCCCCACGCATTCTTCGTCAGCTGGATTTCCTGCTTCGGCTGGACAGCCGCATCGCCGCCCGCCTGGGCGATCGACACCACGGAAAATGCGCCGACAAGGGCAAAGAGGACACCGGTACGTTTCATCATGTTCTGTCTCCAGGCTTGCGGGCACCAGGCTCGGTTAGCTATGTGTTTAAAGATGATCGTGAACCCGCGTTTTTCACTTTAGAAGACCGGCAAGCGATATCAAGCACATTTGTTGTGCGATCGCAATAGCGGCGAATTGTCGCACCCCGCGCGCACTCGATTTTTTGCTTGCCGCACGCACGTGGCGTTATCTGCCATCGGGTGAATTTGCCCGCGCCGCCGGGCGCAAAGTATTGTCCAGCAAGTCTGTCAGCCAAATTTCAATACACCGGTTGAACGGTTTGGATAATTCATTTCGATATCGAAACCGTTTTGATGCATTGCACATAAAGTCATCCAAAACGATATGAATTTACCGCAGTGCGGCACCGGAATTACCTGATACAAGAAAAATGCCAGGCATAAGCGCACTCGTATTTACCCGTATTTTCCCGAATGGGCCGAGCGCCCCGCAGCGCGTGGCCGCAGGGCGTCTTCGCCGCTGTTTTTACCCGGCTTTATTCAGTCCAATTGCGGCCGCTCGAAATAATCGCGCTGGAAGATGCACATGCGATAAGCGTTGTGATACGCACCGTTTCCGAAAAATTCTTCCTTCAATTCCGCCTCGTGCTGGAATCCGCATTTCTCGTACACGTGGATTGCCGCCGCATTCGACGTATCGACGATCAGGTACAGCTTGCGCATGTTCAGCACCTTGAACGCATATTCGATCGCGAGGCGCGTGGCCTGGCCCGCGTAGCCGCGCCCCTGGCATTGGGGCGCGATGATGATCTGGAACTCGCCGCGACGATGGATGTAGTCGAGCTCGATCAGCTCGACGAGGCCGACCAGTTCGTCTTGCGGATCGACCGCGACGAAGCGGCGCTCGCGCTGGTCGTGCACATGGCGGTCATACAGTTGCGACAGCTCGGAGAAGGTTTCGTACGGCTCCTCGAACCAGTAGCGCATGATCTTCGCGTCGTTGTTCAGTTCGTGAACGAAGCGCAGGTCCTGGCGCTCCAGCGGCCGCAGTGCAAGCGAGTGCTTGTCGTTCTGGAGTTGCATGGTCGTGTCCTTTTTGATGCCCGCGTGCGCATGAAGCGTCCGTGCCACGGCACCGCGAACGGGACGCATTCCGCGCTGCAAGAAATTGACCGCGGGCGAAGCTCAGAGCCTAGAATGAGAGCAAGGGTTCCTGCCACCGCAAGGAGGCTATCGTGATCGAGCAAGTCATACTCGGCATCTTTCTCGTATTGCCACTCGTGATCGTGGCTGCGCTGTTCTCCGACGAACTTTGGCAGGAACATCGGCGCCAGCATCCGCGCGACGAAAACGCACCGCATATCGACTGGAAGCATCCGTGGCGCCGCGTGCGGCGCGGGCACTGAGTCGATCGCCATCCCCGCAGGCACTCCGTCCGGGCCGGTCGCCCCGATCCGAACGGGGCCCCTTCCGCGAAGAACCGATTCCCGCTCAACCAGCGAGACGCCGACGTGAACGACAAATCCGCCCTCCCTCCGCACGATATCCCCGGCGAAGCGATCGATCTGCAGATCGCCGACGTGCTGGCCGCCGTCCGCTACCCGGCGAACAAGGACGCGATCGTCGACGCCGCGCGCGACGCCGGCGCGAGCAACGAAGTGCTGTCGATGCTCGACGGCCTGCCCGAACAGGACTATGCGGACGTCGATGCCGTCACGCGCTGGGTCGCCGGCAACTTCGGCCCCGGCCTCGGGATTTGAGCGCGCGCGAATAACGCGATAGGATCGGGCGCACCGGTCGCATCGCGGCCGGATGCATGCTGCCCGGCGCCAAGACCGGGCATGACCGCACGAGCGCCCGGGGGAATCCATGGAAGGCATTCTGATCCAGCACACGTCGCGTCGTCAGCTCTGGTTCGGCGCGCTGACGGCGCTCGTCATCGTGCTCGCGCTCGGAATCGCCGTGCCGCACGCAAACGTCGCGCTGCCGGCCGTCGAGCCGTTCATGCCGATGTGCGCGCTGACCGTGTTCACCACCGCGAGCATCGCCGCCTTTTTCCTCGGTGCGCAGTTCACCGTCACCCGCCAGCCCGTGCTCGGTGCGCTCGGCGGCGCCTATGCGTTCACCGCACTCGCCGTCGCGCTGCAGTTGCTCACCTTTCCCGGCATATTCGCACCGCATGGCTTGCTCGGCGCGCGTCCGCAAAGCGCCGCGTGGATGTGGGTCTTCTGGCACGCCGGCTTTCCGTGCTTCGTGATGGCCGCACTGCTCGCGCGCGAGTGGCTCACGCGGGTGCCGGTTGGCGCGGCGCAGACGCGCCTGTGGGCGTTCGCGCTGGTCGGCGGCCCGGCCGTCGCGGCCGCGCTGCTGTGCGTGCTCGCACTGAACGTGGCACTGCCGCCCGCGTTCCATCCGCCGGCCGACGCGGCCGCGCTGCCCGTCAACGGGATCGCGCTGGTCGTATGGATCCTCAATGCGCTCGCGCTCGTCGCCGTGCTGGCCGTCGGCCGGCTGCGCACGACGCTCGACCTGTGGCTTGCGATCGCCGTGCTCGCCTGCCTCACCGACACGACGCTGAACCTGCTGACCACGAACCGCTTCACCGTCGGCTGGTATCTCGCGCGCGTGTTCAGCATGTTCACGCCCGGCGTACTGGTGTGCGTGCTCGCATGGGAAGTGACGAAGCTGTATCGGGAGCTGTTCGAAGCACATGCGACGCTGGTTCGTTCGTCCGCGCGCGACGGGCTGACCGGCGCGTTCAACCGCAGCCACTTCAACGATCACTTCCACACGCTGTTTCTGCAGGCGCGGCGGCAAAGCGAGCCGTTGTCGCTGCTGATGGTCGACGTCGATCACTTCAAGGCCTACAACGATGCGTTCGGTCACGTGAAGGGCGATGCATGCCTGATCGCCGTCGCGAATGCGCTGGCCGGTGCGGTACGGCGTCCCGCCGATATCGTCGCGCGCTACGGTGGCGAGGAGTTTGCGATCGTGCTGCCGAACACCGGCGCGCGTGGTGCGCGGGTGGTTGCCGAGGAAGCGCGCGAAGCGGTGCTGCGGCTCGATCTCGCGATGCCTGCGTCGCCGGCGGGGCGCGTGAGCGTCAGCATCGGTTGCGCGACGGTGTCGGCCGAGGATCTGTCGACGCCCGATGCATTGATCGAAGCCGCCGATGCCGCGCTGTACCACGCGAAGGATGCGGGGCGAAACCGCGTCGTCGTGGCCTGAAAACGTCTGCGGATTGGCGATTTGTTACGGCCTTTGTGACCGGAATAATCCGCCGTTACGGATTGCGGCACCGGGAAACGATCGCTTACAGCCGCTGTTGACGGCGCTCGCTATGCTGGATTCATGTCGAATCCGAGCAGGTGAACGCGATGAAGAAAACCCTTTTGCTGATTGCCGGCGTGGCCGTGTTGTTGAGCGGCTGCATCGTGGTGCCTGATGGTGGCGGGTATTACGGTGATGGCGGGTATTACCATCATCATCGCCATTGGGATTGATGCATTTCGCTTCGGCCGCCGTGATGACGCCGTCCGGATCGGATCAGCCGATTGATCCGGATTGCCGGGGGATGACCCTGGACAACCTTGGGCGGCCGTTTATTTCCCGATACAGAACCTGCTGAAAATCACCCCCAACAGATCATCCGAAGTGAACTCGCCGGTAATCGCATTGAGTCGTTCCTGCGCGAGCCGCAGTTCCTCCGCAAACAGATCGAGCGATTGCGCCCGCTGCTCTGCATGATCGGCCGCCTGCGCAAGATGCTCCTGCGCAGCCCGCAGCGCAATCAAATGCCGTTCGCGCGCCAGATAAACCCCTTCGGCCCCGGCCTGCCACCCCGCGATCCGCAGCAGCTCCGCGCGCAGCATGTCGATCCCGTCACCGCGCTTCGCCGACAGATGCACCTCGGTCAGGTCGCCTTCGGCCGCCGGATGCTCGACGCACGCCGGCACGCCGGTCAGGTCCGTCTTGTTCAGCACCCGCACCACCGGCACGCCATCCGGGAACCGCGCCGCGATCGTTTCGTCGTCCGCCGTCATCCCCGTGCGCGAATCGAGCAGGTGCAGCACGACGTCCGCGCGCTCGATCTCGCTCCATGTCCGCGCGATCCCGATCCGCTCGACCTCGTCCTCCGTCTCGCGCAACCCGGCCGTATCGATGATGTGCAGCGGAATCCCTTCGACCTGGATCGTCTGCGCGACCTTGTCGCGCGTCGTGCCCGCGATCGGCGTGACGATCGCCAGCTCCGCGCCGGCCAGCGCGTTCAGCAGCGACGACTTGCCGACGTTCGGCTGCCCGGCGAGCACGACCGACAACCCCTCGCGCAGCAGCGCGCCCTGCCGCGCGTCGCCGAGCACGTGCGCCAGTTGCTCGCGGATCTTCGCGAGCTTGCCGCGCGCGTCGGCCGCTTCCAGGAAGTCGATTTCCTCTTCCGGGAAATCGAGCGTCGCCTCGACCAGCATCCGCAGCGTGATCACATCCTCGACGAGCGCGTGGATCTGCCGCGAGAACGCACCGTCGAGCGAGCGCCCGGCCGAGCGCGCCGCCGCTTCGGTGCTCGCCTCGATCAGGTCGGCGACGGCCTCGGCCTGCGCAAGGTCCAGCTTGTCGTTCAGAAACGCGCGCCGCGTGAACTCGCCCGGTTCCGCAAGCCGCAGCCCGAAGCCGCGCCCCGCATCCAGGCAGCGCTGCAGCAGCAGTTGCATCACGATCGGCCCGCCATGCCCCTGCAACTCCAGCACGTGCTCGCCGGTGTACGAATGCGGCGCGGGGAAATACAGCGCGATCCCGCGGTCGAGCGGCGCGCCGTGCTCGTCGAGGAACGGCACGTAGCTCGCATGGCGCGGCGCGAGCCGCTGCCCGCACAACGCGTCGATCAGCGGCAGTGCGGCCGCCTCGCCGCCACGCCCGAACGACACGCGGACGACGCCGATGCCGCCCCGGCCGGCAGCGGTGGCAATGGCGACGATCGGATCGGAATCGGTAGCAAGCATGGGAATCGGATGAATCGGGTGAACGGATGGTCAATGATGCGCCCGCGCAACGGTGCGGGCATCGGGACGCCGGCATTGTAGCGTGCGGGCCCGCACGCTACCGGACGCCGCGTCGGTTTCGAAATCGCTCGAATTTATCCCGACGGAGCTAAGGCGAGTATCAATTCCACGCTGGCACGTACTGTCCGTTTCGGACGAGTATGCCTGCCGGATTGGCCCAACGCTGGTCCCCCAATTCCTGGATATGCTCCGCAGCAGGTTGGGATTCATCCAAATGCGCTACGTTTATCCTATTCGGTTGTCTGAAAGGCGTCGGCGAAATTGCACAATCACCCTCATGCCGACACCCGAAGAAAAATCAGCGTTTTCGGAACGCCTGAAATTCGCCTTGAGGCGCAGCCCGGAGAAGGTCACCGGCGCGACCGAGCTCGCGAACCGGTTCAATCTGCGTCACCATGGCGCGCAGCCGGTTTCACCGCAAACCGCACACAAGTGGCTGACCGGCCGGACGATTCCGACGCCGGACAAACTCGAAACGCTCGCCGACTGGTTGCGCGTCGAACTGCATTGGCTGCATTATGGCCCGTCGCCGAGCGTGGCCGAACATCCGACGCCGCAACCGCTGCCACGCGACGAGCGCTATCCGCCGACGCCCGAGACGATCGAGCTCGCGTCGAAGATCGAGGCGCTGCCGCCGCATCAACGTTACCTCGTTCAGGAACTGATCGAGCAGTTCTACGGCAGCGACGCGAAAATCGAAGCGAAGAAGGCCTGAACGGCAGCGGCCGACCTCCGCATACGCCATCGCACCGCCCCCCACCGGAAACAAAAAAAGCCGCATGGAAAAAACCATGCGGCTTTTTTACGTGCATCGCGGGCGGCTGGCCGCCCGCGTGTGCGGCGGGCGTCAGGCCTTCTTGCCGCCGCCGAGCTTGCGCGTGATGTAGTACTGCTGCGCGATCGACAGCACGTTGTTCACGACGTAGTACAGCACCAGACCGGCCGGGAAGAAGAAGAACATCACCGAGAACGCGATCGGCATGAACTTCATCATCTTCGCCTGGACCGGGTCCGGCGGCGTCGGGTTCAGGCTCGTCTGCACGAACATCGAGACGGCCATCAGCACCGGCAGGATGAAGAACGGATCGCGCTGCGACAGGTCGTGAATCCACAGAATCCACGGCGCACCGCGCATTTCGACCGAGGCGAGCAGCACCCAGTACAGCGAGATGAACACCGGGATCTGGATCACGACCGGCAGGCAGCCGCCGAACGGATTGACCTTCTCGGTCTTGTACAGCTCCATCAGCGCGGCGTTCATCTTCTGCGGATCGCTCTTGAAGCGTTCGCGCAGCGCCTGCATGCGCGGCGTGATTTCCTTCATGCGCGCCATCGACTTGTAGCTCGCGGCCGACAGCGGGAAGAACACGGCCTTGATCAGGACCGTCAGCAGCACGATCGCCCAGCCCCAGTTGCCGACGACGCCGTGGATCTTCTCGAGCAGCCAGAACAGCGGCTTCGCGATGATCGTCACCCAGCCGTAGTCCTTCACGAGCTCCAGGCCCGGCGCGATGCCTTCGAGCATGCGCTCCTCTTCCGGACCGGCGAACAGGCGTGCCTGCACGTCGGCCGACTGGCCCGGTGCGATCGCGGCGACCGGCTGCTTCACGCCGACGCGGTACAGCGTCGGGTCGATCTTTTCAGCGTAGATGTCGCGCTTCACGCCCTGCTGCGGAATCCAGGCCGACGCGAAGTAGTGCTGCACCATCGCGACCCAGCCGTTGTCGGCGGAGTTCACGAAGTCGGCCTTGTTCTTGTCGAGGTCGCTGAAGTTGATCTTCTGGAAGTGCTTCGCGTCCGTGTAGACCGCCGGCCCGAGGAACGTATGCGAGAACATCGGCGTTTCGACGGCCGTGTTGTCGCGCACCAGTTCCATGTAGACCGTCGGCGTGACCGGTGCCGTGCCGACGTTGTCGATCTTGGTGTCGACGCCGATCACGTAGCTGCCGCGCGTGAACGTGTAGGTCTTCACGACCTTCACGCCGCCCTTCACCGGCGATTCGAACGACAGCTTCAGCGTGTTCTGGTCGCCCGTCAGCGACGTCGAGCCGGGGTTCAGCTGCGTGTAGACGTCGTTGTGGTTCGGGAAGTCGCCGCCGAGCAGGCCCGAGCGCGCGAGATACGTGTGGCCGGCCGTGTGGTCGAACAGCGTGATGTACAGGTCCGGCTGCTTGCCGTCGCCCTGCTTCTTCAGCGTCAGCTTCGCGAGCGTGCCGCCGCGCGTGTCGATTTCGCCGTCATACACGTCGGTCGAGAACTTCACGAGCTGCGCCTGCGCGGCCGGTGCCGTCGTCGACGGTGCGGCGCCTGCTGCTGCGGCCGGCACTTCACCTGCGGTCGTCGTCGCGCCCGTGCCCGATGCACCGCCGGCAGCCGCGGGGGCCGTCTGCGTGGCGCTCGGGAAGAACATCGACGGGCGTCCATGGTCGCGCTGCCAGTTGTCGTACAGCATGACAGCTGACATGAAGAAGATCACCCATAGGACGGTGCGTTTGATATCCATGCGTTGTCTCAGAGTCGATGGGACCGCGCGTCGGCTTCGCCGCGAGCGCGAGTGTCGGAGTTGGGCGGCGGAACGAGGTCGATGCCGCCCGCGGAAAACGGATGGCATCGGCACACGCGCCTGACGGCGAGATACGTGCCGCGCGCGGCGCCATGATACTGGATTGCCTCGCGCGCGTAATCCGAACAGGAAGGATAAAAACGGCAACGGTTGCCGAGCATCGGGCTCACGGCAACCTTGTAGAAGCGCAGCAACGCGATCAATACCGTTTCCATACCTTGGGCGGCGCCGTTCGACGCCGCGTCATAACCGGCCGGGCGGGCGCGAACGCCGCACCACGGACGGATGCGTCACTCGGACGCGGGCTTCGACGCCCGGCGCGCGATCTCCCGGACTGCCCTGTCGAGCAGTTCGCGGATTTCGGCCGCGCACATCGCCGCGAGCGGGGCGGAAGCCGCACTCGGCAGCGCTTTCTTGTCGAAGCGCGTGTGCTGCCGCAGCAGCAGGTCGTAACCGGCGAATTCGGCCCGGCGCAGGCGAAACGCGTCGCGCGCCAGCCGCTTCACGAGGTTGCGCGTGACTGCACGCGGCGCATACTTCTTGCCGATGACGAGCCCCAGACGGGCGGGCTGGCCGGTCGGCTTGCCGTAGATCACGAAGTGCGCGGAACGCCGCCAGGGGCGCAAACGAAAAACGGATGAAAATTCATCCGTTTTCAGAAGTCGCGCAGCTTTCGGGAAGGCGGCTTTCGTCTGCGACGGATTCGCACCCGGCTCGACGGCACCTTCCGCAGGACTGCGGACGGCGGACACAGCGCGCAACCTGCCTTAGATGGCGAGGCGCTTGCGGCCCTTCGCGCGGCGAGCGTTGATGACCTTGCGGCCACCCGCCGTCTTCATGCGGACACGGAAGCCATGGGTGCGCTTGCGGCGCGTCACGGACGGTTGGTAAGTACGTTTCATGATGTTCTCACTTGTTCGAGAATGTCGAAATTCAGGGGACCGCGTGCCCTTAACCGGAGGCATTCGGGCGAACGCAATCGCCGGGAATACAGGATTGGTTTTCGCGGAACCCGCTATTTAAACCGTTTTTCTCTTGACGGTCAATACTTTAGGAGTCGTCCGCCTGTGCCGGCCCGCGCCGATCCGGCCCCGCGACCCACAATCCCGGCCTGTGGATAACTCGCGCTGTGGCCGCGTTTGGCGGTAGAATCTCGCCTTATCTCCAAGAATCCCGCACGCCGCTTCGGCCCGCGCCTGCCCCTCCAACACTGTGACGCAGGCGTCCTGAGGCACGCTCGCACGACCGCTTCGGGCCTTGTTGCACAACCGCGACAAGGGCGCCGGCGAGCCGCGCTGTGCACGCAAAAAACGACAGTTACTTGATGAACGATTTCTGGCAACACTGTTCCGCACTGCTGGAGCGCGAGCTGACGCCCCAGCAGTACGTGACGTGGATCAAACCCTTGGCCCCGGTGGCCTTCGATGCGTCGGCGAACACGCTGTCCATCGCCGCGCCGAACCGCTTCAAGCTGGACTGGGTCAAGAGCCAGTTTTCGGGTCGGATCTCCGATCTGGCCCGCGAATTCTGGAACACGCCGATCGAAGTCCAGTTCGTCCTCGATCCGAAGGCCGGCATGCGCAGCGCCCCCGCAGGCGCCGCGGCCGCCCCGCGCGCGCCGCTGGCGCCGAGCGGGCCTGCCGCGACGGTCGCCGCGATCGCCGCCAACCTGACCGCGAATGCCGCCGCCGCGCCCAGCGCGCCGGCCGACGTGCCGATGACGCCGTCGGCGGCCGCTGCGCACCACCTGAACGCCGACGACGCCGACATCGACCTGCCGAGCCTGCCCGCGCATGAAGCGGCCGCCGGCCGCCGCACGTGGCGCCCGGGCCCCGGCGCCGCACCCGCCAACGGCGGCGAAGCCGATTCGATGTACGAACGTTCGAAGCTGAACCCCGTGCTCACGTTCGACAACTTCGTGACCGGCAAGGCGAACCAGCTCGCGCGCGCCGCCGCGATCCAGGTCGCGGACAACCCCGGCATCTCGTACAACCCGCTGTTCCTGTACGGCGGCGTCGGCCTCGGCAAGACCCACCTGATCCACGCGATCGGCAACCAGCTGCTGCTCGACAAGGCCGGCGCGCGGATCCGCTACATCCACGCCGAGCAATACGTGTCCGACGTGGTGAAGGCGTATCAGCGCAAGGCGTTCGACGACTTCAAGCGCTATTACCACTCGCTCGACCTGCTGCTGATCGACGATATCCAGTTCTTCTCCGGCAAGTCGCGCACGCAAGAGGAATTCTTCTACGCGTTCGAGGCGCTCGTCGCGAACAAGGCGCAGGTGATCATCACCAGCGACACGTATCCGAAGGAGATCTCGGGCATCGACGATCGCCTGATCTCGCGCTTCGATTCCGGCCTCACCGTCGCGATCGAGCCGCCCGAGCTGGAAATGCGCGTCGCGATCCTGATGCGCAAGGCGCAGTCGGAAGGCGTGAACCTGTCGGAGGACGTCGCGTTCTTCGTCGCGAAGCACCTGCGCTCGAACGTGCGCGAGCTCGAAGGCGCGCTGCGCAAGATCCTCGCGTATTCGAAGTTCCACGGCCGCGAGATCTCGATCGAGCTGACCAAGGAAGCGCTGAAGGACCTGCTGACCGTGCAGAACCGGCAGATTTCGGTCGAGAACATCCAGAAGACCGTCGCCGACTTCTACAACATCAAGGTCGCCGACATGTATTCGAAGAAGCGTCCGGCGAACATCGCGCGGCCGCGGCAGATTGCGATGTACCTGGCGAAGGAGCTCACGCAGAAGAGCCTGCCGGAAATCGGCGAGCTGTTCGGCGGGCGCGATCACACCACCGTGCTGCACGCGGTGCGCAAGATCGCCGACGAGCGCAGCAAGGACGCGCAGCTCAACCACGAGCTGCACGTGCTGGAGCAGACGCTGAAGGGCTGAGCGCGCGCACCGCGCTTGATAATTCGGCCTCCGCCCCAATTTAAGGGGGGCGGTTCGGTTTTGAGGCACAATACTGGTTTGACCGCCCCGGTGGTGGCGGGCCAAGAGCCCGGCCGGCGGGGCGCTGCGAGGCTGCTGCGCTGCAGGCCGTTACTCAACGAAGGAACTCTATGCAACTGGTCAAGACCGAACGAGACACACTCCTCAGGCCGCTGCAAACGGTCAGCGGCATCGTCGAACGCCGCCATACGTTGCCGATCCTCGCCAACCTGCTGATCACCAAGAACGGCCCGGACGTTTCATTCCTGTCGACCGACCTGGAGCTGCAGATCACCACGCGCGCCGATTTCGGCGTCGGCGGCGACCAGGTGGCCACCACCGTCGCGGCCCGCAAGCTGCTCGACATCCTGCGCGCGATGCCTGACGGCCAGGTCACGCTGTCGCTCGCCGACAAGCGCCTCACCGTTCAGTCCGGCAAGAGCCGCTTCGCACTGCAGACGCTCGCGGCCGACGAGTTCCCGACCGTCGCGCAGGCGAAGGATTTCGGCGCCACGCTCACCGTCCCGCAGAAGTCGTTCCGCCAGCTGCTCGGCATGGTGCACTTCGCGATGGCGCAGCAGGACATCCGCTACTACCTGAACGGCATGCTGCTCGTCGTCGACGGCGACCAGCTGATGGCCGTGGCCACCGACGGCCACCGCCTCGCATTCTCGTCGATGAAGCTCGAAGGCGGCACGTTCGGCCGCCAGGAAGTCATCG
This sequence comes from Burkholderia sp. AW49-1, assembly GCF_053427845.1. Taxonomy (NCBI): domain Bacteria; kingdom Pseudomonadati; phylum Pseudomonadota; class Betaproteobacteria; order Burkholderiales; family Burkholderiaceae; genus Burkholderia; species Burkholderia sp. AW49-1. The sequence continues at coordinate 4,846 of NZ_JBSAXF010000013.1, read as the reverse complement.
TGCCGCGCAAGACGATTCTCGAGCTGCAGCGCCTGCTCGAGGACATCGACGACACCGTCACCATCGACATCGCGCAGACCCAGGCCAAGTTCACGTTCGGCCAGGTCGAGCTCGTGTCGAAACTCGTCGAGGGCAAGTTCCCCGACTTCCAGCGCGTGATCCCGAAGGCGCACAAGAACACGTTCGAGATCGGCCGCGAAGAGCTGCAGCGTTCGCTGCAACGCGCGGCCATCCTGACCTCGGACAAGTTCAAGGGCGTGCGCTGCATCATCGCGCCGGGCCAGTTGAAGATCATGTCGACCAACGCCGATCAGGAAGAGGCGCAGGAAGAACTGGAAATCGCCTACCAGGGCGATACCGTCGACATCGGCTTCAACGTCACGTATCTGCTCGACGTGCTCGCGAACCTGAAGGTCGACACCGTGCAGGTGAGCCTCGGCGACGCCAGCTCGAGCGCGCTGATTACCGTGCCCGAGAACGACGAGTTCAAGTATGTCGTGATGCCGATGCGCATCTGACGCGCTCGACATCACGATACACACCAGGGGGCGGCAAGCCCCTTTGGCGTTTTTATGGCGAACCGACAACCCGTCCCTTTGGCGCCTTTTCGGCGCTTCGGACGGGCCAGGAAACTGGAGCGGCCCGGCGATTTCTCTCGCTGAAACGCACCGCGCCGCCACGAGAGTGGCCTCGCAGAACCGGAAGATATCCATGAGTGAACAGCACAATTCGCAACCCGATAACAGCAGCTACGGCGCCTCGTCGATCCAGATCCTCGAGGGTCTGGAAGCGGTGCGCAAGCGCCCCGGGATGTACATCGGCGACACGTCTGACGGCACCGGTCTGCACCACCTCGTATTCGAGGTGCTCGACAACTCGATCGACGAAGCGTTGGCCGGGTACTGCAACGACATCCACGTGACGATTCACGCCGACAACTCGATTTCCGTGACCGACAACGGCCGCGGGATTCCGACCGACGTGAAGATGAACGACAAGCACGAGCCGAAGCGTAGCGCGGCTGAAATCGTGATGACCGAGCTGCATGCCGGCGGGAAGTTCGACCAGAACAGCTACAAGGTTTCCGGCGGCCTGCACGGCGTGGGCGTGTCGTGCGTGAACGCGCTGTCGAGCTGGCTGCGCCTCACCGTGCGCCGCAACGGCAAGAAGCATTTCATGGAGTTCCATCGCGGCATCGCGCAGGATCGCGTGCTCGAGACCGTGGACGGCGTGGAAGTGTCGCCGATGCTCGTGACCGGCGATACCGAGAACCGCGGCACCGAAGTGCATTTCATGGCCGATCCGACCATTTTCGGCACGGTCGAGTATCACTACGACATCCTCGCGAAGCGGATGCGCGAGCTTTCGTTCCTGAACAACGGCGTGCGGATTCGTCTCACGGACCTGCGCTCGGGCAAGGAAGACGATTTCGCGTTCGCCGGCGGGGTGAAGGGCTTCGTCGAGTACATCAACAAGACGAAGACCAACCTGCACCCGACGGTTTTCTTTGCCAACGGCGAGAAGGACGGCGTGGGCGTCGAAGTCGCGATGCAGTGGAACGACAGCTACAACGAGAACGTGCTGTGCTTCACGAACAACATTCCGCAGCGCGACGGCGGCACGCACCTGACCGGCCTGCGGGCCGCGATGACGCGCGTCATCAACAAGTACATCACCGACAACGAAATCGCGAAGAAGGCGAAGGTCGAGACGACCGGCGACGACATGCGCGAAGGGCTGTCGTGCGTACTGTCCGTGAAGGTGCCGGAGCCGAAGTTCAGCTCGCAGACGAAGGACAAGCTGGTTTCTTCCGAGGTTCGTGCGCCGGTTGAAGAGGTTGTGGCGAAGGCGCTGGAAGAATTCCTGCTGGAAACGCCGATCGACGCGAAGATCATCTGCGGGAAGATTGTTGAAGCTGCGCGTGCGCGGGATGCTGCTCGGAAGGCGCGTGAAATGACGCGACGCAAGGGCGTGCTCGATGGCGTCGGGCTGCCGGGCAAGCTCGCGGATTGCCAGGAGAAGGATCCGGCCAAGTGCGAAATCTACATCGTCGAGGGCGACTCGGCAGGTGGCTCGGCCAAGCAAGGGCGTGACCGGAAGTTCCAGGCGATCCTGCCGCTGCGCGGCAAGGTGCTGAACGTCGAGAAGGCGCGCTACGACAAGCTGCTGTCGTCGGAACAGATCGTCACGCTCGTGACCGCGCTTGGGTGCGGCATCGGCAAGGATGATTACAACCTCGACAAGCTGCGCTATCACCGCATCATCATCATGACCGACGCGGACGTCGACGGTGCGCACATCCGGACGCTGCTGCTCACGTTCCTGTATCGCCAGATGCCGGACATGATCGAGCGCGGGTACGTGTATATCGCGCAGCCGCCGCTTTACAAGATCAAGGCGGGCAAGGACGAACGGTATCTGAAGGATGACGTGGAGCTCAACGCGCATATGCTGCGGTTGGCGCTGCAAGGGTCGGAGCTGGTGCCTGGGGAGAATGCGGCGGCGATTTCGGGCGATGCACTTGGGGAACTGGCGCGGTCGTATCTGCTGTCGCAGAGCGTGATCGAGCGGTTGAGCCGGTTGTATGACCCGGCGGCGCTGGAAGCTGTTATGGACGGCGTGGTGATCGACCTCTCCAATGAGGCTTCGACTGAGGCTTCGGCGAAGGCGCTGCACGCTGCGTTGCATGATGAGGCGCTGAAGAACGAAGTGCGTGTCGTGCCTTCGTATGACCCGGTTCGCGAACAGCGGTCGCTGCATGTCGAGCGTACGCATCACGGCAACGTGCGGGTTTCGGTCATCGACCAGGAATTCCAGCACACGGCGGATTATCAGCAGCTCGTGACCACCGCGAATACGTTCAAGGGGCTCATCGGGGAAGGTGCGGTCATCAAGCGCGGCGAGCGCAGCATGGCTGTCGCGGACTTCAAGAGCGCGATGAAATGGCTGCTGGCGGATGCGGAGCGGAATGTTTCGAAGCAGCGGTATAAGGGGCTGGGGGAGATGAACCCCGAACAGCTGTGGGAAACGACGATGGATCCGGCAGTGCGGCGGTTGCTGCGCGTGCAGATCGAGGATGCGATTGCTGCGGACGGGATCTTTACTACCCTCATGGGGGATGATGTCGAGCCGCGGCGGGCGTTTATTGAGTCGAATGCGTTGCGGGCGGGGAATATTGACGTTTGAGCTTTGTGTTGCAGGGAAACGGCATTCGTGAGACTGCAACACGGTTCGTGAGACTGAAAGAGCCGAAAAGGTGAGACTGCCGGGATTGTCACCGGTCCGTGTTCTTTTCGATTTCTGTAACGCCTTGTGTTTGAGTCCCTGATTCGCCACCCAATTAGTGCAGAGGCCCGTGTTCTCAGGAACACGGGCCTTTTGCCTTGTGCGCACGGTGAGCCACTTAGTGAGCCATCCGCCCGATGCACAAGCTGACCTGCCCCCGGTTTTAGTCCGAACTGCAGTTAGAGTCCGAGGTTAAAAACTGCTGCTTCGCGTCGTGCGCCCGGGCGAACTGCGCAGGCGTCAGACAGCCGAGCGAACTATGAGGCCACTCGGTGTTGTACTCGATACGCCATTCTTCAATCAGCCGCTTGGCGTGGCGCATTGAGACGAACCAGCGCTCGTTCAGGCATTCGTCGCGGAACCGCCCGTTGAAGCTCTCGATATAGGTATTTTCCACCGGCTTGCCAAGCCGAATGAACGACAGCGTGACACCGGCTTCGTAAGCCCATGCATCCAGCACCTTACCAGCGAACTCCGGCCCGTTGTCGACCGTGATGGATACGGGCAAGCCTCGCATCTCCTTCGGCCGCTCGAGCACTTGCTGCACTCGTAGGCCGGGCAGCGAAGTATCGACTTCGATGTCCAAGCACTCGCGTGTGTAGTCGTCGACCACGTTCAGGCATCGAAACCGCCGACCATAGGCCAACCCGTCAGAAACTAATGGTAACGGGTCAGTGGAAGTTGCTATGCGTTCCCCGCAGCACGAGATTCAGGAGATGCGGTTGCTGCGCTATATATTGCCCGTCGCGTTCGGCCCACGCGTCCCGCTGCTCTGCGGCGAGGGAGCAGTCGGTCGTCACGCCTCGAGCTTCCAGAACGCATCTTGCTCCGGCGCAGGCCATTCCGGCGCCGATCCCAAGCATTTCGACTATTTCGTCGCTAGTCCCATCCACTTGGCAACGCGAAGTTCCAAGCGACTAATGGTCCCTATACCGTTCGGCAAATTCGCTCGTATTGACCTCATAAAGCGTTCTTCTTCGCGTAGACTGAACCAGCATCACCGCGAAAAAGCGCGGGCCGCATAGGCTGCCACCCATACGGCCCGCTGACCACAACCAACTCACCTCAGGAGTCGGAAATGGCTGTCGCCCATATTAAAGCGCTGTTCCGTAAGCGCAAGCAGCAAGACCCGAAAACGGTGCTTCAGATGATCCTCCGCAGCACGCCTGACAAGCCCAAGCGAGGCTGGCCGTACCTGCCCTGGATGGCCGTCATCGATGCACACTTCAAGCTGTTTGGATTCGAGCCCGGCGATCGCGTCTATCTTGAAATCAATCACAAGACCCGTCAGATCCATATCACGCCGGACTATGGCGATCTTGATTTTCGCGAGCAGCCTTACCATCAAACGACTGGGCCAAGCCCGTTTGCGCGCTAAATAGCAAGGGCCTCTTCGTGTGGCCCGCACCGCATCTGTGGATTGCTCAGCGTCCTTATCGGTCTGCAATAGCGGCGCAGTCCAACGGACGATCGTCGACAACCGTCACAACGACAATCGACTGACCGATAACCCGGATCGGCAGGCCGTTTGGCTCAGGGTCGCCCGCAGCAAATCCGGCCA
>NZ_JBSAXF010000129.1:0-297 GCF_053427845.1 Burkholderia sp. AW49-1 | reverse complement strand
ACGCTGGTCGAGAAGCTGAAGACCGAAGCCAAGGTGCTGTAAGAGGGAGCGCAAAGAAATGACGATTCTGGTGATTGCAGAACACGACAACGCGTCGATCAAGGCCGCGACGCTGAACACGGTGGCGGCGGCAGCGAAGATTGGCGGTGACATTCACGTGCTGGTCGCGGGGCACAACGCGCAGGGCGCGGCCGATGCGGCAGCAAAGATCGCAGGCGTGTCGAAGGTACTGCTGGCCGACGCGCCGCAGCTCGAAGCGGGCCTGGCGGAAAACGTCGAAGCGACCGCGCTGAACAT
>NZ_JBSAXF010000128.1:0-305 GCF_053427845.1 Burkholderia sp. AW49-1 | reverse complement strand
GAATGAAAGACGCTCCACACGTCGTGTTCGGCAAGCGAGAACGACTCGCGCGTGACGTCGAACAGGCGCAGCACGTTCGCGTGAGTGACGATGCAGCCCTTGGGTGTGCCGGTGGAACCGGACGTATAGATCACGTAGGCGGCTTGTGCGGCGCAGACGGCGCGGGGCGGGGCGGTGCGATTGCCGCCGTTATCGTCGAGGCTGATCACACAGCGCGGCAGATGCTTGTCACGCGGCAGGCGTTCGAGCTCAGCGTCGGTGCCGACGATGGCGATCATCGCGCTGTCGTCGATGAGGAAACGCAG
>NZ_JBSAXF010000127.1:0-306 GCF_053427845.1 Burkholderia sp. AW49-1 | reverse complement strand
ATTGTTAAAGAACGACAGCCGATACGTACTCCGTACCGCTCTGACTGGCTCAATCGCCAATGACAAGGACTCGACCACGTCGAACGCTTGTCATTGAAGATTGGTGGAGGCAGACGGGATCGAACCGACGACCCCCTGCTTGCAAAGCAGGTGCTCTCCCAGCTGAGCTATGCCCCCATGAGTACAGATGCCTCAGGTGTGTTACCGCCAGACAATGGTGGGTCTGGTTGGATTCGAACCAACGACCCCCGCCTTATCAAGACGGTGCTCTAACCGACTGAGCTACAGACCCCTGAGTCTGTCTTT
>NZ_JBSAXF010000126.1:0-325 GCF_053427845.1 Burkholderia sp. AW49-1 | reverse complement strand
GTGAACTGGACGAAGAGCGTCAAGTATCACGACGGCACCGATTACTTCCGCAACAACGGCGCGGGCGAGATGCTGGTGTTCTCGGCGGCCGATTTCGAGGACTTCCGCGTCGCGCGTCCCGATCTGCCGGCGCAGATGGAAGACGATCTCGAAGGCGTCGTGCGCGTGCTCGCGCAGAACCGCTGGCCGTGGCGCATGCACGCGACCTACGACGAAACGATCAGCCGCGCGCTCGACGTGTTCGAGAAGGTCAACAAGGACATCCCGCTCGAAGGGCTGAACTGGTTCTTCGATCACGCGGAAACGATTTCCGAGAAATCGATGG
>NZ_JBSAXF010000125.1:0-326 GCF_053427845.1 Burkholderia sp. AW49-1 | reverse complement strand
TCGCTCGAGATGAAATTCTTCTGGTTCGTGAACGCCGGGTTCGTCTCGATCACATAGCTTGCGTTCGGCGCCGTGGTCGGTTTGAACAGCCCGCCCTGCGGAATCGTGAGGTTGTCGAGCACGTTCAGCGCGGTCGCGCTCGCGATGATCGGATTGACCGGCGCCTGCGGACCGCCATGCACCGACGACGCCCCGGACTTCACTCCGCTCGCGTTACCGCTCAAATTGCTCGGTGTGAGACCGGGCACCGACTGCCCCGGCAGCAAACCGAGCGACGGAATCGACGCATTACCCGCCGCGTTGTTGACACTGACACCCGTACCCGA
>NZ_JBSAXF010000124.1:0-332 GCF_053427845.1 Burkholderia sp. AW49-1 | reverse complement strand
CCGGTTGTCGTCGACATGTCAGACCGCCCAGCACGAACAGCCGAACGCACCCCAGAAGCCCTTCGCGTCGGACGTCGGCAATGCGCCGCCCCACGCGCTCGCATGCGCATGCTGGTGCACGTTGCACGCGTTCGCGCAGCCGCACATCGCGGCCGCCGCCGCCCGTTGCAGCGGTGCGCCGTTGCGCTGCGTCGCGCCCCAGCCGCCATAGCCGCCGTACTCGCGCACGGGCGACCAGTCCGGCATCGCGGGCGGGATCGGCGCGTCGTGCGACGCGAACGGCCCCGCACCCCACACGATCCTGCCGCCGACCACCGTCAGCAACGCCGTCG
>NZ_JBSAXF010000123.1:0-334 GCF_053427845.1 Burkholderia sp. AW49-1 | reverse complement strand
AGCGCGACGCCCATCCCGCCGCCGATGCACAGCGACGCCAGCCCGCGCTTCGCGTCGCGCTTGACCATCTCGTGCAGCAGCGTCACCAGGATCCGGCAGCCCGACGCGCCGATCGGGTGACCGATCGCGATCGCCCCGCCGTTCACGTTCACCTTCGACGTGTCCCAGCCCATCTGCTTGTGCACCGCCAGCGCCTGCGCCGCGAAGGCCTCGTTGATTTCCATCAGGTCCAGATCGCCCGGCGTCCAGCCCGCTCGCTCCAGGCAGCGGCGCGATGCCGGCACCGGCCCCATGCCCATCACGCTCGGATCCACGCCCGCGTTCGCGTATGCCT
>NZ_JBSAXF010000122.1:0-347 GCF_053427845.1 Burkholderia sp. AW49-1 | reverse complement strand
GCGTGACCGTATCGGATGACCGCGGCCATTCCGTCAAGACGCCCAGCGAAAGTGTAACGGTATTGCCGTCGGGGGACGGTACGCCGGTTCCGCCGAGCATCAGCTTGAACTCGCCGCAAGTCAGTGGTGGCGCCCCGGCGACGGTGAGACTGACGTCGAACGCGAGCGTGACGGGCGCGACGATCAGCAAGGTCGAGTATTTCAACGGAGGCGTCAGGCTGGGCGAGGCGAGCGCCGCGCCATATACCTACGACTGGCCGAACGTGGCGGCGGGTAGCTACAGCGTGACGGGCAAGGCGACGACGAATCAGAACGCATCGGCGACGTCGGTGCCGGTATCGGTGACA
>NZ_JBSAXF010000121.1:0-352 GCF_053427845.1 Burkholderia sp. AW49-1 | reverse complement strand
TGAACTGCACCCCAAAAGTTGGATACCGATCCAACCTTTGGGGTGTTTTTCATGACGAAGTACGACGAGCAGTTCAAGCAACAGGTTGTCAGCGCGTATCTGTGTGGCGATATCGGTTTTGACGCATTGTCAGCCCGTCACGGAATCCATCACGGTATGCTGCAGCGTTGGGTCGCAGCGTATCGCTTGCATGGCAGTGCGGCACTGCGGAGCAAATACAGCAGCTACGACGCACCATTCAAGCTGCGGGTGTTGCAGCATATGCAGCGCGATGAGTTGTCTCTGCGTGAAGTCTCGGCGCTGTATGACATTCGTGATGCGGGTAGCGTGGCCCGTTGGGCGCGTCTGTATG
>NZ_JBSAXF010000120.1:0-352 GCF_053427845.1 Burkholderia sp. AW49-1 | reverse complement strand
GCGTGAAGTCGGACAACACCGGCGTCGACATCGCGAACGTGAAGATGTCGATGAACCCGTTCGACGAAATCGCGGTGGAAGAAGCGGTGCGCCTGAAGGAAGCGGGTGTGGCGACCGAAGTGATCGCGGTGTCGGTCGGTGTGACGCAAGCGCAGGAAACGCTGCGCACGGCGCTGGCGATCGGTGCGGATCGCGCGATCCTCGTCGAGTCGAACGACAGCGTCGAGCCGCTGGCCGTCGCGAAGATCCTGAAGGCGCTGGTCGACAAGGAACAGCCGCAACTCGTGATCCTCGGCAAGCAGGCGATCGACGACGATTCGAACCAGACGGGCCAGATGCTGGCCGCGTTGGC